>CAZNKC010000105.1:0-17088 GCA_964573315.1 uncultured Verrucomicrobiaceae bacterium | reverse complement strand
AACTACAAGGCCAGAAACTTCATCCACCCCTCCAATCCGCGAAGTCGGGCTAAAAACCGGGATGGTGGCTTACGGAACACGCAGAATCTGAAGGATAGCGGCGCAAATGCGGGTTCACCCAAAATGTGAGAGCCGGTTGCAGCGGGCGCGGTCCTTCTTTCGGATCATCCGGGAAGTTGGCTCGAAACAGGCGGTGAGGTGTGAGGTGGGGCGGGGCATCGGGAGCTAGGAGGCAACGGCGTGAGCAAGGAACGGCGCTTGCCAAAGTGCCAGGACGGGAGGGAATGCCCGGCATGGCAAACTTGCCTCCTGGAACCGGAGGCTTGGCAAGCCTCCTTCCTTGCACTTCACGCCATCCTGCCACCGGATGGGAAAAGAAACCGCGCCATCTTCCCGGATGATTCCTTCTTTCCGTCCATTCCGGTTCTTCCGTAGGCACTCATCGTCCTTTTCAGGATAAGGCGTCACCTCCACGACGAGGATGAAATTGTCCTCGTGGCAGTCGAGAACGGCGATCCCGTCTTCTCCCGGTAGTAATCCCGCAAATTTGCTCCAGATCTGACCGCCCGGAACCTTGAGGCTCGCTGTTTTTCAAAGGCATTTCATACCAACTTCCCGGAGTAGCCGACGGTACTTGTTAAACCTATTCCGTAACTGTCGCTTTAGGTATAAAGGGTATTTTGATACATCAATATCATCTAATCATACAAAAAGGATAATTTTTTTCGCAAAGTTTTTCCTTGACCTTGTTCTAGAATTCCGCATGGCTTACCGGACCTTTATTGGGATGATTCTGTGTAATCGCTTAAAGTCTTGAAGGCGATATTTTGCGCTAGAATTCCGATCACATAAGCCATCCACCAATTTGAATTGCGCCAAGAACCAACCCGGACTCCAGTTATGTTGAAATTGTCACGTTTTGTCCTTGCTGCGGCGATTTGCGCCGCCTCCCCAGGTGTAACCCAAGCTCAAACGGAGTGGACCGGTGTTGTGGACGCCAACTGGGCTGAGTCCGGCAACTGGAGCACCGGCCTGCCAAGCGCGTTGGATGACGCCATCCTCGGCACGCCGATTCCCGGCTCCGGCTCGCTCATTACGCTCGGCGCTGGCAGCTTGGCCAACAGCCTGTGGATTCAGGATAACTACACCTTCACCGGCGGTGATCTCGCCCTCACCAGCGGTGGTTTCCGGGTAACCCTCGGCCATCTGTTGACCCTGGATTCTATCCTCAGCGGCGCCAACGGCCTCACCCTCACCGGTGGCGGCACGGTGCGCCTGACCAACGCGGCGAACGACTACACCGGTGTCACCACCATCGCCAACGGCACCCTCATCATTACTGATCCCGCTCAGTTGGGGTCTTCGACTTCGCCGATTGTGATCACGGAGATCAACAACGTGACCGGCAGCAACGTCGTTCTCGGCCACCCCGGCGGCGCGCTCGTGCTTAATGGGCTGGGCGGGCCGATTGTGCTCAACCGCGATATTTCGTTGCAGGGCAGCGGACCCAACGCCGGCCGCGGCGGCGCGCTGGTCAGCATTGGCAGCAATGAAATTTCAGGCGAGTTGCGCATTGCTGATGGCGTCAGCCCGCGCACCAGCCGGTTGATTTCCAGCAATGGCATCTTGACGCTTTCCGGCGGAGTCAATGTCGCTGGCACGCCCGGCACGCACATCAGCATCCTGGGCGGCATCAATACGGCGGGTGCGGGAGGCAGCTACCTGCTCAACGGGCCGCTGACCGGCACCGGCACCTTGGAAAAGGCGGGAGCGGGCATCCTGTTCTGGAACCCGTCCGACACCTCCGGTTTTGCCGGCCGCCTCCGCATTTCCGGCAGCGCCACGGGCGGCCAGAGTTCGGTGCGCATCACATCGACTTTGGATGGCCTCGGCAACTCCATCTTCGGCATGGACAACGGCGCCACCACCGCCGCCCCCATCGACCTGAACGGCGGCGTTCTCGAAATTCGCTCGGACAGCAGCCTGAACTTCGGCAAGAATGTTTACACTCGCAGCACCGGCAGCATCTTCACCGGTCCGGCAGTTGGCGGCGCCGCCATCAACGGGACGACGACCTTCGGCACCTTGCAGCATGTTGTCAGCACGACGGCTGGCACCGCCACCACGACCTTCAATAGCCGCAATGGTTTTGGGATCACCTTCAGCACCATGGGCATGGATGCAAACACGACCACGAGCGTGCTGACCAATACCCTCACCAACAACATGGGAGGCAATCTGACCTTCACCGGCAATATCACTCTTGGGGAAAGCGGCACTGCCAACCGTCCGCGCACCCTGGCGGTCGGCGGCAGCGGCAATACGGTCATTAACGGCAGCATCATCGGCGTAGGCACGGACAAAATGCTGACCAAAACCGGCACTGGCAGCCTGACCATCCTCGGCACCGGCACCACCCTCGGCGGCAACATCAACATCAATGGCGGCGCCATCATCGCCACCGATTTCCGCTCCCTTAACAACACCGCCGGCACCATCATCAACATCGGCACCGGTGGCACCGCAGGTGCCCTCATCATCGGCACCACCACCGCCGCCACCGCCGCCGGCCTCACCACCAGCAAGGTCATCAACCTCGCCAGCACTACCGGCAACGCCAGCATCTACGCCAACCAGGCGCTCGCCAGCCCGGTCATCATCAACTCCAACTTCACCGCCATCGGCGCGGGCGCCAAAACCCTCTTCCTCGGCGGCACCAACGCCACCAACAACATCATCAATGGGGCCATCGTTAATGACACCGCCACCAACACCACCGCCATTGGCAAAATCGGCCCCGGCACCTGGGTGCTGGCAGGCGCCAACACCTTCACCGGCGTCATCACGATGTACAACGGCACCCTGAAAATCCAGGCCAGCGCCGCCGTCCCCACCGTGCTCAACGGGGCCACGTCCAACGCCCTCACCTTCAACGCGAGTAACAACTACGCCGGCAGCACCTTCGAGTTCGTCGGCGCCCCCGGCGCGAGCAGCACCCAGGCGATGGGCGCGCTGACTCCGACTGCTGGTTCCAACACCATCAGGCTCACCCCCGGCTCCGGCGGCACCGCCTCCCTCAGTTTCGCCAGTCTTGCCCAGCCCGCCGGCGGCGCCGGCCTGAACTTTGTCACCCCGGACAGCGGCAGCACCATCAGCATCGGTGACCTCAACGCGGTGACCTTGAATAACATCATCGCCGCCAACGTGTATTACAATGGCGCGGATTTCGCCTTCAACGACGGCGGCACCCTGCGCGCGCCGGACTACGGCATTGACGCCGATTTCAACATCGCCACCAGTGACTTGGTGGCGAGCTCGAACAACTTGGTCTCCGCCAGCTTCACCAATGCGGCCACCGGGGTCATTGTCGTTGACTCTCTGAAAATCAGCGGCAGCCACACCCTGAATCTCTCAGGCATCGTGACGCTCCGCACCCAGGGAGGTGCTGCCGGCGCCCTCCTTGGCGGCGGCCTTCTGGTCAGCGGCGGCAACGCCGTCATCAATGGCGGCCAGCTTCGCACCAACAGCACCACTACCAACCAATCGCTCATCATCCGTGTGGACAAGGCCACGGACAGCCTGATTCTGAACACGCCGGTGGTCGCCAGTACCAACGGTCTCACCAAGAACGGAGCGGGCCTGCTGGTGCTCGGCGGTGCCAACACCCACACCGGCACCACCACCATCAACGAAGGCACCGTCCGGCTCACCGGCTCCGGCACGCTCGGTCCAGCCGCCATCGCTGTCACCATCCGCCAGCCCGGCACGCTTGACCTCAACGGCGTCGATTCTACGGTCAACAGCTTCATCAACAACGGCGTCATCACCAACACCAGCGCCTCGCCGGTCACGCTCACCGTCGGCAACACCACCGGCACCGGCGATTCCTACGGCAGCATCAACCAAACCAACGGCGTCATCAGCGTCACCAAGATTGGAACCGGCGCGCAGAACTGGTACGGCACCAGCAACTACACCGGCGTCACCACCATCGGCGGCGCCGGTCTGGTCACGGTGGATTCCCTGGCCAATGGCGGCCTGCCCAGCGGCATCGGCGCTTCCAGCAGCGACGCCGCCAACCTGGTCTTCAGCGGCACCGCCGCCACTAGCGGTTTGCAATATCGCGGCAACATCCTCAATGGCAACCTCGCCCTCGGCTCCCGCTCCGCCAGCACCGACCGCCTTTTCACCCTCGCCGGCGCCGGCGTCACGCTCTCCAGCACCGCTTCCAACAACAACGCCATCGTTTGGAGCAATTACGGCGCCATCGTGCATTCCGGCGCCGCCGCGCGCACCTTCGTCTTCGCCGGCACCTCCATTGGTGACAACACCTTCAACCCACAGATCACCGACAGCGGCATCGGGGCGAATGTGACCAGCGTCACCAAGAACGCCGCCGGCCAGTGGAACCTCGGCAACTCCAACAACACCTACAGCGGCGCCACCACCGTCACCAACGGCATTCTGGGTATCAACGTCAACGGTGCCCTGCCCGCGAACAGCCCCATCGTGTTCAATCCTGCCGCCAACACTGCGATAGCCATTTTGCAAATGAGCGGCGTGTTTGACCGCCCGCTCGCCGCCACCCCCGTCGCCGGCACCGGCAGCATCACTTTCAACTGGACCGCTGACAGCACCACCGGCGGCGCCGGCTTCGCCGCGCATACGGAACCGCTCATCGTCGCCATCGGCGGCCTCGCCTCGCCTACCCCGCTCACCTGGGGCGCGGGGGGCTTCCTCGGCACCGGCGGCGTGCAAAACCTGATCCTGAACTCCACCACCGCCCTCGCCGACGTGGACTTCCGCAACTCCATCAACTTCGGCACCGCCAACCGCACCATCAGCGTGCTCGACAACACCACCACTGGCGCGGACTACGCCACCCTCAGCGGCGTGCTCAGTGGCGGCGCGGGCGGCGGCCTCATCAAAACCGGAGCTGGCGCCCTGATCCTGAGCGGCGCCAACACCTATACCGGCGCCACTCAGATTTCCGCCGGCGTCCTTCAGGTTTATTCGCTGGGCCACAGCACCGACGACCCCGGCACTCCGACCAGCGTCGGCGCCAGCGGCGCCGCCATGACCGCTTCCAATGCCATCGTGCTTGGGCCGGGAACGTCACAGGGTGGAGTTCTGCAATACACCGGCGCCGGGGAAACCAGCGACCGCATGATCCGGCTCAATATCACCAGCGGCTCAACGCAAATCCATGCCGATGGCGCCGGCCCGCTGATTTTGACCGGCGACATTGTCCATAACATCAGCAACGCCAACAACCGGACCCTCAACCTGCGCGGCACCAGCGCCTTCGGCAACACGATCGCCGGCCAGCTTTCCAACCCCGGAGGTGGCGGCGCCCTGGCCATCACCGTGGACGGCAGCGCGGTTTGGATTCTGACCAATGACGCCAACGACTACACCGGCAACACCACCGTCAGCGCCGGCGCGCTCGGCCTCGGTGGAGACAATGTCCTGGGTGGCAGCACCCTCATGGCGAGCAACGGCAACATCTTCGCCTACGGTGGCGACCGCGTGATCAGCAACAACCTGACCTTGGTTAACAACGCCAGCAACAGTTGGATCGGCAATTACAACCTCACCTTTACCAATCCGGTGAACCTCGGGGCTGGCGCGAACAATGTCACCACCAACAACGGCCTGGAGGCGGGCAAGACTCTGACCTTCCAGGCAGGCATGACCGCCAACGCGTTGACTGCCAACCGCACCTGGACTCTGAACGGCCCCGGCCACACTATCATCGACGGCAATTTCACCACCAGCGCCGATTTCGGCGTGGTGACGACGATCAACAATGGCACGCTGAGCCTGGGAGGAACCGGCCTTTCCAATTTCAACAAAAGCAACGCCGATATTGACATCGACAACGGCACCCTGCGCATGATCGCTGACAACGCGATTCCAGCGCTGGCGGGCCACGGTGGTTTGGTCTTCAGCCCCGAATTGGCGACCGGGGATGTCGCCCGCTTTGACCTCAACGGCACCAGCCAGACCGTCAACGCCCTCACCGCCATCACCAACGGCACCATCGTCATCGACAACACTTCCGTCAGCCCCGCCACCTTCCGCTTTGGCGCGAACAACGCCGCCGTCAGCTTCGGCGCCGGTGCTTACACCATCGAGAACAGCGGCGGCGGCGCCCTGAGTCTCGTCAAGATCGGCAACGCCGCGGGCTCCTTCGGCGCTGGCGGCATCCTCTCCCACGCCGGCCTCACCGCCAGCGAAGGCGGCGGCAGCTTCACCATCGGTGGCCTCGTCACCGCCACCACCGGCCTGCGCGCCATTGAGGCCTCCACCCTCAGCCTCCTGGGCGGCCTCGCCAACCCGCATCTGATCACCTCCATCGAAGTCGGTGCGGGCTCCACCCTCGGCCTGCTCGATGGCGCCGGCAGCGCCATTTCCAACCTAGGCACCCTCAGTCTCGGCAACACCGGTTCCGGTACCGCCACCCTCAACCTCAACATCGGCGACGGCGCCACCGATACCCTGACCCTGCTCACCGGCGGCGCGCTCAACCTCGGCAACACCATCACCTTCAACCTCACCGACGCCGGGCTTTCCGGGAACCAGACCTACACCCTGCTGAACCTTGCCGACGGCGGTCTCACCGCTTTCGGTATCGGCAACATGATCAAGGGCTTCACTCCGGGCGGCTTCGACGGTTTCACCTGGACGGTGACTGACAACCTCGTCCAGATCACCACCGGCGATCTGCTTACCGGCGCCCTCTACTGGCGCGGCGGCACCAACACCACCTGGAACGGAGCGAACAACAATTGGTCCGAGGACAAGGCCGGCGCCATCCCCGCCGCCAGCACCCCCGGTCAAGCCCACGACGTCATCTTCGGTTGGGACGGCGTTGGCGCGGGCGCCCTGAGCACCACCCTGGAGCAAAACTTCAAGATCAACTCGCTGACCTTCGAAGCCGGCGCCAGCACTCCCTCCTCTGTCACCATCAATCCCGGCGCGCTCCCCGGCGCTCGCCTCGAAATCGCGCCCCAGGACGACACGTCCGGCATCGCCATCACCACGGGCGGTCCTGCCAATGTCACCCTCGGCGCCAATCTCAGACTCGGCGCGGACCAGACTTGGAGCGTCGCGGATGCCGCCTCCACCCTCACCGTCTCAGGGGCGCTGCTCGGCGAGGCGAACGTGACCAAGGCAGGCGCAGGCAGGGTCGTCCTCTCCACTCCCGCTGATCCCTCGTTCAACGCCGGCCAGACCGCCACCTTCACTGTTGAGGCCGGCGCTCTGGAGCTGACCAACATCACTGCTCTCGGCACGGGCTCCAACCTTGCCAATGTCGTCGTGACCGGCGGTGTCTTCTACACCAACAACGCCACCGCCTCCACCACCACCGTGCCCATTACTCTCGCCGGCGGTGTCCTTTCGGCGGGCGGCGCCACCCAGACCTACAGCAGCCCCGTCAACGTCACGGCGGCTTCCACCATCCACATGCTGGACCCCGTCACTTTGGTGAACGGGCGCAGCATCACCCTCTCCGGCGGCCTCACCGGCACGGGAGATCTGACGGTGAACGGCATCACCACGGTCACCGAAGGCAATCAGGAAACCGGTACCCTCACGCTCAACCAGAATAACAGCGCCTGGAGCGGAAACTGGAACATTCTGCGCGGCTCCATCACCACCAACAACGCCAACGGCCTCGGCTCCGGTGACACCATCACCGCCGAGAAAGGCCGCATCCTCTTCACCGGCACCGGCCGCACCCAGCAAATCGGCCACGACATCACCGTTGCCAGCGCCACCGAGAATGCCGTGCTCGAGTTTAACCTCGCCGCCAACATCGCGGCGGTCTTCAGCGGAGAAATCACTCTCGGTGGCGCAGGTGGCTCCGCGGAACTCCGGGTTGACACCGCCAGCGATATCGGCACTGCCACCCTGACCGGTGGCGTTGTCCTCGCCAACAACGGCGGGCTCGGCGTTCGCAACGTCGCCACGCGGCAGTTCATTGTCGATTCCGTCATTTCCGAATCGGGCGGCTCTTACAGCCTGCGCATCAACGACGCCGTCTGGGCCGGCACCGCCGGCACGGTGGTGCTGGCCAAGGCCAACACCTACACCGGCGGCACCCAGCTCGCCCGCGGCATTCTCGAATTGGGCCACAAGGAGGCTCTTGGCAGCGGTGCCCTCACCATTGCCGGCCCCGGCACCCTGCGCGCGAGTGCGGGCCTCGATCTCTCCGGCGCTGATGCGCTGGCCAATGACTTGATCCTCAACGCTAATCTCACCGTCACGGGCACGGAAAATCTCGAAATTGGCGGCACCCTCACCGGCACCGGCGCGGATGCCGTCCGTACCCTGACCAACAGCCTCACCGCTCCGGCCTCGCTGACGCTGAACGCCATCAACCTCGGAGCAGCGGGCAACACCGCCGCCCGCATCCTGACCCTCGCGGGCGCGGGAGCGACCGAAATCAAGGGCGTGATTGCCGATGGCAACGCCTTTGCCAACGGGCTGACCATCACCAACAGCAACGTGACGACGCTGAGTGGCGCGAACACCTATTCCGGCACCACCACGATGAACGCGGCCGCAGGCATCCTGGTGCTCTCGGGCAGCAATAGCAGCGCTGGCGCAACGACACTGACCACCGGCACGATCCACCTCAACAGCGCCAGCAATGGCGGCTTGGCCGGCGGCGTGCTGACCATGACGGCCACGACCAGCAATTTGCAGGCCATCAACGCGGCACGCTCCATTTCCAACAATGTGACCTGGACTGCGGGCAACATTATCGGCAGCGAAAGCCTGACCCTGACCGGCACACTGACCGGCAGCACCGGAGGCAACCGGGTGCTGACCAACAATCTGCAACCCGGGGCGGTGCTGACCTTTGACGGCAACCTCAACATCAGCGCCGAGGCGGTCTCGCGCAACCTCACCATCGCCGGCAGTGGCGACACGATCATCAGCGGCGTCATCCAAAACGGCACGGCCACCACGGGCGCCCTCATCGTCACCAGCACGGGCCTGACCGTCATCTCGGGCGCCGCCAACACCTACACCGGTGCCACCACGCTGGGCTCCGCCACGGTGGACGCCGGCATCCTCCGCCTCATGCCCGGCTCCAGCCTGGGCGCGGCGGCGAACCTGACGATTGTCAGTGGCTTGGTGGACCTTCTGACCGCGCCGGCCATCACCACCCTGGCGATGGGCAACGGACCGCTCGGCAGCACGTCCACGTTGGAACTCAATGGACACACCCTGAATCTGGGCGGCACCGTCACCTACACCGCCTCCCTCAACTCTGGTCTCGCCCTCATCACTCCCGGCACGTTGAACCTCGGCGCGGCGCGGAGCTTCGCCATCAACGACTCGACGCAGGTTGACGAGGAGATGGTGATTGAGGCCGGAATTACCGGGGACTTCGCCATCACCAAAACCGGCAACGGCGCGCTCGTCATGAAGGGGGCCAACACCTACAACGGCGCCACCACCATCAGCGGCGGCGGGGTGATCCTGGACTTCACCGATGAAAACAATGACAAGCTTTCCTCCGGCGGCCTGCTGACCATGTCCGGCAGCCGGTTGACGCTCAGAGGCAATGGTTCCGCCGCCAGCAGCCAAGCTGTCAACGGCCTGACCCTCACCGCGGGCGCTTCCCGCATCACCTTGGAGCACGGCGCCGGCCAGACCGTGACGCTGAACCTGGGTGCCATCACCCGCGCCACGGTGGGCGCCTCGGTGGACTTCGCCTTCACTCCCGGCAGCAGCGTCATCGAGACCATCACGGCCAACGCCAACGGCACGATTTTTGGCGGCTGGGCCACGGTCAATGGCAGCCACTTCGCCACCGTGAACGCGGGGCAGATCGCAGCCTTCACTTCCACCACCAAGGATGACATCGCCACTTGGGCCGCCGGGGATGACGTGACGGACGGCGTGGGTTATTTCGGCGCGTTGGGCGGCAACCTGAGCATCAACAGCCTGCGCATCGGCACGGCCTCCACCGTGGATCTGGGCGGCAATCTCCTGACCGTGGCCAGCGGCGGCATCCTCGTCAGCCCGGATGTGGGCGCGGGCGCGGCCTCCATCATCGGCGGCCAGTTGAACGGCACGGGCGGCACCGGGGCGGAGTTGTTCGTCCACCAGCACAACACGGCGGCTCCTTTTGCCATCACCGCGCAGGTGGTCGGAGCCACCGCTTTGGCCAAGACGGGCGCCGGGGTGCTGGAGCTTTCCGGGCTCAACACGCACCGCGGCCTCACCACGATCAGCGAGGGCGGCACGGTGTCGGTCACCGGCGGCCAAGGCATCGGCAAGTATTCGTCAGTGCAGTTGAAGCTCTCCACCCTGGACATCAACAACGGCACGGAATGGGTGGGCGGCTTGGCCACCGCGACGGGCGCGTCCGTCAGCAACGGCACCACGACGGTTGGCTCCACGGTGCTGATCGGCTCCGGCACCCTGATCGTCAACGCCGCCCAAGCCAACCGGACGTATACCGGCAGTTTGGTGGGGGATGGCACCCTGATCAAAACCGGCGCCGTCCAGCAGGTTCTCCAAGGCAACAACTCGGCGTTCACCGGCGATATCATCATCAACGGCGGGCTGCTGACCTTGAGCGGGGCGTCGGGCATCATCAACCAGGTGCAGACCATCACGATCAACGCCGCCGAGTTGCAAAACTTGATGGATCAAAACGCCACCATCGACCGCATCGGCAACAGCACCCTGGTCATTCTCAACAACACGGCGATGTCGGCCATCGGCGCGGCCAACAACCGCGGCCTGTGGATGGATACCACGCACGATACCTCCCGTGCGGACACCATCGGCACGGTGCGGCTGGGCGCGGGGCACAACGTCATCCAGGCGACGAGCTCCAATCCCGCCAACAACAGGACATCCACGTTGACCATGACCAACTTCGAGCGCGAGAACTTCGCCACTGCACTGCTGCGCGGCCAGAATTTGGGCGGCGGTACCTCCGGTACCTCCGCTACCCGCGGTCGCATCACCACATCGGCGGCGTCTTTCAACCTGATGGGTGCCGTCGGCGGCGCCTACGCGGCGGGCACCACCGACAACAGCATCGTCCCCTACTTCATCGGCCACGCCGGGCTGGCGAACGATGCGACGGCCGCTACCGTGCTCGCGTCTCTCGGCAACTCCTTCGTCACCTTTGTAAGCGCCGCGGAGGGCTTCCGTCCGCTGAATCTCACCAGCGAGTACGTGCTCAATCAAGCCGGTTACAACGGTTTGGCAGGAGTGACGCAGCACAACGTGCGCTTTGCCGCCAATCCCGCCGGTGCGTTGACCGGCGGCAGCAAGACCATCAACTCCCTGGTGCTGGACTCCAGCGCGGCTGCGCAGACGATCACCGGCGGCGCGGGGGACACCCTGACCCTGGCCAGCGGCGCGCTGCTGGCTACCACCACGGTTCCCGCCAACGGCATCACACTGGGCGGGTTTAACGCCCTGCAGACCGCGACCTCGGAGTATCTGATCTATGTCACCAACGTGGCGAACACGCTCACCATCGCCTCGCCCCTGACGAGCAACGCCTCGCTGACCAAGGCCGGCAACGGCATCCTGGCGCTGACCAACGCCGCCAACAGCTACAACGGCGGCACTTGGTTCAACCAGGGTTTGATCGAAGTCTCCACCCTCGACGCGCTGGGCAGCGGGGACCTGCATTTCTTCGGCGGCGGCCTGCGCTGGGCCACGGGAGCGACCTTCGACCCCTCGGCCACGGCGCGCGCCTTGACCTTCAACAGCGGCGGCGCGGTGTTCGACACCAACGGCAACGACGTGGCCGTCGCCAACGCCATCGGCAACGGCGGCGCGGGCGGCCTGACCAAGCTCGGCGAAGGCACCCTTACCCTCAACACGCCGGTGGATTTCAGCGGCAGCGTGCGGGTCATCGGCGGCGCGACCGCCACCAGCGCCCTGGTCTATGGAGTGGCGGACGCGCTGCCGGCCGGTACCGATCTCGTGTTGGGCAACGCCACCGCGGGTCAGTTCCCGGCGCTGGGCGGCTACTTCAGCCATGCCGGGTTCGAGACCACGCTGGGCGGGTTGAGCGTCAACGTGAACAGTGTCATCGCCGGTACGGCGGATCTGACCTTCACCGGTAACGTCGAGTTCAACGGTGGCAACAACCGCACCCTGACGATCAACAACACCGGCCTGACCACCTTCAACGGAGATCTGCTCACCTTGGTGGACCGCGGTACCACGGCGCGCACCATCACCATCACCGGCACGGGCAACACGACCATCAACAGCCAGATCGTGGACGGCACCGCTGCCGGCAACTTGTCGAAAACCGGGGCCGGCACACTGCTGTTGACGGGCGCCAACAGCTACACCGGCACTACTGCCGTCACCGCCGGTTCCTTGGGCATCGGCAGCGACACGGCCCTGGGTTTCACCACGCAACTCACCACGGGCACTGCCTCCATCTTCGCCCATGGTGCGGATCGCACGTTCAGCAGCCCGCTCCTGCATAACAACAACACCAACACGACCTACACCGGCGACTACAGCCTCACCTTCACCAACAACTTGGCGCTGCTGGCCGCTGGCAACAATGTCACAACCACGAACAACATCGTCAGCGGCAAGACGCTGACCTTCAACACGGTGACGGCTGACCTCATGACCGCCGCGCGAACCTGGACCATCACAGGCAGTGGCGATACCGTCATCACTGGTGGCATCACCAACAGTTCCGGCTTCAATCTGAACCTCAACTACACCGGCAACGGCTCCCTGACCTTGCAAGGCGCCAACCCCGGCTTCGTCGCCGGCACCACCATCGTCGGCTCCGCCGCCATTGCCGCCGGGACCTTGACCGTAGGGCCGGGGTCCAACCTCGGCACTGGAACCCTGACCGTGTTCAGCGGCTTGCTGGACCTGCAAAACGGAGCCCAGGCCATCGGCGCTCTGAACATGGGCAACGGCCCGCTCGGCAGCACCTCCACTATCGCCCTCAATGGCGGCGCGCTCACCCTCGGCGGCACCGTCACCTACACCACCTCGGCGAACTCCGGCACCGCGACCATCAGCGGCGGCACCGTCAACCTCGGCGCCACCCGCACCTTCACCATCGGTGACTCCACCCAGACGGACGTCGAGATGGTCATCGCGGCGGACATCGCCAACGGTGCGGCTGCCAGTGGCATCACCAAGGCCGGTGTCGGCACGCTGGTGCTCGCTGGCGCCAATACCTACACCGGAACCACCACGCACAACGCTGGCATCTTGCGCGCGGCTAACAACAGCGCTTTCGGCACGGGCGGGGTCACCTTGGTCAATACAGGCACCATTCTTGAAATCGCAGACGGGATCACCATCGCCAACGCGCTCACGGTCAGCAACACGGGCGACAACAAGATTCTCCGGCTCCAGTCGGGCGCCGCGTCCGGCGAATACGCGGGCGCCATCGCCAACGCGGAAACTGTTGCCGCGAACTTCGATGTGGACGTGGACGCCGGCGGGGTGCTGACCCTCAGCGGCAACATCAGCGGTGTGGGCGGGCTGGAGAAAACGGGCTCCGGCGCCGTGATCCTCTCCGGCGCCAACAGCTACGTCGGCTCCACCACCGTCACTGCCGGCTCCCTCGGCCTCGGCAGCAACACTGCCCTGGGCACGGGCACGCTCATCGTGAACTCCGTCTCCATCTTCGCTCACGGCGCGGATCGCACGTTGACCAACGCGGTGCAGCAAAACAACGGCGCCACGCCGATCTACTTCGGCGACTACAGCCTCGCTTTCGGCAACTTGGCGCTGCTCACCACCGGCGACGTCAGCACTATCAACAACATCGCCAGTGGCAAAACCCTGGCCTTCGGCGCGGTGACGGCCAACAGCCTGACCGGCCCGAGCACCTGGACCATCAGCGGCAGCGGCGACACGATCATCAACGGGAACATCACGGTCCCCTCGCACACCCTCAACCTGTCTTACACCGGCACGGGCACGCTGACATTGAACGGCACCAGCAACACGGGGATCACCACCACCTTCCACAGCGGCAGGCTGCAGATGGCTGAAGGCGCCGTCCTCAACGGGGTCACCGTGCAGGAAGATGCCACGCTCGGCGGCAGCGGCACCATCACCGGAACCACCACCGTCTATGGCACCCACGACGTGGGCAGCAGTCCCGGCCTGCAAACCTTCGAACACCTTGTGTACGACGGCGCCACCGTGATCTGGGAATTGTTCGACAACACCGACACGGGCCGCGGCACGCTCTTCGACGGCATCGACATCGCCGGCAGCCTCACTTTCGACGGTGAGCCGACGCTGCTGTACCTGGCCTTTGGCGGCGATGCGGACTTTGAGCACTTCTTCTGGAACAAGAGCCGTTCCTGGCTGATCTACGATTTGGCGGAATTGGCCGTGCTCGACATCGATAGCTTCCTCAACAACTTCTCCATCGCCGCCGACACCATCCCCCGGCGCTTCCTCTTCGATCTGGCTTTGGATGGGAACGACATTTGGCTCAAATACAGCTACCGGACCCATGTGGTGGATCTCGATTTCCCGGCGGCGGGCGTGTTTCCCACCAACAACCGGGTGGACGTCGTGTCCGTGCAGCCGGACGGCAAAATCCTGGTGGGCGGCAACTTCACCGGCGGCCTCGGCAATGCCCGCTTGGCCCGTCTGAACGCCGATGGCGAGTTGGATGGCAGTTTTGCTCCGACCTTGGCTTCCGGTTCTGTCTTTGCCATCGCCGTGCAGGCCGACGGCAAAATCCTCGTGGGCGGCAGCTTTCCCGGCGGCATTCTGCGCCTGAACACGGATGGGACGGAGGATCCCAGCTTCAGCGCGCCGGCTTTGGCGGGCGGCGTTCCCACCACCGTCTTTGCCATCGCCATCCAGCCGGACGGCAAAATTCTGCTTGGCGGTGATTTCACCACCGGCAGTTACAACGACCTTGTCCGCCTCGATTCCACGGGCGCGGTGGACGCCAGTTTCACCAGCACCGGTTCCAACGGCCAAGTGCGCGCCATCGCGTTGGCCCAGAATGGCGATATCTACGTCGGCGGCAATTTCACCCAGTTGAACGGTTCGACCCGCGAGTGGGTTGGAAAATTGGATGCTTCCGGAGTCAGTGTCTCTGGCTTCGTCCCGCCGGGCTTGCCCACCCAGATCATTCAAAGTCTTGTCTTGCAGCCGGATGGCAAGCTCGTCATCGCCGGACGCCGGGCGGCTCCCAGCACCGAGGGTTACATTGCCCGTCTTGATGGGATCTCGGGAGCCGTGGACGGGGGCTATGCTCCCCCCGTTTTCGACGCAGCGATCAACCGGCTGGCCCTGCAAACGGACGGCGCTGTCCTGGTGGCGGGCGCGTTTGACGGCGGTCTGAAACGCCTGAATGCGGCGGGTGAGGAAGAGGAAAGCCTTTCCATCACCACCGCAGGCGAGGCGAACGCCGTCACCTATCAGCCGGATGGCAGCATCGTCGCCGGCGGCTTGTTCACGTCCATCGGCAATGAGAGCAAGGTGCGCTTGGCGCGGCTCAGCGTGCATAAACCCGCGGTTTCCACCCTGGCGGTGGCGCCGCCTGCCGACACGCGCGAGGAAGGCGCGGCGCCGGAGGCGGCCACTCTCACCTGGACCCACACCGGCATCAGCGTTCCCGAATCGGCTCAGGTACTGTTCTACGACAGCGCGGACGGCGCCGCCTGGAATTTGCTGGCAGGCACGCTGACGCGCACGGAACCGGCGGCGCCGGAGGGAATCACAACCGCGCTCTGGACCCTGGCGGACGCTGACCTGACGGGCGGCAACCCCGTCGCCTACCGCGTCCAGGCCCGCAGCGAAGGCGGCGCCACCCTGGCGGAGCAAACGATTTATTATCCGAACATCGAAGTGGAACTGGCAGACGTCCCGGCTGAGGCGGACCCCGGAACCACGCTTGACCCCATTGGCCTGACCCTCGGTGATTTCGATTCCAGCGTGACCGACTTCAGCAGTTACGTGGTGACTGTGGACACCTCGGATTTCGCCGGACTGCTGGACGGCGTCACCGCCACCGTCAACGGTGACGGCAGCGAGCGCGAGCTGACGCTGGAGCTTGGCAATTTGGTGAACCCGGACGGCGGCACCCGCGAGGTGCTGGTGACGGTGTCCAAAAATAACGAGTTGTTCGCACAAGCCCGCTTCGATCTCAAGGTGCGCGGCCAGCAAACCATTGTTGTTGACCCTGACCCGCTCCCGACGCAATACGCTGACACCCCGCTTGATCTCGCGACCTACGTGGCGAGCAACCGCGAATTGGATGTGACGTTTGCCCTCGTCAGCGGTCCGGCGAGCCTGGACGGCAGTGTCCTCACTTTCACCGGCGAAGGCACGGTGGTGGTGACGGCGAACGCGGCTGGCAACGACGACTGGCTGCCGGCTGCGCAGGTGACTCTTAACATCGCGGTGGAAAAAGCGTCCGCGACCTTGGCGCTGCTTGGAGTGAGCCAGATCTATAACAACACACCGCGCGTGGTCACGGCAACGACGGACAAGGATGAGGCGGTTTACCAGCCGGTGAATCCCACGGCGGACATCACGGTAACCTATTACAGCGACGTGACCATGACGGCGCCTGCGGTGGGGCTGGATGCGAGCACGCCGCCGACCAATGCCGGAACCTACTACGTGCAGGCGGTGCTGAACCACCCGATCTATGCCGGCAGCGCCAGCGACCCCTTGGTGGTGAGCCCGGCGAGCCAGACGATCGCCTTTGCGCCGATTCCCAATCAGTTGACCACGAACACGGTGACGTTGAGCGCGGAGAGCGTCAACCTGGAGGAATTGCCCTTGCCGGTGACGTTTGAGGTTGTCAGCGGTCCGGCGATCCTGGGTGGCATCAACAACGACACTCTCACTTTCACCGGTGCCGGCGAGGTGGCGGTGAAGGCGTCGCAAGCGGGTACCGGCAACTACCTTCCGGCGAGCCAGACGCAAACCTTCAGCGTGAGCAAGACGACGGCGGTCATCGAGTTGGCGTCTCTGACGCACACCTACGACGGCGCTGCGAAGGCGGTGACGGCGACGACGGACAAGGATGGAGCGGACTATGAGCCGGTGAATCCGTTGACGGAC
>CAZNKC010000104.1:0-17243 GCA_964573315.1 uncultured Verrucomicrobiaceae bacterium | reverse complement strand
CTCAACTCTCAACTCTCAACTCTCAACTCTCAACTCTCAACTCTCAACTCTCAACCATCAACTATCAACTCTCAACCATCAACTATCAACTCTGTTTCAGGCTCAAGGTTTCTCCAGCGTGAAGACGGTGCCGTTTTGGGAGAACACCAGGGGCTCGCCGTCGCTGTCCTGTGCAATCACGGTGGGGTTGAAGCTTTCATCACCGCTGCGTTCGTAAAGCAGATGGCGGCGCACCGCCTTGCAAGCGTCTCCGTCGCGCGCCCACTCCAGCGACCACACCCGGCCCATGGCCCAGTCGGCAAAGAGATAGTGCCCCTGCAGCGCGGGCATTTTTTTGCCGCGATAAACGAAGCCGCCGATGATGCACAACCCTTCCCCGCGCAGGCGGGTGTAGGCGTGGACCGGCTCGATGAAGGTGGCGGTGTCCGCGCGGAACGGTTTGGCCCCGGCGTGGGCCGGCAGCGGCCAAAAGCCGTCGCGGTCGCTCCAGCCGTAGTTGCCGCCGGCTTGGAGGACGTTGATTTCCTCCCAGAAATCCTGGCCGACGTCGGCGCACCAGAGTTCCTTTGTCTGCGGATCGAAGTGCAGCCCCCAGGGGTTGCGCAGGCCGAGCGCCCAGATTTCAGGGCGGACGAGCGGGTCGTCTGCAAAGGGATTGTCCTTCGGGATGCCGTAGGGCAAGGCGCCGGTGCGGGTGTCCACGTCGAGGCGGAGCACCTTGCCGTGCAGGGACCAGGGATTCTGCGCCAGACGGTAGGGGTCGTCCCGCAGGCCGCCGTCGCCGAGGCCGTAGTAGAGGAAGCCGTCCGGGCCGAAGGTCATGCAGCCGCTCCAGTGCTCCGCCAGCGGTTGCGGCACCTCCAGCAGGAGGCGCTCGGTGGCGGGGTCGGCCTCCACCGGGCCGTTCCTGGCATAGCCGGGCCGCACCGCCATCTCCACCAGCAGGCTGCGGCGCGGGTCGTTCTGCGTGTAGCTGAGGTAAAACAGGCCGTTGCCGGAAAACTGCGGATGAAAGGCGATGCCATGCACGCCCTCCTCAAACAGAAAGAGACCCTGCATGCGTTTGCGGAAGTCCAGAAACAACCGTTTCTCGCCGGACGCGGGATGGGCGCACCAGAGTTCACCGCGCTGCATGGCCACCACCAGCCAGCCGGGGCTGCCGGGGATGCAAGCCGCTCCGGAGGGGCTGTCGAAGAGGAAATCCCCGCCTCCCAGCCGCCGCAGCAGGATGCCATCCATGACGGTCTCCTCCAGCGCGGGCGGCAGCTCGCCGGGCAGAGCGCCTGCCTGGCTGTTGGGATCACTCCCGCCGAAGTCCGGGACGGCCGGCATCATGCCCTGGGCCGCCAAGAATGCGCCGCAGGCAGCAACTCGCGCGCTCCTTTTGCCTCCGCTGAAAGGGCGACGGATCATGCTTCTTCATGGAGCATGGAGCGGTCCAGGACAAGCGGCGATTTTGCCACATGCAACAAGAAGAGGCGGTTTGTAACCGCCTGCCTTGGAGGGCGGGGCTTTGTTTCCGTTTATTTGCTGCTACTTAGCTACTTATCCTCATCAAGCTTTTCCTTCTCTTTGAGCTTCTCTTTGAACTTGGAGACTTTCGGGCGCACCACCGCTTGGCAGTAGCCCTGGTAGGGATTGTTGGCGAAGTAGTCCTGATGGTAGTCTTCGGCGGGATAAAAAATCTCCAAGGGCACGATCTCGGTGACGATGGGGTCTTTGATGATGGTCTGCGCGTGCGCCTTCGATTCCTCGGCGATTTTTTTCTGCTCGTCGCTGGTGTGGAGGATGATGGAGCGGTATTGCGTGCCGTGGTCGTTGCCCTGGCGGTTGAGCGTGGTGGGATCGTGCGCGTCCCAAAACAGGTCGATGACGTCGCGGTAGGTGATGACGGCGGGGTCGTAGTCGATCCGGACCACCTCGGCGTGGCCGGTGGCGCCTTCGCACACCTGCTTGTAGGTCGGGTCTTTGACATGGCCGCCGGCGTAGCCGCTGACGACTTTTTTCACGCCCTTGAGCATTTTGTACTGCGCCTCCACGCACCAGAAGCAGCCGCCGCCGACGATGGCGGACTCCAACTTGGGTTCGGCGGCTGGGGCGGGGGAATCGGAATCGGCGGCGCTGAGGCCGAACGCGGTGGACATGGCTGCGAACAATACGGTGAAGGGCTTTTTCATGGTCGCTTGAATTTTTTGAGGGGAGCCTGTAACGGGAGACTAATTCCAATAAACTACGAATTTGCAAACGCCTGATTTCGAGTTCATCACACACTTTTTCCACCTGCCGCCGCCGGACCATGACGCAAGACCCCGCCGCAACCCTCTATCACGAGTTGGGCGAGACGCGCCTGCGGGACATGGTAGCGGCGTTTTACCGGCGGGTGCGCAAGGACGATGTGATCGGGCCGCTTTACCCGCAGGATGACTGGGTTGGAGCGGAAAAAAGGTTGGGAGATTTTCTCATTTACCGCTTCGGCGGCCCGCAGACCTACCTCGAAGAGCGCGGCCATCCGCGGCTGCGCATGCGGCACTTGCCCTTCGCCATCGGCGTGGCGGAGCGTGACCGCTGGCTGGAACTGATGGGCGCGGCCATGCGGGAGTCCGGCATCCCTCAGGCTCAAGCGGAGATATTGGGCATTTTTTTCGCCCAGGTGGCAGACTTTATGCGGAACCGGCAAGAGGAGCCGTGAGGCGCGCCGTGGCGGCGCGCCCGGGACTGCCATGAAAAAAGATGTTTACAGTGTTGAAAAAAGCTGTTTTCTCCGTAAGAGTATCTTGTCGGTGCTCTTCTTCAGACGTGCGGCAAGCGTTCCGTATTTCCCCAAAAATTGGCCATGAAAACGATCTTTAAATTGACCCTCTTGCTCGCGGCAGCAGGCTTGTCCACCACCGGACAAGCGGCTTGGCAGCGTCTGCCCGTTGAAACCAACCGCCCCGTGGAGGTGGCGGTTGGAGCTTTGCAGGGCACGCGGATTGAATCCTCGAACCGCATCGGGCAAGTGGGGGCTTTGCTCTCGGACACGGTGTCGGAGGCGGCGACGCTGCCCACCGGCAAGAGTGACGCGGTCATCGTCTTCGGCAGTCAGGCGCTGATTGAGCGCGTCGCTTTTTTCAACAGCGGAGGCGAGGGCAAGTTCGCGATCTCAGCCAGCCCGGACAACAGCCGCTGGACGCCGCTGGGGCAGATGTTGTTTTCACCCGCCGACTCCCATGTCGTGCTGCCCTTCGCCGGCATCCAGTGCAAGTATGTCAAGGTGGAGTTCGAACTCGCGCGCGGCTCCACCATGCGGCACTTCGAGGTCTATGGCCGGGTGTACGCCGCCAAGGACGCGATGCATGGCAGCGTGACCAACATGACGACGAGCCTCGCCCAAGCTCGCGTGATTTACGTGGATCCCACCCCGGCCAGCGGCACGGACGAGGCCGCCCGCTTCGGCAATTTCGCCTTCCCTGACTCCGAGGACAAATACCGCACGGTGATTTATGATTTGGGACGCCCGAAAGTGCTGAATGAGTTTGGCTCGGTCCACTCACCGCGTCCCGTTCGTTTTGAGGTGTTCGCGTTCAGCGAGCTGCCGGAGAAGGAGGACTGGCGCGGACGGCGGTCGTTTGATCCCGCGGTGTTTGACACGACCTCTCCCGTGGCCTCTTTCGAGGACAAGGAGGGCAAGGGGTATCTGAAGGTGAAGCCTATCGGGACAGTCACGGCGCGTTACGTGGCCCTGCGGTGGGAGCCTGATTTCAACCCCCCCGCTTTCGCTGTGGCGGGTGTCGATATCATCAGCACACCTCAACAGGTGACCTCCACGGATGGAGGATTCGCGGGCACTGGCGACACTGGCACGAATGACAATTATGCCGGGCCTTTCGCGCCCAACTCGGTGGGAGGGGACGGTGCGGGAGGAGTGTCCGCCACCGCAGGCGGTGGATTCGGCGGAGTGGACATCCCTCCGGCTTCTCGCCCGTGAGGAATTTGCATGCGGCTTGACCCTTGCAACGCCGCGCTCTGTCAAGGAACCTCATTGAGCGTGTAATAGCCCACGGGATGCAGAAGTGGCTGGCCGCTGGCGTCACGCACGCCGTCGAGATGCAGTTCGTGGATGTGGCCTTGGGTCAGCGGTGAGATCGTAAGCCGCACGGAGCGTCCATCCGCGCCGGGTTGGGCGGCAGTGATCGCGGGCAACACCTCGTCCACCTCCGGGCCGCCGTAGTCCTCGCGGTAGGCGTAAGTGAAGGCGCGCATGGAGTAGCTGGCTGGATCGGCGGCGGTTTTCACATCGAGAGCCTGCGTGAAGGTCAGCTCGAAGCCGTCCGGCAGCGCCCGCATCTCATGCACTTCAAAAGGGGTTTTGCCGGTCCACTCCAGCTTCTCGAAGCAATGGGGTTTGCCACCGCGCGCCCCCCAGCCGCGGTCGCTGCCGCCGGCATAGAGCCGGCCTTCCGCATCCATGCGCCCGCCGATCAACCCGGAGGCGAAGCCGCCGCGGAACGGAAACACCGCGCCCTGGCGGATGCCTTTGACCGTCTCCAAAAACACCCGGCTGACGTTGCTGTGGCTCTGGTCGGCGATGAAAAGCTGGCCGGCGAAGGGGCCGAACTTGCCGCCGCTCAAGTCGCACTCGATGAAGGTGGGCGAGTTGCCGATCTTGCCATGCACCAGATAAACCGCTGGCGGGAGCAATTGCTTGATGCGCTTGCGCTCATCGACGAGACGGATGGGATCGCCGCCCGGGCGCGGCTCGCCGCGCTTGCGGTCGCCGAGGAAAGCCTCCGGTTTCGGATCCAGCGGGCGCGGTCCCATGTCCGGCGCCAGCGTGTACCAGTCGTTGCCGCCGGGGTGTCCCTGGAAGCTGCCGGGTGCCAAATGCTGAAGCGTGGAGGCGCCGCGCCAGGGGCCTTGGTTGTCGGTCATGTAGGCCGCGCCTTCGGCGTCGAAACCGATGCCGCCCGGGCTGCGGATGCCGCTGCATGTTGGCTCCAGCTTGCCGTCCGGTTTGACCCGCAGCACCCAGCCGCGAAAAGGCACCTTGCTGGTAAAGGAGCCGGTGAGGCAGAGCGCCACCCAGAGGTCGCCGTGCCTGTCGAAGCGGGAGCCGAAGGCGTACTCGTGGTAATCCCCGGACACGCCCCAGCCATCAGTCACCGTTTCAAACACATCGGCGCGGCCATCGCCGTCTTCGTCCTTGAGGCGCGTGACTTCGTAGCGCGTGGTGGCGTAAAGACAGCCGTCCTTGAAAGCCAGCCCCAGAACCTCGTGCAGACCGGAGGCGAAAAGCCGGAACTCAACCCGGGCCGGGTCCGCTTCATGCGCGTTTTTCACCAGCCAGATTTCTCCGCGCCGCGTGCCCAGCGCCAGCCCGCCGTCCGGCAGCAATTCGATGGAACCCACTTCCAGAGCCGTCTCCGCCGGGGTGTTGAAGGTGGTGATCCGGTAATAGTCGGACTCCTGCGGCGTCTCGGAGAGGGCGGACAGCGGCAGAAGGAGCAAAGTGGCGAGCCTGGGCAATGTCATGATAAAAGCGGGGGAAGAACTACGCTGCGCACGACCGCTTTGTATCGCGCCGCCGCGTCTGGCCGCGTATGAGGGAGGCGGTTACAAACCGCCGCTCCTTGGGACTGCTGCCCAATGCTCGGAAGCGACCGCTGCCAGCATGAACACCCCCTCCGGGATTCGATCCGATGCACGGCTCACGAGAAAGGGTTTGCCTCGACACGGCGCAGCACGACCACGATGTCCGCGTAGCTGTCATCAAGCGGGCGTTCCGCGTCCAAGTCATAAGTGAAGTCGTGGCAGCAGACGATCTCAAGCTGCGGGACGGAGCTCAGCAGGGCCTTCAACTGCGCGGCGTTGTAGGTGCGGAAAGGCCACACGGTTTCCTGCTCGCGCGTGCGGCCTTGTTGGGTCACGCGCAGGCGGGCGCGCACTTGCTCCAGCCGCTTGCGCCGGTGCGGCGGCCAGGTGCGGGTGTTGCACACCACACGCACGCCGTCGCGTTCCTCCGCCCAGCGTTCGTGCTCGCAAGTGGCGCGCGTGTAGTCGGTCAGATGCAGGCCGAGCACGAGCAGGCCGCCGGGCTCCAGCGCCGCTGCGAGGCGGGTGAGGCAGGCGCGCGCATCCGCCTCGGTGAGCAGGTATTTGAAGGTGCTGACGAGGCAATGCGCCAAGTGATAACGCCGGCCCGCGGGTGGGTTAAAGCTGGCCAGTTCGTCCCGCCACACCCGCCAGCCCGCCGCGCCGTGTTCGCGGCGCAACCGTTCCCGGGCGTGAGACAGCATGGCTTCGTTCAAATCGAACCCGTCCGCGCGCCAGCCGTGGCGCAGCATCTCGGCCATCACGCGCCCGCTGCCGCAAGCCGCCTCCAGCACGCGCGGCGTGGAGCGAGCGCGCGGGTTTGGCCGTCCGTGCCGCCGCCACAGGCCGTCGAGAAACGCCGCCTCGCGCGCGGTGCCGGCGTCGAAAATGATGTCGTAGTACAACGGCGTGTCGTACCAGTCCCGCGTCTCCCGTGCCATGTTGTGCTCTCCTTTTGCCGCCGCTCAAAACGCGGCGCGGTACAGGGCTTCGAAGTCGTCCACCGAGGGCGGACGCGGGTTGAACAGCGCGGTCCATTGCTTGGCGGCCATCACCGCCAGCTCCGGGATTTGCTTGCGCTTGACGCCGTGGGAACGCAGACGCACGGGCAGCCGCGCCTTGCGCAGCAGCGTTTGCAGGCGCGCGGGCAGGTCGCCGTCGTAAAGCTCCGCGTAAATGGCGGCGATTTCCGGCAGCGCCGAGTTGAAGCGAACGACGTGCGGCAGCATCGCGCCCACCGCCGCGCCATGCACCACGCCGTATTTCGCGGTCAGCGGATTGGCGCAGGAATGCGCGGCGCCGAGCATCGAATTCTCGATGGCCGTGCCGGCGCAGGCCGCGCCCAGCAGCATCATGCCGCGCGCGTCGAGGTCTTTGGGATTCTTCAACACGCACTCGAACCCGGCGTGACACAGCTCGAAGGCACGGCGGGAGAACAGCGCGGACCACTCGCTGCGTTTGTTCGTCACCGCCGTCTCCAACGCGTGCGCCAGCGCGTCGATGCCGGTGCAGGCGGTCACTTGGTAAGGCTGGGAGACGGTCAGTTCCGGGTCCAGGATGGCGGCGCGCGCCGCCGCTTTCGGGTCGCCGCAAGCCATCTTCACATGCGTTTTGGCATCCGAGATGAGCGCGAAGCTCTGGCACTCGCTGCCGGTGCCCGCCGTGGTGGGCACGCAGATGAGCGGCAGCATTTTTTTCTTCGCCTTGCCCACGCCCCAGTAGTCCTGCATTTGGCCGCCGTTGGTGAGGATGAAGTTGCAGCCCTTGGCGGTGTCCATGCTGCTGCCGCCGCCGAGACCGATGATAAAATCCGCGCCGAACTCGCGCGCCACCTCCACGCAGGCATCCACGTCCTTGGTGCTGGGGTTCTCCCTCACCGCGCCGAAGACGCGCGCCTCCAGGCCGGCGGCGACGAGATAACTCACCGCCCGCGTCGTGTAACCGGCGCGCACGATGCCCGGATCGCTCACCACCAGCACGCGTTTGCCGCCGTATTCCTTCGTCAGCTCGCCGATGCGTGCCAGGGTTCCGGAGCCGAACACGAGCCGCGTGCGCGGCTGATGGTCAAAAGGCAGGAGCGTCATGCGAAGGAGAGCGGAAAACGTGGCGTGTCAAACAAGCGGGTGGATGGTGTGAATTCAAACGGCGCGGTCGATGGACCGGCGCTTGTAGAGGAACTCGAACATGTTCCCCTCGTGCGGCTGGTCCCAGGAGATTTTCATCGTCGAGAGCGGCCCCAAGTTAAGGCGGTCGATGTCCGGGCACTCCAGCAGCGCCTCGGTGAAAGCGGGATCCTCGGTGATGGCGCTGACGATGAGCGAGTAACCGATCTTGGACAGCGTCTCCGCCTGCGGGCTCTCCACCACGCTGGCGTAGGGACAGAGAAACTCGCGGTTCGCCAGCGGATGATCGAACGAATCGCAGCGGATGATGGTGGGCCGCAAATAGACGCCGCCCTCGAACTCCACCTTGCGCGGCCCGTCTCGGAACTTGGCGGTCACATCCTCGGCGCCCGGTGTTTTCAGGTCGGCGTCGATGGCGGAGTCGATGTAGTCCGCCATCTTCGTGTTGGCGAACCCGGAGAGCTTGGCGTTTTCATCCTCCGGCGGCAGCGGCGCCACCGGCCCGAGGCGCTCGGCGATGGCGTCGGCGATCTCTTTGCCGTACTTCGGCACGATGACCGCCGAGGCGTTGATGCAGGAGCGCCCGCCGTTGTCGGAGATGGAGCCGGTGATGACGTCGAGGTAATCCCGCCAGTTTTCGATCTTGTCCTCGCCGATGATGATCTTCGACCAGCCGGGTCCATGCACTTGCACCGCCGGGTTGTTCTCGTGCTGCTTCACCGTGGACACGTCACCAAAGACCAAGCAGCGGCCGCTCAAGCGGATGACCTCGCCGGAGCCTTCGTGATCCGTCGGATAAAACCCGAACGCCTCCGCCGGCGCGCCCGCCGCGATGAAGGCCTGGATCAACCGGAACGGCGTCCACGGCTCGTCCCGGCCCGGTTTGATGACCACCGGGATTTTCAAAGCGATGGACGGCAGCCACAGGCTGTTGACCGCCGGGGAATTGCTCGGCATCACCAGACCCAGGCATTTCGTGGTCGGGAAATAAGCCACCGGACAACCCGCCTGCTCGCCGAAACCGCGGTCGATCACGCCCATGTCCAGCCCGCGCGACAGGCCGTTGAGGATCTCGTCCATGTGCGTCAGCGCGTAATGAATCTTCGCCATGTTCCGCTTCACCATGATGTGCGGCAGGCCGCTGGTGCGGGACAACGTGGCGATGTACTCCTGCGGGCTTTGCGTGTGGCCGCGGTCGCCCAGCGGCAGGGTGCCGTTGAGGAAAAACTCGCCCGCCTTGGCGCTGATCTCGATCAACTCCGCCACCGTGAATTTTTTCAGCGCCGCGCGCGCCTCGCCGATGCGGGCCAAGTCCTTGCGGATGATGCCCGCGCCCACCTGGCTCACCTCGGCCTTCACCTCGCCGGTGCGATGGTCTATAATTTCGTTTTTTTCAAGGCTGTCATAGGGCTTGCCGCGGCGCAGGGCTGGGAGATGGGGGATGCTCATGGGGGGATTTTCGGGGGGAGAAAATGAAACGTCCGGCAGGCGCGGCCTGTTTCGCCAAGCCCGCCGTGACCGCCCACTCTCCACAGCCCGCCGCCTCCGGCAAGTGCTTTGCGCTGGCGTCCACCGGCTGGGATGCAAGCGGCGTGATACCTGCTGAAAAAATTCAGTGGCACGGTGGAGGCACTGAGAGATAGTAGAACCATGAAACTGGAGGAACTCGCTGACGAAGCGGCCAAACTGCCCGAGGAAGACCGGGCGTCTTTGGCGGCGCGACTGCTTCACGGACTGGAGCGCCCCCATCATTATGTTTCCGATGAAGAAGTGCTGCGGCGCCTCCATGAAGCGGATGAAAACCCGGAGGTGATGATTTCCTTCGAGCAGTTGATTTCAGGTCTCCAAACTCGTGCAAGCTAGATTTCACAGGCTCGTCCAATCCGATTTGAAGGAGATTCTGGCCAAGTACTATGAAGTCTCGGATGAGTTGGCGGAGGATTTCTTTTTGGAGTTCCAACTTGGCCTGCGCAAAGCTTGCGAGAATCCGAAGTCCTTTCATTTTGATGCCAGCGGACTGAGGCGCTGCAACTTTGATCGTTTCCCATACCACTTCCTGTATGACGTGCGCGGCGATCGTATCCGAGTCTGGGTGCTGCGGCATAACCGGCGCAATCCAAAACTGGGATTGCGCCGATTTTCCCGATGAGCACGACAGCGAAAACAGATGCGGGTGACCGGTGTTCCTCCAGAGCCTGGTCTTTGCGTTGTCACCCCTTCCCCGGCTTGGCAAAACGCACGACAAGCGCCACCACCAAAACCAGCACCACGAGCAGATACGCCCCCGCCAGCGCCAAGGTCGGAGTAAGCGCCAGTTGCGGCGGCGACAGCCGGTTGGCTTCAACCAGCAGGTAGTTCAACCCCGTGCAGAACAGCAGGCTGGCCGTCCCCAGCCACAGCGACCACGCCAGCAGCAGCCGATGCGCCACCGCGTAATGCTCCGGCGCCCGCCAGTACGCCGCGTTCGGCACGTTCAGCCGCGACGGTGAAACGAATCGCATCAGCGCGCAGAGACCGATGACCACCAACGGCAGCCCGCCGCCCAGCGCGGCCATCCAAAGCCCGTGCCGCTCCCGGCTCATCCAGCCGTCGGGCCGGCCCGCGCCGTCGAAATGCGTGGCCACCCGTTCGGGCAGTGCGTCCAGCCATAGAAAATGCGTGCCGAAAAACAGCGCCGCGCCGGCGATGAGGAAGATGGCTGCCGGTTTAGATTTCATGGACGATGGAAACGGACAGGCTTTTCGCCAGCAACACGATCACGGTTTTCGACACCCCTTCCGCGACCAGCAGCCCGACGATGAACACGCTGACGACTCGGCCGCCGCGCACGTTGCAGCACAGGGAAAAGGAGCGGTACATCAGCAGCACCATCCAGATCGTGGCCGCCAGCGTCACCAGCAGCACCGGGAAAAACACCGCGGCATCGGGATGCGCCAGACTCACGTCTTGCGGCGCTTTTTGCATCTGCTCCACGAGATGGCTGGTGAAACGCTGATACCCCGGCGCCAGACAAGCCAGCGCGGCAAGCAGCGCCGGCCAGCGCGCCAGCGCCTGCGTGCCGAGGAGATCGATCGTCCGAAACGCGGCGCGCGTGATCAGCCGCCCCGCCGCCAGCAGCACCAACGCCAGCGCCAGCCAGTCGATGATCCCTTCGGCAAGAAAAAACCATAGCGGTGTGCTCAGACCGGCGAAATCGTCAGGCGCGCTTTCAACAGGTGTACCGTTCACAGTTAGAATGGACCGGATCTGCGTGGTGTGCGTGTCCAGCACCCCGTCAAAATGCGTGCCGCTCCACGAGCCGATCCAGCCCGCCAACAGGATCACCGCCAGACCGAGGCCGAACGCGGGCCAGCCGGCCAGACGCAGGAACGGGTTGAATAACAAGTTGGTGATCTTGTTTTGGCTGGGTGTGTTCATGGATCGGTTGCGGCGGGGGTTGCTTGCAGTTTCGCGATGACTTCGTCCAAGCGGTTGCGCACCGTCGGGTAGCTGACCTTCAACAGACCGGCCATCTCCTTGAGGCTGCCGCTGGCCTTGACGAACCGGCAGATGAATTCCTGATCCTCCTGCGGCAGCGCGGCGAGCCGCGGCAGCGGATAGACGCCCTCGACCTCCGTGCCGCAATGCTCACACCCCAGCCGTTTCACGGCCAGCGGGTGATCGCAGCTCGGGCAGGAGATAGGCAGTTTTTTCACATCGTCATTTTCACTTTATTTCGATTTGAGTCAATAAAATTTACCTTGATGTCAATTTTATTTCCAAACTCGACCGATAGTACGGAGGGTGGGAATACAATCCCGTCCTCCAATGAATCTCACTCCACCAGCCGCACTTTGACCTTCGGTCTGGCCACCGGATTCGCCATGTCCACCGCGGCATCGGAGTATATCCTGCCCTGATGCGTGGCGGAGGGCAGCAGGCCGGTGTCGTTCCAGGACTTGCCGCCCGGACCGAACAAGATGCCCGTGGTCAGCCGCAATTCACCGCCGCTGGGCAGACGGATCGCATCCTGAACCACGCCCTTGCCGTGGCTCGGCTCCCCGGAACTGGCCGCCTGCCGCGGCAGGTTTTCGATCAAGGCCGCGATCAGAATCTCCGCCGCGCTGCCCGTGCCGCTGTCCTGTAGCAGGGAGAGGCTGATCCCGGCTAGCGGCGGAGCGTCCAGCTCGCCGTCGTAATGCGCCGGGTCGCTGCCGCGCTCGATCAGCGTGAGCAGCCGTTTGCCTTTCGGCACAAACAATCGAGCCGCCTCGACGGAGGCCAGCATCGAGCCGCCATGACAACCCCGCAAATCCAGCGTCAAACCACGCACCCTGCCCTGCGCCTCCACCGCGCGGCGGATGTGGGAAGCCAAGTTGCTGTCGAAATTGCGGATGCGCAGGGTGATGCCGGTGATGTCTTTTTCCTCGATCACCGAAGGGATTTCCAATTCCTCCCGCCGCACTTCGATAAGCTGGCTGCGGCCCGTCTGGCGGCTGATGCGCAGCGTGGTCTGGGTGCCCGGCGCGCCTTTGATCCAACTGGCGATCAGCTCCAACGGCTTCCCTTTGACCGCGCGCCCGTCCACGCTGGCGAGCATGTCCCCCGGCCGCACGCCGGACAGGCTGGCGGAGCTTTCCGGCATGGGGTAGAGATAAACCACGCCGTCCGCCTCGCGCAGATTGCAGCCGATGCCGCTGCCGGACCCTTGCCGGAACTGATCGATGCGCGCGGTGTCGGCGATGCTGTGATAGCGCGACCAAGCGTCCAGCGTCCGGCAGTAGGCGGACAAGCCCTCCTCGATCAATCCCTGCACGCCGAGCCGCTCCCCCGGCCGGGCCGCCAAACCGCTGACGGCTTGGCGAAACGCAGCCCAGGCTTCTTGCTCGGACAACTGGCCGAGCGAGCCGGCAGCGGTGGCGCCGGGCATCCCGCGCAACACGCCATCCAGAATGACCGGCACCGTCATCGGATAAAAACAACGCTCCTCGATCTTGCGCGCCGCCTCCTCGATCACCACGAACTCATTCGCCCGCAGCGCGTTCCCGGCGGAGAGCCAGGAGAAAACACACACCGCACCCATCAAAAGACCGGTCCGAAACGGCCCGCGCCGCCCCGCGCGGATCAGCAGCGGAGTTTCCAACCCTGCCCGGAACTTTCGGTCAATAGGAGGAGCGCTGGCGTTCCAGCCGGCTTTTTTCAGCCTGCAACTCGCGCGTGCGGCGGTTCTGGTAATCGGTGTCACTTTGAATGCTGTTCAACTCGTGCTGCCGTTCCGCCAGCCGGTAATTGGCCTTCTGCTGGGACCAGCCGAACAGACCGCCCTGCGAGGGATCGCCGGTCGTTTCACAGGAACTCAACATCAAGGGAAAAACGGCGGCGGTGGCCAAAAAGCGCGCGGGTTTCATGGGGAAAACGAAGGGGAAGAGAGGAGGATGGGAGAAAGCATCAGGCATCCACCGAATTGGCCAGACTGGCCAGACGATCGATGTTGCCGTTGAGAGAATTGCGGGTGCCGCGCATGTTGGTGACTTCGGTGCGCAGAGCGGCGGAACGCGAGGACTGGGTCTGGCCGAGCGCGCCTTGCTGGGCTTTGATCTCGCCATCGACCTGCTTCAACTGGCCGTTTGCCTCGCGCTGCAATTGCACGATGGCGGTCTTGACCTTGCGCTTCTCGGAGGCGCTGCCGGATGTCTTGGCCGCGGCGATCTGCGTTTTTAACGTGCCGATGCGGATGGACAACTGGCGGTTGTAATCACGCGCGGCCTGGTTGGTGGAGCGGGCCTGGGCGATGCAGGCGTCCAGCCAAGCTTCCTCCGAGCGATACTGAGCCTTCTTGTTGGCGACATGATTGCCGTAAGCAAGACCGGCCAAGCCGCCGACAGCGCCGCCGATCAAAGCTCCCGCCCCGGCGTTGCCCGATTGATTGCCGATGATCGCCCCGGCGAGAGCGCCTATGCCGGCGCCGGCGAGCGTGCCTTCGGTGCGGGTGCGGGTGCCGTCGTCTTGGATGTTGGTGCAACTGCTCAGTCCCACGGTGACGGCAACGACGAGCCAGAGTGATTGAAAACGATTGCGCAGGATGTTCATGAGAGGCAGCCGGGTTTGTGTTGTCTTGAGAAACCGGCAAGAATTTCCCATATTCCCCTGCCGGATGCCAGTTAAAAAATGCGGCAGGCAAAAAACTTTCGAAAAGCTCCACGACACCCGCCAGCGGCAACGCAGAGAGCCGGTGGATTTTCCGTTGAAAAAACCTTTCCCACCGGCGCAAGCCGGGCCAGTATGCCCGCGGTCGCCGCCCGCGCGCCGGGGGTTCATGGGCAGCGCCGGAAAAACCAGACAAACTGCCTGTCCATGCGAGGTCAAATCACCGTTTGCGCCGATGATCAAATCCAGCATTTCGCGCTGAGTGCCGGCGCCACCCGGATCGGCTCCGCGCCGGACGCGGACCTGCGCGGCGCCCGCCTGGAACCGCAGCACGCCCGCTTGGAATGGGACGCGCGCGCCTCCGCCTGGACCTTGGCCGCGGCCACGCCCCAGGCCTCCGCCACGCTGCGCGTCAACGGCGTGGCCGCAGCGGCCACCACCTACCTGCAAAACGGCGACATCATCGAGATGCCCGATTTGTTCATCCGCTTCCTCTGGCTGCCGGACCCGCCCCGCCATCGCGGACGGGAAACGGAGGAAATCCGCCTGCACGGCCTGCGCCGGCTCGTCTTCGGACGCGCCGCCGGCGCGGAAGAGGATGAGGCGGATAAAGTGGCGCTGGACGCCGCGGACACTTCCATCTCCCGCGTCCATGTCGTCCTGGAAAAAGACGCGGAAGGCCATTTCGTGGCGCGCGATGAAAGCCAGACCGGCACCCTGCTCAACGGCCAGCACTTCAGCAGCCAGCGCCTGACCGTGGGCGACCGCTTCGGCGTCGGCAGCTATCATTTCGAGTTCACCGGTTACTCCGTGCGCCGGGTGGAGCGCATGTCCGGCGGCAAACTCGAGGCGCGGCATTTGACCGTGCAAGTCAAGTCCGGCAAGACCATCCTCAACGACGTCAGCCTCGACATCGAACGCTGCTCCTTTGTCGGCATCCTCGGCGGCAGCGGCCAGGGCAAATCCACCCTGCTGACCGCGATGTGCGGCATCTCCCCAGCCACCAGCGGCAGCGTGTACCTGAACGGCCGGAAATTGAGCGACCCGCGCGAACTGGCCGCCGCCGGAGTCGGTTACGTGCCGCAGGACGACATCGTGCATATCGAGATCACCGTCGAGCAAGCCCTGCGTTACAGCGCCAGACTGCGGCTGCCGGCGGAGACTCCGCCGCGCGCCCTGGAGGCGCTGGTGTCGGAAACCATCGACCGACTCGGCCTCGGCGAACACCGCACCAAGCGCATCCATCAACTCTCCGGCGGCCAGCGCAAACGCGTCAGCATCGCCACCGAGCTGCTGGCCAAACCCTCGGTACTTTTCCTCGACGAACCCTCCTCCGGTCTCGACCCCGCCACCGAATTCCAACTGATGAGCCTGCTGCGCCGGCTCGCCGCCAAGGACTGCACCGTGGTCTGCACCACCCATGTGCTCGGCCGCGCCTACCTCTTCGACCAAGTGACCTTCGTCCACGGCGGCCACGTCGTGTTTCATGGCGATCCGGCGGAGGCGCTGCCCTACTTCGGTGTCGAATCCCTGGATGAGATTTACCTGAAACTGGCCGAAGACGGCAAAAGCGGCGCCGAATGGCGGCAGCAGTTCGAAGCGCAAATCGGCAGCGAGGAAAAACCGGATTTTGGCAACTTGGCCCCGGACGGCGGCGGCGCCGCGCCGCGCCGCGCGCCGGGCAGCGGTTACTGGCGCAGCCTGATTGTCCTGCTGCGGCGGCAATGGAGCATCCTGCAGGCCGACCCGCTCAACCTCGTCTTTCTCCTCGCCCAGCCGCTGATGATCGCCGGTCTCGTCGGCTGGGTGGCGGACGACGCCGTGCTGCGGATGTTTCTCTGCGTCGTCGCCACCCTCTGGTTCGGCTGCTCGAACGGCGCCCAGCAAATCGTGCGCGAGCTGGCGGTATTCCGCCGCGAAAGGTTGTGCGGCCTCGGGCTGCACGCCTACCTGCAAAGCAAGTATCTCTTTCTCGGCGCAGTGACCGCCTTCCAAGCGCTGCTGCTCTATGGCGTGACCCTGACCATCGGCGGCTGGATTCATCCCATGGACATCAATGAAGACCTCTTCCGCCAGCGCATGGCCGAGATCTGCTATCCGCCGCCGGCAGCCTCGGATGCCAGCGCCGCTGAAACCGTGGAATTCGACGTGATCACCGAGGACGACCCGGCTGCTGCCGCCGCCACGGCAACCGCCGACAGCGGCATGGACCTGGAAGCGGTCATGCAGGAGGAGGAGCGCCGCAAAAAATCCCTGCCCGTGGAACTGCTGGTGCGCGCCGGAACCTTCTTCGAGGTTGCCAACAACCTGATGGACGCCACCCAGAAACCGTCCGGCCAGGGCCACGACACCGGAGTGGACCGGGAGCTGGGCGTGGCCCGCGTGCTGATCTTCACCATCGGCCTGAAACTGCTCGCCCTGCTCGCCACCGCCGCCGTCGGCGTGGCCATCGGCCTGGCCATCTCCGCCCTGGTGCAAAACAGCACCCAGGCCGTGCTGTGGGTGCCCCTGGTGCTCATCCCGCAAATCCTGTTCGGCGGTTTTGTGGTGACCCGCCCGGAAATGACTCCCTCGGTGCGCGCCGCCAGCGTGGCCATCCCCAGCCACGCCGCCCAGCGCGTGATCGACGTGTCCAACCTCTACGGCCAGACCACCCCGCGCATGAGCAACCGCACCAAGTATCCCGTCTTCCTCACCCCGGGCGGCGATCAGGAAACGGTCGAATGGGAGGAAGCCGGCGAGACCGTCAACGAAAAGTACGACAAAATCTCCGAACACAACAACTCCTGGCAAAACCTGCTGGTCTATCCCTCCCACGCCGGCGAGCACCGCCATGTGTACCGCCGCAGCCAAGGCAAAAAAATCTACGACGACAGCGTCGAGGAGCGCAGCGACGTGCGCTACCGCATGGGCATCCTCTACCTGCACCTCGGCCAAGCCGTTTACGGCCTCACCGCCCTGTTCGCCTGGGTCGCGCTCTGCTACGCGGCGACCTGGCTGGGCCTGCTGCTCAAGCAGCGCGGCCGCTGAGCTTCAGCCGGGAATAACGGAGTTGACACGCTGAAGAGTGAGACCCGGAGCGCACGCGTCCCGCGTGCTGAGCGTTGGCGTCCCGCCGAACGCATTGCGGCGGCAGCCGCACACGGTCAGCCGAGCGGAGATTGAAACCACCACAGAGACTCAGAGGAACCGTGCCCGTAGAGGCAAACGTCAGTTTGCCCTTTCTCGAAGCCCGCGAGCAGCGCGAAAGCTCTCCCGCCACATCAGATGCCTTCCCAACCCAGGGAAGACTCACGCAACCTGGGGAAGACTCACGTCTTCCTCTACGAGACGATGCTCCTGCCCATCCAGGGTGTCCCAGCTTTGCGTTGGCGAGCTGCGCCAACCCTGCGTGTTCGCTGCGCTCAATCTTTTCGGCGAGGA
>CAZNKC010000103.1:1715-17256 GCA_964573315.1 uncultured Verrucomicrobiaceae bacterium | reverse complement strand
AACGCCGGAATTTGGAATCCCCATCCATACTTGCTTATTCCATGCGTATGCCCTGCCGCTCAACCGCCATCGCGATGCCCATGCCGCCGCCGACGCAGAGGCTGGCGATGCCGCGTTTGAGGTCGTTGTCTTCCATGAGGTGCAGGAGCGTGACCAGCACGCGGGCGCCGCTGGCGCCGATGGGATGGCCGAGGGCGATGGCGCCGCCGCGCTGGTTGAGGCGGGTCCAGTCGAGGCCGAGCAAATGCGCGCAGCCGAGGGTCTGCACGGCGAAGGCTTCGTTGATCTCGATGGCGTCCACTTCATCCAAATGCCAGCCGGCGCGGCCGCAGACGCCGCGGATGGCTTCCACCGGACCGAGGCCCATGAGCGCGGGATCGCAACCGACCACGGCGCTGGCGACGATGCGGGCGCGCGAGGCGAGGCCGTGAGCGGCGGCGGCGTCCTCGCCGGCGAGCAGCACCAGGGCGGCGCCGTCGTTGAGGCCGGAGGCGTTGCCGGCGGTGACGCTGCCGTCTTTGCGGAAGGAGGGCTTTAGTTTGCCCAGTGTCTCGACGGTGGTGTCCGGGCGCGGATGCTCGTCCTCGTCGAAAAGGCCTTCCGGCGTGGGCACGGGCACGATCTCGCGCGCGAACAGGCTGCGATGCGCGGCGGCGAGGCTTTGGCTGCGCGCGGCAAAGGCGTCCTGCTCGGCGCGGGTGATGCCGAACTTGTCGGCGATGCGCTCGGCGGTCTCGCCCATGCCGATGTCGAGCATGGGATCGTTGAGGCCGTCCAATAAGAGCGCGTCCTGCAGCGTGACCGGCCCCAGCTTTTTCCCCCAGCGGGCGTCGAGCGCGTAGTGCGGCGCGCGGCTCATGACCTCCACGCCGCCGGTGAGGACGAGATCGTTCTCACCGAGCCGGATGGCTTCCGCGCCGAGGGCCACGGCTTTCAAAGCGGAGCCGCAGACCATGTTCACGGTGCAACCCGGCGTGGCCTCCGGCAGGCCGAGCTTCCAGCCGGTTTGACGCGCCACGTTCATGCCGCAGCCGGCCTGAAGCACTTGGCCGAGGATCACCTGCCCGATGTGGGGCCGCAGCGCCGCGGGCACGACGGCCTCCGCCACGGCGTGGGCGAGGTCCGCGGCGGGGACGGATTTCAATCCGCCGCCGAAGCGGCCAATGGCGGAGCGTTTGGCTTCGATGATGTGGACGGGTTTCATGGGGATGGTGGGTGGGAAGATGACAACGGCTACTCCTCACTGGAGTCCGAATCCTTGCGTCCGGCAGCATGGTTCAACAACCACCGCAGGGATTCCCGTATGTCGGCGGCGCATTCCTCATCGATCCACCGGCGCATCTCGTCCGGCTGGATCATGGCCCAAACCCGCAACGCGCAGAATGTGCGATCTATTATGCCGCCCTCGTCGGCAAACAAATCATCTCCCATGAAAAACTTCGCCAACTCTTCTCGCGGGGCATAATCAGAATCAAGCAGCACCTTGAATCCGAATCTGGCCGTCTCCCCGATGTCAATATCTCCCCATTCCTCCAAGAAAGTCGTCTGTCCCCATTGCTCCGCCTGCATGCGGCTGGATAGGTGGTCGAGTCCGTGGTCGTGGATGTAACCGATTCCGTAGTGGGAGGTGTTCCGAGGGCGCCAAGAGGAACCCCACCACGGGCCATAGACGCATCCATCCACGAGGTCTTCCAGAAGCGACTCGGTTTCCGCGCTCACCTTGTCCGCCCATTCCAGGGCGATGTGAGGATGCCAGCCCGCGAGTTTACTGAGGCAGGCGGCAGCGTCCTCGCTTGCGACGAACTCCGCCAGCCATTGGTTGCGGGTGTCTGGATCGACCTCATCCATCAAAAGGCATCGTGCCACAAGGGCCGCATCCGCATGTTTCCGGTGATCGTCGCGTTTTGCCCAAGCGATCAGCCCATCCGGGTCAGCCTTTCGCCATACCAGCAGAAGTTCGATGGAGATCGAAGCAGGGGAGCTTGGCACGGGGTGCGGCCAGCTCACATCGGGCCACTGTGTCGATTCGATGGATTGAATCACATGATCGGCGTCCTGGGGATTGTGCGCCAGCCAGCGCCGCCAGCGAACTTCGCCTGACGCACGATCGAGGCGCCCCCCCGTGCTGAGGCTCCACCTTTCTAAGCGGCTTGGTTCCATCTCGAACACGATCATCAGCCCATAAGCATCCTGTTCGTGAGCGCCAAGGTAGCCTATCGGCTCTCCACTTCCCGGCCACGAATCAAAATTTTCGAACCAGAGACCGGCAAAGGCTTGCAGCAGTTCAACCCGGTCTTTTGAGGGCAGGGAAGACGCATCGACTCCGGCCGGGAACGCGCACAAGGTTTCGCGCCTCAGCCAAAATTGGGATTGGCGGATCGTTTGAATATCCCGCGCCTCAATGCGGGGCCTCCTGGTATGCCAACTGTCATACATCAGCCACCCATCCTCAATGCCGACCAGCTTGAAAAGCTCCCGGCACTTGGCCCATGCGCTCCCGGGATCGCGCTTGGCCCATATAAACAACATAAACCGGATCAACTCGTCGGGGGAGTTCGTGCCTTCGAACCTGACGGCCAGATCGAAAGCCTTTGCCACGTTTTCAACGGGCAGGCGGCGAAGATACTCTCCAAGCACCGGATAACGAATGTCCGCGTTGGGCTCGCGAAAAATCCTTTCCACAACGTCATCAGGGGAACCTTCACCGTTTTTCCAAGGCAGCTCGGTGAGAGGCTCGAAGTCGGACGGTTTCCACGAAAGCCTTTCGGCGTACAGCGCGCCGGGCAGCAAGATCAAGGCCGTTAGGAAGCTCTTTGTCCGGGGTTTCATGATCGATCAACAACAGGTGGTACGCGGCTCCCCGTCATTACGATGCCCGAAGCGGCCAATGGCGGAGCGTTTGGCTTCGATGATGTGGACGGGTTTCATGGGATGCGGGGAAGGGGGTCACGTCGGCATGGGGCGGAGGGGATCGGCGAGCAACGGGGCGAATTCCATGCAATCAAGCACCTCGGTCTGGAGATCACAACCTTCGGCGATTTCGATGAGGCGGAGGCCGTCCGGCGTCAGCTCGAAGACGGCGCGCTCGGTGACGTAAAGCACCTGCTGGCCGCGCGCCAGCGCGGACGGGCCGTGGAAGCAGACGTGCTGGATGCGGCGGACGAACTTGGCTTTCCCCTTGGCCAGAAACGTGCAGCAAAAGACGAGGCGGTGCGCGCTTTGGGCGATATTCATGAAGCCGCCGACGCCGGCGAAGCGGCTGGCAAAGCTGGCGACGTTCACGCTGCCTTCCGCGTCCACTTCCACCGCGCCGAGCACGGCGATGTCCAGGCCGCCGCCGTCGTAGAAGTCGAACTGCGATGGCTGGTCGATGATGGCCTCCGGGAAGTGGCTGCATCCAAAGCTGAGGCCGGACGCGGGCACGCCGCCTGTGGGACCGCTCTCCACAGTGAGCGTGAACTCGTCCAGCCGCCCCGTGGCAGCCGCCACCAGGGCCACAGTCTCCGGCAGGCCGATGCCGAGATTGACTACGTCCCCGCGCCGGATCTCCCGCAACGCGCGGGCGCCGATGATCTGGCGTTCGGAAAAAGCGATGGCGGGCACGGCGCTGAGGTCTTCGCCGGTGGTGACGTAGGTGGGATTGAAGGCCTCGCCAAAGGTCTGGTCGTGACCCAGCCCTTCGCTGACGACGAGGTGATCGACGAGCAAGCCGGGCACGCGTACGGCCTTTGGGTCGGCGATGCGGTCCACCACGCGCTCCACCTGCGCGATGACGATGCCGCTGTGGTTCTTCGCGGCCTGCGCGATGGGCAAAACGTCGCCGATGAGGCCCTCGCGCTCCATGGTTAGGTTGCCCAAACGGTCAGCGGTAGTGGCGCGGATGAGGCCAACATTAACGGGCACCGGTTTGTAGCGCAGCCAAGTCTGGCCATCGATAGGGACCCGCTCCACCAGATCTTCCGTGGTGCGCGCGTTCAAACGTCCGCCGCCGTGCGCGGGATCGATGAAGGTGTTCAACCCGACTTGGGTGAACACGCCGGGACGTTTCGCCGCGATCTCGCGCAGCAGCACGCAGAGCACGCCTTGCGGGAAGTTGTAGGCTTCGATCTCGTTTGCCAGTGCCAGCGCGCCGAGCTTCGGCGCGAGGTTCCAATGCCCGCCGATGACGCGGCGCAGCAATCCGCGATGCGCCAAATGGTTCAGCCCGCGCTCCTCGCGGTCGCCCTGGCCGGCGCAGTAAAACAGGGTCAGATCCCGCGGCGCGCCGGTTTGCAAAAAGCGGCGTTCCAGCGCGGCGGTGAGCAGTTCGGGATGCCCGGCGCCGACAAACCCGCTGACCGCCACCGTCGCGCCGCCGGGGATGGCGGCGACGGCTGCTTCGGCGGTGGTGATTTGGGCTGGGGAACGCATGACTTTGGATGAGGAACGCGGACGATTCGTCCGCTGTTTGGTTGGATCGAGGACGAGAACGAGTAGGAGGACGAGGACGAATATTACCCCCTCCACCCGCCGTTGATTTCAATCGTCTGCCCGGTGATGTAGGAGGCCAGCGGGGAGCAGAGGAAGAGCACGGTGTTCGCCACTTCCTCCGGTGTGCCGAAGCGGCCAAGGGGGACGTTTTTGAGCATCTCCGCGCGCACGTCCTCCGGGATGGTGGCGGCCATGCTGGTGTCGATCACGCCGGGGGCGACGGCGTTGACGCGGATTTGCCGTCGCGCCGCCTCGCGGCTGAGCACGCGCATCATGGCCTGCACGCCGGCTTTGGCGGCGGCGTAGTTGGCCTGGCCGAAGAAGCCCTGGATCGCCGCGATGCTGCCAAAGCTGACCACGGCGCCGTGATCGCGCAGGATTTCCAGCGCGTATTTGCAGCAGTAAAACACGCCGGAGAGATTCACCGCCGTCACCGCGTCCCATTCCTCCAGGCTCATTTTGGCGATGGTGCGGTCCTTGATGATGGCGGCGTTGTTGACCAGGAAATCCAGCCCGCCCAACTGGTCGCGGATGCGCGTCATCATCGCCTCCACCTGCTCCGGCTGCGAGACATCGGCGGCGATGACATGGGCGCTGGCGGGCCGCGCCGCGTTGAGTTCGGCGGCCAGGGTTTCGGCGTCCGTCCGGGTGGCATCGAATCCGGGGTGGTTGATGACGACCGCGGCCCCGGCTTGATGAAACGTGCGGGCGATCCGCGCGCCGATGCCCTGAGAGGCGCCGGTGATGAGGGCGGTTTTATCGGTGAGATCGATGGAAATCATGATGTGAGGTTGGAATGACGCGCTATCCTGGCGATTTTTTCCCCTCCGGTAAAGAGAGAAGCCGCAGTTTGAGGCTCCATCATGGCGTAAAGCGAAACGAAAATAGATGGAATCCAAGCCCCGTTCTCCAGAGGCAGGCGCTTCCAAAGCGCCTTTCCTTGAAAGGCTCCCGCCAAAAAGACCACCAGTGTTTATCAGTGTCCATTAGCGGTTCCTTTTCACCGCGTCAGCGTCACCACGATGGCCGCGGTCATCATGCCCGCGCCGAGCAGCCGCCAGCTCAGGACGCTCCGCTCCAAGTGCTGCTCCCGGTTGTGAAACCAATGCCCCACCAGCCACACCGCCGCCACGCTCCACAGACCGCGCGCGCTGTAGATCACGTTGATCGCCGTGGCGTCCCCGAACACCGCCAGCGCGGTGATGAGTGACAGCGCCTGCAAGGCCACGCACAGCGCCCCGCCCAGCAGCCACGGCCAAGCCGCGCGCGGCACCCGCCACAGTGGTTCCTTGAACAACGGCACGAATGCCAGCGAGAACAGCGCGCAAAATCCCAGCATCACCGGCAGGAATCGTCCCGCGCCCCAGCCCGGCGCCCACTTCTGTACCAGCACGTCGAACAACGCATAACAACCCGCCGCTGCCAGCGCCAGCAGGATCGTCTGTCCCAGGCCCAGGCCCTGCCGCACCTGCAAGCGGTTCTGCCGGCTGAGCAGGCTGATCGCCAAAAAGCTCAGCACCGCGGACAGCCACAACTGCCACGGCAGGCTCACCCCCAGCAGCAGCGTGCTGAACCACGCCACCATCACTGTCTTCGACCCCATCGCCGGCGTCACCACGGACACCTCCCCGCGATCCAGCGCCAGGAAGGACAATATCTGGCCGCCCGTGAACAGCAGCGCCACCAGCGCCGGCTCCCACAACCGTTCCCACACCATCTGCCCCCCCATCGGCAGCAGCGCCAGGAACAACAGCGCCGCCGTCATGTTCGACACGAACGTCGTCCGCCACACCCCCACCCGCAAGTCCGCCGCCCGCTTGATCAGCAGCACCCCCGCCACATACAGCAGGCTGCTCATAAAAGGAAACACCAAATGCCACTTCACGCCCGCCTACAAGGGAGGCGCGGGGTGGCTTCGTCAAGCGGGGAAGTCCGAAATCCCAAGCTCCATTTTAGACAGGATTGCAGGATGGGCAAGATGAACAGGATGCTTTTGCAGATGGAGTATTGCGGACTTCGGATTTCAAAATTTCATCCCCCCCTTTGACACCCCGCTTCCGCCCACTAAATTGCCTCCCCCAAAAATCCTGTTCATCCTGCCCATCCTGTAATCCTGTCAAAAAAAACTCCATGTCCGCCAAACACGAATTCCAAGCCGAAGTCAAACAGGTCCTCGACATCGTCATCCACTCCCTCTACACGGACCGCGAAATCTTCATCCGCGAACTCGTCTCCAACGCCGCCGACGCCCTCGAAAAACTCCGCCACACCCAACTCACCGAGAAGGACGTCTTCCAGGCCGATCTGCCGCTGGAAATTTCCCTCGTCACCGACGAAGAAAAGCGCACCCTCACCATCGCCGACCACGGCATCGGCATGACGCGGGACGAGCTGATCGAGAACCTCGGCACCATCGCCCACTCCGGCTCCAAAGCCTTCGCTGCCGCGCTCAAGAACGCCGGCAAAGGCAAGGAAGCCCAGGTCATCGGCCAGTTCGGCGTCGGTTTTTACAGCGCCTTCATGGTCGCCGATGAAGTCACCGTGGCCACCCGCTCCTGGCGCGCGGACGGCGAGCATCTCACCTGGAAAAGCGACGGCGCCACCGGCTACACCATCGACACCGCGCCCTCCGAGCAGGAGCGCGGCTGCCACATCACCCTCCATCTCAAGGAAGACGCCGCCGAGTTTGCCAAGCCGGAACGCATCAAGGAAATCCTCCAGCGTTACTCCAACTTCGTCGGCTTCCCCATCTTCCTCAACGGCGAGCGCATCAACACCGTCGAAGCCCTCTGGCTCAAAAGCAAGGACAGCATCAGCGACGACCAGTACAACGAGTTTTACCGCTTCGCCGCGCACGCCTGGGACACCCCCGCCTACCGCCTCCACTTCCAGGCCGATGCCCCGCTCGTCATCAACTCCCTGCTCTTCCTGCCCGACCAAAACATGGAACTCATGGGCATGGGCCAGACCGAGCCGGGCGTCGCGCTCTATTGCAAAAAAATTCTCATCGACGCCCGCCCGCCCAAGCTGCTGCCCGAATGGATGCGCTTCATCCGTGGCGTCATCGACAGCGAAGACCTGCCGCTGAACATCTCCCGCGAGTCCATGCAGGACTCCGCCCTCGTCCGCAAGCTCGGCGACGTCGTGGCCAAGCGCCTGCTCAAGTTCCTCGACAAGGAAGCCCAGGACGACCCCAAGAAATGGCGCGACTACTACAACCGCTTCAGCCGCTTCTTCAAGGAAGGCATCGCCACCGACTCCGCCAACCGCGACGCCATCGCCAAGCTGCTGCGCTTCGAGTCCTCCATGACGGAGAAAGACGAAGCCGTCTCGCTCGCCGATTACGTTGGCCGCATGAAGGAGGGGCAAAAAGCGATCTACTACCAAGTCGCCCCCTCCCGCGCCACCATCGAGTCCGGCCCGTATGTGGAGAGCTTCAAAGCCAAAGGCTTCGAGGTGCTCTATCTCTACGAGGCCATTGATGAATACGTCGTCTCCTCCCTGCGCGAGTTCGACGGCAAACCGCTGCAAGCCGTCAACTCCGACCAGATCGACCTCGGCGAGGACGACACGCCCGCCGAAGGCGAAGCCCTCAGCGATGAAGCCGCCACCGGCCTCTGCGATTGGCTCAAGGAAAAACTCACCGACGGCGTCGAAACCGTCCGCCCCGGCAAACGCCTGCTCAGCAGCCCCGCCCTCGTGCTCACCCCCGACGGCGAGATGACTCCGCAACTCCGCCAAATGATGCGTGCTATGAACAAAGACGGCGAACTGCCCGCATCCAAGGTCATCCTCGAAATCAACCCCCGCCACCCCATCATCCGCCGCCTCGCCGAAGCCAAAACCGACGCCGCCCAAGGCGAGACCGCGCAACTCATCGCCGAGCAAGTCCTCGACAACGCCCTCCTCTCCGCCGGCCTCCTCGACGACCCCCAGCGCATCGTCGCCCGCACGCAGAAGCTGATGGAAACGCTGCTGAAGTAGCTTCGATTGGCAATCGAAGCCGGCAGCGCCCGCAAGGCCCGCCAAGGAGAGGCGGTTTGTAACCGCCCGCATCCCGGAGGGCGGGCGCTCTGTCCCCGCCTACTTCTTCGCGGGCGGAGGTGGCGCGGAGCCGGGGGAAGCGGTCAGCAGTGGGCGGTGAACCGTAGGCAGTAAGCGGCGGGTGATGGCACCCGCACTCCGGAGGGCGGGGCTCTGTCCCCGTCCACTTCTTCGCGGGCGGAGGCGGCGCGGAGCCGGGGGAGGCGGCCAACGGTGGACGGTGAGCCGTAGGCAGTGAGCGGCGGGTGATGGCACCCGCACTCCGTGGGCGGAGACGCACGAAGCAGTCTGCCGTTACTTGACCTCCGCCACCCCGCCGAACATCTCCCGCAGCGCCGCCGTGATCTTGCTGGCGGCTTCCACCTCCAGGTAGCTGCTGCGCGCCCGCCAAGTCTCGTAACCGCCCAGCGCGTGATGCTCCTCGGTCGGCAGGTAGCCGTTGTAACCGTTGGCCAGGGAGATGGTGAAGTGCCGCGTCAGCGGAGCGATCTTTTTCAATTCCAACCCGATCTCCACAAACACCTCGCACGGAATCGCGCCCACCGTCAGATCCCCGATGCGGTGCATCTGAAGTTTGACCGGCATCGTGTCCGGGTACTCCGCCAGCTTGACGGATTCGTTGGCATAGATCGCCTTGCGCTCGGTGTAGTTGCCGGTTTTGTCCTTGGGAAAAGCCGCCAACCACTCGCGCGCCTGCGCCAAGTCCGCCTGCGTCGGCTTGCGCACCACGAGTTGCAGATCCGTCTCCGCGCTGGACACACCGTCGCTGTCCTTCCACGCGATGCTTTGCCAGGCATCCACCGCCGCGGTGGCCACGCTTTCCGCTACTTGGCGCAGATGCGCGTCGCGCTCTCCGCGGCGGCGCAGCGACAACGCCGTCGCGCCGTAATTGTTGTTGTTGATGTTTCCGCTGGTGCCGTTGGACAGCGCCGCCACGAACGGCGGCTTGCCCGTGTAGCGCGCGTCCCGCGCATCGAGCCGGTCCGCCATGATCTCGCAAAAGACGCCGAAATAATCCGCCGAGATCGCCGGCAACCCGCCCACGTAATGCAGGCTGTAATTCGCCAGCAAACCCAGCGGACGCCCGTCCGCCTTGGCGCGCGCCGCCAGCACCGCCACGTCCTGATCCACCGGCCCCGCCGGCACGGACACGATCTTGTTGACGTTGCCTGGGTTCATGCGCGCGCGGTCGGTCATGATGCCGAAGGGGTTCTCGTATTCCTGTCCCTCCTTCATGAACCAGCGGCGGTTGAAAACCTGCGCCGGATCGCTGGCAAACCCCCAGCCCACCTCGGCGTCCTCCAGATTCTCATGCGCCGCGATCATCGCCGCCGCGATCCGGGGCGGCAACTCCGCGATGTAACGCGGATCGGGATCGCTCTGAAACACCGGCGCCATCGTCGCCGCCGAATGCGTGTGGGTGGCGGAGATGAGCAGCCCCGCGCGCGCCACGCCCGTCTTTTCCACCACGATGTCCTTCACCGCCTCGCAAATCTCGAGCGGGATCATGCAGGCATCCACCACGCAAAAAATGACCTCGCCGCCGTCGCCTTGGATCGCCAGGGCGCGCGCATGCATCGGGTCGTGGATGCTGTCGGCGAACCGCCCCGACATGCTGCCGTTCACCGGCGCCGGAAACTCCGTGGGCGAGATGTCCGCCAGTCCCGCGCCCGCCTTCATTCCGGCATGAGCCGCCGGCATCATTCCCAAACCCAGGCCCAGCACGGCCCCCAACAAACAGATCGTCTTCATGGTTAAAACAAGCAAAGCCAAAGTACCCGCCGGGAGCGGGGGAACTTTCAAGACTGCCTTGTTTGATGTGAAGCCAGCAAGCAAGGTTGTTGGAAGCAGTTTTCCGGGGCGAGCAGCAGTGTTGCGTTGGGAAAGACTTCGAGATCATGGTTGACGGCGTAAGTACAGAGCCAGCCCTGCATGAGACCGTTGGGCTTTGAATGATAGGTGACGCGAACAGGCGAGGCCATGTGGACGATTCCTTCGATGAGTTCGGCTTTTTTGACGTGAGGCATCTGCTCGTAGCGGCGCAGGAATTCGTTCAGCGTCAGGAGGTCGCCGTTCTCAAAATGGGCGGAGACAGGATCGCGAGAAGGAGGCTTGGCCGTGGCGATCATGGCGGAAAAATAACGTAACCCCGCCGGTTGTCGAGCCGTCAATACCCCTGCGCCGCCTCGCTGCTGAAATCAAGTCACCGCAAACTCCAGGTCGCGGCTGGCGCGGACGGTGGGTTTCGGCAGGGGTTCGTCTTTGGCGAGACGGTGGGCGATTTCATCCCTGACAATGCCGCAAAGCTCGGTGTAGGTGGATTCTTCCCGTTCCCCGTGGCAGACGCCACCGAGATACAAGTCCGGACAGTAGCCGATGTAGCACTGGTCCTCATCAGACCAGCGAACGAAACGATGATAGCGGTCTTCCGGTTTCATGGACGGACTTTAATCTGTGTATTTTGTATCAGCAATGGCTTTTGCGACCTGACGTTCCTGGTAAGTCTTGGCGTCATCGCCCTCTCCACCGCTCACGGTAATGACTCCTGCAAGCGACGAGTGTTTGAACTGGCGATGGGAGCCTTTCTGTCGGTCCAAGATGAAACCTGCCCGCCGGAGATCCTTGATCAACTCACGAATTTTGCGAGGCATGGGAGGCGGTGTGGAAACTTGACCGTGGCGATCATGGCGAAAAAATAGTACAGTACAGCCGGTTGTCGAGCCGTCAATACCCCTCCGCTGCCTCGCTGAAATTCCACGGCGCTTGGTAGGCTCCGGTGCGCTCTTTTTCGAGCTGGCGCACGAGGTCGTTGAGCAGGGCGGAGGCGCCGAAGCGGTAGCGGCGGTTGTTGAGCCAATCGTCGCCGAGGGTTTCCTTGACGGCGATGAGGAAATGCAGCGCCTGTTTCGCCGCGCGGATGCCGCCGGCGGGTTTCATGGCGATGGGGATGCCGGTGGCGAGGAAGTGGTCGCGGATGGCTTCCAGCATGACTTGGTTGTTGCCGAGCGTGGCGTTGGACGAGGTCTTGCCGGTGCTGGTCTTGATGAAGTCGCCGGGGCGAATGACGCGCATGGCCAGGAAGCTGGCGGCGCGGATGTGATCGTAGGTTTCGAGTTCGCTGGTTTCGAGGATGACCTTCAGCGTGGCGTCGCCGCAGGCCTCCACCACGGCGGCGATCTCGTCCTGCACGAGCGCGAACTCGCCGGCCAAAAAAGCGCTGCGGTTGATGACCATGTCGATCTCGTCGGCGCCATCCACCACGGCGGCGCGGACTTCGGCGAGGCGGGTCTTGAGCGGCGCTTGGCCGGAGGGGAAGGCGGTGGCCACGGAGGCGATGCGCACCGGCGTGCCGCTGACGTGTTTTTTCGCGTGCCGCACCATCGCGGGATAAACGCAGACGGCGGCGACCGGCGGCACGTCGCCGGCATCGTGCGGACGCAGAGCCTTCCGGCAAAGCGAGGCGACCTTGCCAGGCGTGTCCTTGCCCTCCAGCGTGGTCAGATCGACCATCGACACGGCAAGCCGCAGGCCAAAGACCTTCGACTTCTTTTTGAGGCTGCGCGTGGCGAACTTGGCCACACGCTCCTCGATGCCGACTTGATCGACGGGACCGATGTCGTCCAAAAGACGCCGGAATGACGAATGACGAATGGCGAATGACGAACGGACCTGCGCCGCATCCGTCACTCCGCGTTTGTCACTCGTTGTTTTCGCATTCGTCATTCCACATTCGACATTCGTCATTTCACTCCGCCGCCACCGCCACTTGGCGGGAGCTGCCGAGACCCTCCACGCCCAACTCCACCACATCGCCAGGCTTCAGGAATTTCGGCGGTTTGAAACCGAGGCCGACGCCGGGCGGGGTGCCGGTGGTGATGATGTCCCCCGGCAGCAGCGTCATGAACTGGCTCACGTAACTGACCAAGGTGCGCACGCCGAAGATCATCTGCTGCGTGCTGCTGTCCTGGATGGTCTCGCCGTTGAGCTTGAGCCAGAGCCGCAGGTTCTGCGGGTCCGGGATTTCGTCGCGCGTGGCGATGAAGGGACCGATCGGCGCGAAGGTGTCGCAGCTCTTGCCCTTCACCCACTGGCCGCCGCGCTCGAGCTGCCACTCGCGCTCGCTGTAATCGTTGTGCAGCACATAGCCGGCCACATGGTCGAAGGCGTCCGCCTCGGCCACGTAGGAGGCTTTTTTGCCGATCACAAAGGCCAGCTCCACCTCCCAGTCCGTCTTCACCGAGCCGCGCGGGATGACCACCGGATCATCCGGGCCGGTGATGGCGCTGGTGGCCTTGAAGAAGATAATAGGCTCCTTCGGGATCTCCGCGCCGGATTCCTTGGCGTGGTCGGCGTAGTTGAGGCCGATGCAGACAATCTTGCTGGGGCGGGCCAGCGGCGGCCCCAGCCGCGCGGCGGCGTCCACCACCGGCGCCGAATCCGCGTTCGCCTCCACCCAGGCCGCCAGCCGCTCCAGGCCGTCGCCGCCGAAGAAGGCTTCGTCATAGTCCTGCCCGAACGCCGACGCGTCGATGCGCCGTCCGTCCGCCAAAATCAGCCCCGGTTTTTCCGCCCCGGGTTGGCCGAATCGAATCAATTTCATGCGCCCCTGTTTTCGCCGTTTGACGCGCGGCTTGCAACCTGAAACTGGCGGCGGGCAGCGCGGGAGGCGGCGCGCGCCCCGGCGAAGGTTCTTTGAATTTTTGAAAGAGAATTAAATAGGCATCGTTTCGCTCAGTGACAGCAAATCCCGCGCCGCTTGAACTCCGGCGCTTCAAAACCCCCCATTACTTATGAAGTCCCCCCTCTTCATTTCACTCGTCCGTAGCCCGAGGCTGCCCGCCTTGCTGGCGCTCGCCGCCATTGGTTTTGCCCCGCTGGCCGCCCGCGCGCTCGACGTGGCCAAGACCGCCCAGGAAATCGACGCCTTGGTGCTCAAGAAACTGGAGCAGCAGAAACTCGCGCCCAACGAGATGGCCGGCGACGACGTCTTCCTGCGCCGGGTTTACCTCGACACCGTGGGCCGCATCCCCACACTCAAGGAAACCCAGGAATTCTTGGCCGACACCGCGCCGGACAAACGCGCCAAGCTGATCGACACCCTGCTCGCCTCCGACGGCTACGTGCAGCATCACTTCAACTACTGGGCGGACATCCTCCGTTACAAGAACGTCCTGTTCAACGGAGCCAACGCTGCCGGCGCCGCCTACGCCGAGTGGATCAAAAAGAGTCTGGCCGAAAACAAACCGTACGACCAGTTCGTGCATGAGCTGGTCACCGCCGAAGGCAAGACCTATGAGAACGGCGCCGTCGGCTTCTACATCCGGGACTACAACATGCAGCTCGACAACATGGCCGTGACCACCCAGGTCTTCCTCGGCACCCAGATGGTCTGCGCCCAGTGCCACGACCACCCCTTCGACAAATGGTCCATGATGGACTACTACCAGATGGCCGCCCACACCTTCGGCATCCAGAGCACCAACAGCCTCGTCGGTCGCTCGGACTCCGGCGGTTACGGCCTGAAGACGAACAAAAAATTCTCCAGCCTCCCCAGGGAAGATCGCAACATGCTGGGCAGGGCCATGACCGAAATCCTCCGCCCCCTGCGCTTCAACACCGTCATCCACAGCGACCGCGCCCTGCGTCTGCCGCATGACTACCCCTACACCGACGCCAAGCCGCGCGACGCCGTCAAGCCCTTCATCCCCGCCTCCTTCTCCAAGGAGGGCGATGTCGCCAAGGAAGGCAAATCGCCGGTCGCCGGTTATGCCGAATGGATGACCTCCCCGGACAACCCGCGCTTCACCCTCGTCATCGCCAACCGCCTGTGGAAAAAAGTCATGGGCCAGGGCGTCATCGAGCCGGTCGATGAACTGACCGACTCCACCGTGCCCACCAACCCCGCCCTCATGAGCTACCTGGAAGACCTCATGAAAAAGGTCAACTACGACATGAAGGCCTACCTGCGCGCCCTCATGAACACCGACGCCTACCAGCGCGCCTCCTACAACAAGGAGTTGGCCTTGGGCGAGCCTTATTATTTCCCCGGCCCCCTCATGCGCCGCATGAGCGCGGAGCAAATCTGGGACTCCCTGGTCACACTTTACAAATCCGGCCCCGACAAACCCAGCAAGGAAACCGAACTGGAGCGCGAGAACCTGCTCATCCGCGTCCGCTGGATGGACCTCTCCCTCGCCGCCCTGAGCGACGGAGAACTGGCCGCGTGCGCCAAAAAAATCGCCGACCTGCAAAAGAAACTCTCCGCCGAAGTGCGCCAGGCTCAAATCGACCTGACCAAAGCCCAGGAAGCCGGGGACGAGGAAGGCATCCGCGCCGCCAAGCGCGTCACGTCGAACCAACGCCGCACCATCAATAAAGCCGTCGAAGACATCGTCTTCGAAGCCGGTTACCGCAAATTCGTGGAGCTTGCCAAGACCGGCAAACTCAAGGAACAGGCCGACCCCGATCTCGCCAAGGAAATCAGCCTCGTGCTCAACGGCAAGAACGGCGACAAACTGCACTTCGACCAAGCGCTCGCCGCCGTCTTGAAAATCCGCCGCTCCCGCCTCGACCAAGTGGGGGAAGCCCGCCGCAACAGCATGAGGGAGAGCTACAGCGTCACCAAGGACAACGCCAAGGAATTCTCCCGCTACGCCTACAACTGCGAGCGCGTCGTCCTGCGCGCCGCCGACCTGCGCTCCCCCGCGCCGAACGGCCACTTCCTGCGCGAGTTCGGCCAGTCCGACCGCGAGTTGATCGAGAACGCCAACAAGGAAGCCACCGTCGGCCAAGCCCTCATGATGCTCAACGGCGAGCAGTTTGAGAACCTGCTGAACCCCTTCACCGTGCTCGCCCGCACCCTCGCCCGCGCCAAGGACGCCGATCAAGCCGTGGACGCGCTCTACCTCTCCCTGCTCAGCCGCAAAGCCACCGCCGCGGAGAAAAAGCTGCTCACCCCCGTCATCAGCGACGACACCGGCAAAGCCGACGCCCTCTGGTCCCTCATCAACACCAAGCAGTTCCTCTT
>CAZNKC010000103.1:0-1615 GCA_964573315.1 uncultured Verrucomicrobiaceae bacterium | reverse complement strand
CCGCCATGACCTCCATCCAAGCCTCCAGCCTCCGCAGTGAAAGCTCCCGCCGCGAGTTCATCTCCGGCGCGGCCAAGACCTTTCTCGGCGTCACCGCCATGAGCCACCTCGGCGGCAAAGCCTTCGCCGCCCCCGGTGAAAACACCTCCCCGCTCAGGCAGGTGCCCACCGCCCGCAACGTCATCTACCTCTACATGACCGGCGGCATGAGCCACCTCGACACCTGGGATCCGAAAGCCCCCGGCAGCGAAGTCATGGGCCTCACCAAGACCATCAAAACCAAGGCCGACGGCATCCAGATCAGCGAGAACCTGCCGCTCATGTCCCGCCAGATGGACAAAGCCGCCCTCATCCGCTCCATGACCTCCACCCAGGGCGCGCACGAACAGGGCCAGTACTACATGCGCACCAGCTACACCCTGCGCAGTTCCATCCGCCACCCCGGCATGGGTGCCTGGCTGGAGAAATTCCAAAACCGCGGCAACCCCACCCTGCCCGCCACCGTCATGATCGGCAACGAAAGCCGCCACCCCGGCTCCGGCTTCTTCGAGGCCAAATTCGCCCCGCTCATGGTCGGCGATCCCGAAAGCGGCCTCAAAAACGTCACCCGCCTCGAGCGCTTCACCGAAGCGCAGTTCCAGGACCGCCTCAGCCTCTCCCGCAAGCTCGACACCGCCTTCGAGCAATCCTACGACCTCGGCCGCGTCCGCGCCTACACCGACATGTACGATGACGCGGTGAAAATGATGAAGAGCGAGGAACTGCAAGCCTTCGACCTCTCCGCCGAAAGCGACGCCCTGCGGGAAAAATACGGCCGCGACAAATTCGGCCAGGGTTGCCTCCTCGCCCGCCGCCTCGTCGAGCACGGCATCCGCTTCGTGGAAGTCACCTTCGGAAGCTGGGACACCCACAACGCCAACTTCACCCGCGTGCCCGAACTCTGCAACCAGCTCGACGCCGCCCTCAGCACCCTCATCTCCGACCTGGAGAAACGCGGCATGTTGAAGGAAACCCTCGTCGTGCTCGCCACCGAGTTTGGCCGCACCCCCGCCATCAACGTCAACGACGGCCGCGACCACCACCCCAAAGCCTTCTCCTGCCTGCTGGCCGGCGGCGGCGTCAAAGGCGGCACGGTTCACGGCGCCTCCGATGAGCGCGGCGACAACATCGCGGAAGGAGCCCTCACCATCCCCGACTTCAACGCCACCATCGGCTACGCCCTCGGCCTGCCGCTGGACCAAGTCCTCTTCTCCCCCTCACGCCGCCCCTTCACCGTCGCCGACAAAGGCAAACCGCTCACGCACCTCTTCGCGTGAGAAAGTACCCCGCCTCTCCGAGGCGGAGCCGCTCTGCCGGAGGGCGGGATTGTATTCCCGCCCATTTTCCGCGGGCGGAGGCGGCGCGGAGTCGGGGGAGCAATGAAAATTGAAAAATCGAAATTCGAGATTGGAAATTGAAATTGGCGTTTGCCACCCAACGGCACCGGTCAGGGCAATCTCCAATCTCCATTTCCGCTTTTAGGTTCAAGCGCCAAGAAGGCCGCCGCGGCGAACCGCTCACCCTAAAAACCGAAATGGTGGCCTACGGAACACGCGGAATACCCGGAATTTGAAGG
>CAZNKC010000102.1:0-17475 GCA_964573315.1 uncultured Verrucomicrobiaceae bacterium | reverse complement strand
AGAGTTCCCCCATCTGCTCCACATCGACGCCGTGGCCATGGAGCGCGACAACATGTCCATCATGACCGGCGGTTACCGTGTCGGCGCGCTGAAGCGCCTGTAGATTCGACCGATCGGCTGGAGCACGGGCGCCCCGCCGCGCCGGAGCGCGGGTGCCATCACCCGCACTCCACTCAGAGAGCCTGCCACCACGTCATCTCAAGGCTTTATCCAAGATTCGTGAATAAGGAAAACAGGAAAACAGGAAGGCAGGAAAAGGGATATGGAAGGGACTTCTCTGGCAGAGGGGCCGGCTCCTCCTTTGAATGAAGGCTCGAAAGTTCGCCAGCGCTTGCATTCCCACTCCTTTTCTTGATTTCCTGTCTTCCTCATTTCCGTTTTGAGGTTTATCTGAAAAGCCGGATGCGCGGAGAAAGAGTCAAGGGGACCGAGCGCGGGAACGAGAATGGAGCACGGGCGCCCTCGCCCGTCGCAAGAGGCGCCCTCGCCTCTTGCCCGTTCCCCCACGCGCAGCGTCACTTTTTCATCGAATGGCTGCGCCATCCCGGAAAGCGTTGCAGACGGGGCGTCTGTAACAGCGGGCGAGGGCGCCCGCGCTCCTTTAAGCTTCCCCCGCGGCGATCTGCTGTGTGACTTCACCGGCCATCGGGATGCCTTCCTGCGCGCCTGGCTTGAGGGTGGAGAGCGCGGCGGCGGTGGCGGCCCAGCGCACGGCTTCGAGGAAAGATTTGCCGCCGTGATGCTGGGCGGTGAAGACGCCGGCAAAGGTGTCGCCCGCGCCCACGGTGTCCACCGGCTCCACCGGATGCGCGGGCACGGCGGCGAAGGCGCCTTGATGCAGCGTCAGCACGCTCAGCGGGCCGCGGGTGATGATGAGGCTGCCGATGTTTTTTTCCTTGAGCGCGGCGCTCCAAGCGGCGGTGTCGGTTTCCAGGCTGGCGGCGGGTTTGCCGAAAAGCGCCTCCGCCTCGGTCTGGTTGACGATGAGGAAATTGATGCGCGGCGCGCCCCAGGGAAAGTCCGCGTTGGCCGGCGAGGGGTTGAGGACGACGGCGGCGCCGGTTTCGTTGGCGATCTCGATGGCGGCGAGCACGGCCTCCAACGGCACCTCAAGCTGCGCCAGCATCGCGCCGGCGACGGCGATGCGGGCGCGCTGGTTGCGCACGGTGGCGGCGCTGAGCTGGCCGTTGGCGCCGGGGTGGACGATGATCTGGTTCTCGGCGGCGGCATCGACGGCGATGAAGGCGGTGCCGGTGCCGGTGCCGCGCGCGGTTTTCATGGTGCTGACGGTGATGCCCTCGCGCCGGAGCTGGTCCATGTAAGTGCGGCCCTCCGGGTCGTCGCCGACACAGCCGATCATGGTGACGCGCGCGCCCTGACGGGCGGCGGCGAGGGCTTGGTTGGCGCCTTTGCCGCCGAACCTCCGTATGAGCCGGAGCGCGGACACGGTCTCGCCCGGACGCGGGAGGCGCTGAACGTCGGCGACAAGATCGACATTCAACGAGCCCACGACGGCGACGACGGCATTGGTGGCGCGGCTCATGGCTGGAAAGGGCAGGGTGGCGCGGTGCGGGGGGAGTTTCAAGGTTCAAGTTTTCAGTTTTGAACCTGCGCCGTTTGAAATTCGGGAGGATGGGTTCAGAGGACCACGGCGGTGTGTTGGTGTCCAGCCTTCAAGCGATTCGAAACCCAGGCGGGGCAGCCGCTTTTTTTGAGGATCGGCTAAAGCCTGGACACCAGCGTCCCAAAGCGGCGTCAGCGCTTGGCCGGCGGTTCGGAGGCGAGCTGGACGATGGCCTCACGGGTGCGGGCGTTCAGCGTGTCGTTGAGGATCAGGAAGCGGTCGCGGCCCTGGTTGTTTTTTCCGGGACGGAAAACCGTGGCGGAGTCATCAGCGACGGTGACGGCGCCGGGCGGGGAAAGCTCGAAGTAACCGCGGTCGGGATAAACGGCGTAGAGCACGGCGGTGGGATCCCAGTTGGGGCGGTCGTGCGGCGGCGGGTTGTAGAGGTAGTAGGCTTCCTTGACGGGGTGATGCGGGACGTAGTCGAAGTCGCGCTCGATGCTTTCATGCGGATAGGTGCAGGCGTAGCCGATTTCAAAGCCGCTCCAGACGATGGGCGAGGGCCATTCCTTGGCGAGCTTTTGCGCGGCGGGGATGTCGAGGCGGACGTTGTACTCCAGGTAGCGGTTGTTGAAGCTCACGGTCTGGAAAGCGCCGGCCATGATGGATAGCAGTTTGACTTTTTGAGCGATGAGTTCCTTGCCGGGAAGCGGCGAGTGTTTGTCCGGTTTGGAGTCGAGCAGGCGCGCAAGGTTGGTGAAAAAACCGACCTGGGCCAGGGCGATGGAGCCGTCGGGCTGCGCGGCGAGGGTCTGCCGCAGCAAGTCCACGGCTTCGGGCGCGTCCTCGCCGCTGAGCAGATCGTGCGGGTAACGGAAGGAGCCGTCGGGATTTTTTTCGTCGGCCAGGAGGTTGAACTTGCCGCCACCCTCTTGTTTCGCGCCGTCGCGCACGACGCCGATGGGCACGTCGGGATAACCGTAGAAGGTGTTGACGGCATCGACGTAGGCGGCGGCCTGCGGATGGTCCTTGGTGATGGTGACGGCAAGCAGTTCGCAAGCGCCGCGCTTTTGCAGGCTGTGGATCATGGCGAGCGCGATGGCGTCGTCGATGTCATTGCCCATGTCGGTGTCGTAGATGAGCTTCACAGGCTCTGCTGAAATGACGAATGACGAATGCAGAATGACGAAGGGGAGGAGATGTTTGAGTTTCATGGGGTTGGGTTGGTATGAAATGTTTATTTGGAGAAGGGTGGCTTCATGACCGGGGCGGCTGGACGACGAGTTGGACGATGGCTTCGAGGGCGCGGGCGGTTTGGGCCGGGGTCAGGGTGAGATGGCGGTCGCGGCCCTGGCCGTTCTTAGCGGGAATGAAGCGGGTAAAACCGTCGTCGAGCACCTCGACGCGGCCCGGCTGGGAGAGGCCGAAGTATTCGCGATCGGGAAACACGGCGTAAAGCACGCTGCTTTGATCCCAGCAGGGGCGGTCGTGCTCGGGGCCGCTGTGCAGCAGATAGGTTTCCTTCACGATGTGGCGCGGCAGATAGTCAAAGTCGCGCGCGATGCTCTGGCGCGGGTAGGGCAGAGCGATGCCGATCTCATAACCGCTCCAGATGATGGGCACGTCGCCGGGCCATTCGTTGGCGACGGTTTGCATGGCGGGGATGCCGTTTTTGACGTTGGCTTCGAGGTGATAGTTGGTGCCGTTGGCGCTGGTGAAGGCTCCGGCCATGAGGGAGAGCAGCTTGATTTTTTGCCGGATCAAGGCGGGGCCGTCGAGCGGGGAATGGGCGTCTGCTTTGGAGCGGATGAGATTGGCGAGATTGGAGGCGATGCCGACGCTGACGAGGGTGACGCTTTGGTCCGGCTGCGCGGCGAGGGTTTGGCGCAGGAGGGCGACGGCTTCCGGGGCGTCGTCGTTGGTTTTGAGATCGTGCGGGTAATGGCCGGACTCGATGACTTTGAGGTATCTGCTGTCGCGTTGCTGCGCCGTGGGGTCGCGGGTGACGCCGATGGGGAGATCGGGACGACCGTAGAAGGTGTTGGCGGCGTCGGTGAAAGGGACGGTGAGCGCGTTGTGCTTGGAGATGGTGACGGCGAGCAGGTCGCAAGCGCCGCGATCCGCCAGGGTGTGGCACATGGCGAGCGCGAGCACGTCATCGACGTCGCCGGTGATGTCGGTGTCGAAGATGATGCGCGGCGGCTCGGCTGAAATGACGAATGACGAATGCAGAATGACGAAAGCGAGGAGGGGGCGCATCTTCAGGTTTCAGGTTTCAGGCTCGGGGCTTCCCCCTTTTTACTTTTTACTTACGCCTTTTCACTTCAGGGTTCAGTAGGTCAGCGTTTTTGTCTCCAGGCGTCGGCGATGACGGCCAGGACGATGACGGCGCCGGTGATGACGCGTTTGAGGGGTTCGGAGACGCCGGCTTGGGCGAGGCCGGCCTCCAGGGTGGCGATGATGAGCACGCCGAACAGGGTGGAGATCATCGAGCCGCGTCCGCCCGCAAGGCTGGTGCCGCCGATGACGGCGGCGGCGATGGCGGAGAGTTCCAGGCCGCTGCCCGCATTGGGATCGGCGGCGCCGAGACGCGAGACGTAAAAGACCGCGCCCAGCCCGGCGAGCGCGCCGGAGGTGACGAACACGATGAACTTCAACGGGCGCGGGTCGATGCCGGAGAGATGCGCGGCTTCCTCGTTGGAGCCGACCGCAATCAAGTGCCGGCCGCGCGCGGCGTGGCTGAGCACGATCTGGCCTTTGAGGATAACAAGCAGCGCGATGACAAAAGCCAGCGAGATGCCCGCGGCCCACAACGGCGTGGACAAAGGGGCGACGGTCTCGCCGAGGTACTGGGTCTGCGAGCCGGTGACGAGATAGGCCAAGCCGCGCGCGACCTCAAGCGTGCCGAGGGTGACGATGAAGGACGGGACGTTGAGATAAACGCTGACGCCGCCGTTGAGCGCGCCAGCCAGCGCGCCAACGATGATGGCAACCAAGGCGGCAGCCCAAAACGGCCACTGCGAACCGGCGACAAGCGCGCCGCACACCGCGCCGGACAGGGCCATGACCGAGCCGACGGAGAGATCGATGCCGCGCACCATGAGTACCAAAGTCATGCCGGCGGCGATGACGGCGAGCGTGGGGATGCGGTTGGCGATGGTGCTGAAGGTGCGGGCGCTGAGGAAGTGCTCGCTGAGGCTGCCGAACAACAACACAAGCACGCCGAGAATGAGCGCCATGAGGGCGAGGTCTGTCCAAGCGCGGCGGGTCATGGGGAGAAGTGGGTTTTATTCGTTCTCGTCCTCGTCCTCGTCCTCGTCCTCGAAAATCCGAAATCCGAAATCCGAAATCCGAAATCCGAATGATCGAGGACGAGGACGAGTAGGAGGACGATGGGTGTTACTTGGTGATAAGATCAACAGCGGTGGTTTGATCCTCGGGCGAAGCCTCGCCGGCGAGGATTTTCAGCGCCGCCTCGATGCCAAAGACAGCGAGTTGACCGGCGTGCTGATCGGCGGTGGCGGTGACGCGGCCGTCTTCGATCATGGGCTGGATGGCGCTGATGTTGTCGAAGCCGGCGACGAGAACCTGGCCCTGCTTGCCGGCGCTCTGGATGGCGGAGACGGCACCGAGGGCCATGTTGTCGTTGGCGCAAAGCAGGGCCTTGAGGCCGGGATGCTCGCTGAGGATGGCGCTGGCCACGGCGTTGGCTTTTTCCATCTCCCAATTGCCGGCCTGGATGGAGACGACTTTCATGCCGGCCTCTTTCATCGCGTCCTCGAATCCGGCGCGGCGCTGCTGGCCGTTGAAGGCGGTGGGCACGCCTTCGATGATGGCCACGGGATCGCCGGGCTGGAGTTTTTTGGCGAGCGCGAGGCCAACCGCCTTGGCTCCGGCGCGGTTGTCCGGGCCGACGAAGGGGGCTTTCAAACCGGACTGCGCCAGGGCGCCGGCGTCGAGTTTGTTGTCGATGTTGATGATGAGCACGCCCTGATCGGCGGCGCGTTTGAGCGCGGGCACGAGCGCCTTGGAATCCGCCGGAGCGATGACGATGGCCTGCGCGCCGCGGGCGGTCATTTGCTCGACGAGATTCACTTGCTCGGCGAGGTCGGTTTCGTTTTTGATGCCGTTGACCAGGAGATCGTAATCCTCGGCATGGGCGGCGTGATGCGCCTCCGCGCCCTTGGCCATGGTACCGAAGAATTCGTTGGCGAGCGATTTCATGATGAGGGCGACACGCGGCTTGCCGGAGTCCGCCGTCTTCTCAGGAGAGGGTGAGCAGGCAGGAAAAACAAGCGCGAGCGCGGCGATCAGGGCTGGGAGGCGGGCGGATTTCATGGCTGGGTTGGGTTGAGAACAAACGATTGCGCAAAGGCTAGTCTTTCGTCAAGCCGGGTTTCTGGGGGGCTGCGGGTGGGGGCACCCGCGCTCCGGGTTTCCGCGGCGGTGTTGTGGAAGCGGTTTTTTTGAGGGATGCGAGTGAAGGCACTCGCGCTCCGGGTTTTTGCGGCGGCGCCACGGAGGCGCGCTTTTGGAGGATGACGGGCAAGATCAGATGATGAGCACGAGCGCGGCTGCCCGGTTTTTTTAGACGGGCGAAAAGCAGCTCCATGGCGCGGGCGCCGATGTCTTCGATGGGCTGGGAGACGGTGGTGAGCGGCGGGTCGATGAGTTCCGCCCAAGGTTGCTCGTCGAACGAGATGAGCGAGACATCGCGCGGGACGCGCAACCGGCGCCGGCGCAGCGCGCGCAGCGCTCCGAGCGCGATGAGATTGCCGAGTGCGAGCACGGCGGTGGGCGGCGCTCGATCCGCCGGCGCAAACAGCGCGGCGATGGCGGCGCTGCCGGTCTCCGGCGTGTAGTCGCCGCCGGTGATCCACGCGGGGTTGACCTTGAGCCGCGCCGCTTTCATGGCGGCGCGATAGCCGCGTACGCGCTCGTCGTTGGCGTGGTTGCCGGGCAGCCCCTGGATGCAAGCGATGGCGTGGTGCCCGCTGGCGATGAAATAGCGGACGGCCTCGCACGCGCCGTCGTAGTTCGCGGTGGCGACGGAAGGCAGGGCGGGATCGTCAAAAACGCGGTCCACCTGCACGCAGGGAATGCCGGAGGCGTGCAGGGCGTCCAGCGCCAGCGGCGCGGAGGCCACGGGCGCGAGGATGAGGCCGTCCACGCGGCGGCTGAGCATGAGCCGCAGCGACTGGCTTTCCACTTCGACGGACTCCTGGGAGTCCGCCAGCAGGACGCTGTAGCCCGCGGCCCGCGCGAGGCGTTCGACGTGGGCGGCGAGATGGGCGAAGAAAGGGTTCGAGATGTCCGGCAGCACCAGCCCGAGCGTCATCGTGCTGCGCGTGCGCAGGCTGCGCGCGATGGGATCAACGACGACGCTGGCGGCCTGAGCGGCGGCGAGGATGCGGTCACGCGTGCCGGGACTGATGCGGAAGCGCTCGGCCTGGCCGTTCAAGACCCGCGACACCGTGGACGGAGAGACACCGAGATGGGCGGCGAGGGATTTGAGGTTTCTGGGCGGCATTTGGAAGCGATGCTAAACCAAAACCGGCATTGTACACAAGCGGCGCTTGGCGGCAGCCGTTGGAGTCAAGCCTTTAGGCGATCATTAGAACCGGGTGGAGCGCAAGGAACGCTCGGAATGACCGGCTGAAGCCTTGACTCCAACGGGGAGCGGCGCGCCTACGGTGGACCTCATTTTTTTCGTTGGGAAAGTGCGCCACGCGGCGTTTATTGGAGCAACCTTTCACCCCCTGCCCACTTCTTCCAGCCACATGAAGCTTTGTTTGACAGCCGCCATCGGCGCATTTTGCGCCGTCTCCGTTTCTTTTTCCCACGCCCAGCAGGCCACGCCCGTGGAGTCGGTAAAAGTCAAAGAAGGCTTCAAAGCGGAACTGCTGTACTCCGTGCCGAAGGAGGAGCAAGGCTCCTGGGTGGCGATGACGCAGGACGACCGGGGGCGGCTGATTGTGAGTGATCAATACGGCGCTTTATACCGCGTGACGCCGCCCGCTTTGGGAACGGTGGAGGGTCTCAAGGTGGAAAAGATCGAGGTCGATTTCGGCTCCTGCCAGGGGCTGCTCTACGCCTTTGGCGCGCTCTACGGAGTGGTGAACGCGGACGCGCATGGCGGTCGCGGCCTGTACCGGGTGAAGGATACCGACGGTGACGATCAATTCGACACGGTGGAGCAGTTGAAAGTTTTTCCCAACAAAGGCGGCGAGCACGGCCCGCATGGGTTGGTGGTCGGTCCCGACGGCAAATCCATCTACGTGGTCAGCGGCAATCAAACCCCGCTCCCCGAGATGCAGGGCAGCCGGGTGCCGCGGCATTGGGATGAGGACCAGCTTTTCCCGATGCTGCTGGGCCGCGGTTTCATGCGCGACGTGCTGGCGCCCGGCGGCTGGGTGGCGAAGACCGATCCCGATGGCAAAACCTGGGAACTCATCAACACCGGCAACCGCAACACCTACGATATCGCCTTCAACAAACTGGGCGATGTGTTCGGTTATGATGCCGACATGGAGTGGGATTTCGGCATGCCCTGGTACCGGCCCACGCGGGTGAGCCTGATGGCCAGCGGCGGTGAGTTGGGCTGGCGCACATGCAGCAAAAAATGGCCGGTGCGCTGGGAGGACAGCCTGCCGCCGGTGGTGGACATCGGCCCCGGCTCGCCGACCGGCGTGGCATTTGGTTATGGCGCGAAATTTCCGGCGAAATACCAGGAGGCGCTGTATGTGGCGGACTGGAGCTACGGCAAACTGTATGCGGTGCATCTGCAAAATCAGGGCGCGGCATACAGCGCCAGTTTTGAGGAGTTCATGAGCGGCGCGCCGCTGCCGCTGACGGACCTGGAGATTTCCAAAAAAGACGGCGCCATGTATGTCGCGATCGGCGGCCGCAAGGTGCAGTCCGGGCTTTACCGGATCACTTATCACGGCGGCGAGTCCATCGAGACGCCGCCCGCGCCGGAAGCCACCGCGGAACAAAAACTGCGCTGGCAACTGGAAGCCCTGCATGGACGGGAAGACGCCAAAACGGCGGACAGCGCGTGGCCGCACTTGGGGCATGAGGATCGCTGGATTCGTTTCGCCGCGCGCATCGCCATCGAGCATCAGCCGTTGAGCGCCTGGAAGGACAAGGCCCTGTCGGAAACCCATCCGCGCGCGGCCATCCAGGCCATCATCGCGCTGGCGCGCAGCGCGGGCGGTGACGATTCCTTGCTGGCGCCGGCTTTGAAAAGCCTCGGCCAACTGGATTTCAAAAGCCTGGAGCCGGGGGATCGCGCCGCCCTGCTGCGCGCTTACATGCTCGTCTTCACCCGCCTCGGCCCGCCGGACGCGGACTCGCGCGCGGCGCTCATCAAGCATCTCGGTCCGCTTTTCCCCACGGACGACAGCGGCCTGAATCGTGACCTCTGCGAACTGCTCGTTTATCTCGACAGCGACGGCATCGTGGCGAAGGCTGTGCCGGCGCTGAACGCGGCGCCGACGCAGGAGGAGCAGATCGACTACGCGCGCATCCTGGGCTTTGCCAAGCTCGGCTGGACCAAGGAACTGCGAGAGGATTACTTCCGCTGGTTCCCGCGCGCGGCGAACTACAAGGGAGGGGCGTCGTTCAATCTGTTCATCGACGAGATCAAGGCCAACGCGCTGGCGACGATGACCGATGCGGAAAAAGCCGCCATCCAGGAGGTGCTGGATTTGAAGCCGGAGACACAGGCGCCGGCGTTCACGCTCAAGCCGCTGCAGTTTGTGAAAGCCTGGACGATGGCGGACTTGGACGGGCTGCTGGGCGCGGGGCTGGAGGGGAACCGGGATTTCGAAAACGGGCGCAACATGTTCGGCGCGGCGGCCTGCTTCGCCTGCCACCGCTTCGGCAACGAAGGCGGCGCGGTGGGGCCGGACCTGACGGGAGTAGCGGGCAAGTTCAGCCCGCGCGACCTGCTGGAGAGCATCATCGAGCCGAGCAAGGAAATCAGCGACCAATACGGCAGCACCATTTTCACGTTGGACGACGGCAGCCAGGTGGCGGGCCGCATCGCCAACTTGAACGGCGACAACCTGCAAGTGAGCACGAACATGATGGACCCCCACAACTTCACCACGGTGAACGCGACCAAGGTGGTCAAAACCGAGGAAAGCAAAGTCAGCATGATGCCGCCCGGCCTGCTCAACATGCTCAAGGAAGACGACATCCTCGACCTGCTGGCCTACCTGCTCAGCGGCGGCAATCCGAAGGATCCGATGTTCGCCAAGTGAGCGGGCGCGGGAGCCGGGAGACCGTTTCATCTGAAATGGGAGATTTCCGGTCTTTAGACAGGATTGACGGGATTTTTGCGGGATTAACAGGATGAGGGAGGAGGGTAGGAAAATCTATGGCAGGAAAATGGTTTTTGGGTGCATTGTTCACGCTGAACCGTAGCACAGCCCGTCCCGGTTGTGTGTGTCGCGGGCAGCCTGCCTGCCTCTGACACGGTCTCGCCCCGCGACAGCCGCTGTTGAACAAGGGAATCACCTCACCGCAGAGATCGGATGAGCGCAGAGAAAGGCTTTCAGAATCAAACCTCTGCGCTCATCCAATCTCTGCGGTGTCTCCTTCCTTCCATCTTCCTGGCATAAATTTCCCTGCCCCCATCCTGTCTAAAAACCCCGGAAAAGGAGAAAAGACAGCAGAGGAATGGGTGCGGGAAAATGGGATCCCGTGAACAACGCCCCCACTCCCCATTCTCCCCCTCTCCGATTCCCCCAAAGGTTGCCAAGCCGCCGGACCGTGCCATCATTGCGCCGATGGAAAACACGGCACGCGGACCTCTCAGCACCCTTGGACGGGCGGCTCTGGATTTTGCGGCCTATTTCGGCCAGTTGGGCGGGCTCGCCGGCGAGGTGGTGGAGTCCATGCTCAAGGCGCGGCCACGCATCCATCTGCTGCTGGAGCAGATCGTCCGCATCGGTTACGGCTCGCAGGTCGTCGTCATCGTCACCGGCGCGTTCACCGGCGCGGTGTTCGCGGCGCAGTCGTATTTCAAGTTCAAGGACTTCGGCATCGAATCGACCATTGGCGGCATCGTCAGCGTGGCGCTGTGCCGGGAGCTAAGCCCCGTGCTGGCCGGGCTGATGGTGACCGGGCGCGTCGGCGCGTCGATGGCGGCGGAGATCGGCACCATGAAGGTCTCCGAGCAGATCGACGCCTTGCGCGTCATGGGTGTGCATCCGGTCGATTACCTGGTGATACCGCGCTTCTTCGCCATGGTGATCTCCCTGCCGCTGCTCATCGCCGAGTCCATCGTGTTCGGCCTCGGCGCGGCATGGCTGGTGGCGGTGCCCGGCTTCGGCATCCCGCACGCCTGGTTCATGACGCACACTGTCGAGCACACCAATCTCCAGGACGTGTCTTACGCCATGATCAAGGGCTTTGTCTTCGGCATCCTCATCGTCGTCATCTCCTGCCACCAGGGATTGACCGCGGAAAACGGCGCCGTCGGCGTGGGCCGCGGCACCACGCGCGCCGTCGTCTTTTCCTCCCTGGCGCTGCTCATCGCCAATTTCTTCCTCACCATGCTCTTGAACCACTTTTTCCCGATGGGGATCACCGGTTGATCCACGCCCATGCCCGGCCAGTCTCCGCCTCATACCGATGTCACATCCACCCACCGCCGCCGCCAACGGAACCTTCATCCATATCCGCGGCTTGAAAAAGCAGTTCGGCAGCCAGCAGGTGCTGCGCGGTGTCGATCTCGACATCGCGCACGGCGAGACGCTCGTGCTCATCGGCCCCAGCGGCGAGGGCAAGAGCGTGCTGCTCAAGCACATCATCGGACTGCTCTGCCCGGACGCGGGCAGCATCGACTTCGACGGCATCTCCCTCTGCGGCAAAAAAGAGCGCGAACTGGCCGCCGTGCGCCGCCGCATCGGCTACCTGTTCCAAAACGGCGCGCTCTTCGACAGCATGACCGTGGCCGAAAACGTCGCCTTTCCCCTGTGGGAGTCCGGCGTCCACGACCGTACCGAGATCGACCGCCGCGTCCACGAGGCGCTTGAAGTCGTCGAACTCGACGCGCACAAGGATAAAATGCCCATCAACCTCTCCGGCGGCATGAGGAAGCGCGTCGGCATCGCCCGCGCCATCGTTGGCCGACCCGAGATCATCCTCTATGATGAGCCCACCGCCGGACTGGACCCCATCGTCACCGACGTCATCGACCACCTCATCCAGCGCTTGCAGAAACGCTACGGCGTCACCTCCGTCGTCATCACCCATGACATCAGCAGCGTGTTCAAGATCGCCGACCGTGTCGTCATGTTGAAAGACGGCGTCGTCGCCTTTTGCGGCACGCGCGAGGAATTGCGCGGCAGCCCGGACGCTGGCATTCAGGATTTCATCGCCGGCCGTTCCGGCATGAGCAGCTAGACAGCGCGCCGCCGCAATGCGTGGTGGCAATTCCCCATCTCTTGAGCTAAGTTTTTTTCTTCCCCATGAACGCAAACCGCAAGAACGAACTGCTCGTCGGCATCTTCCTCATCGTCGGCATGGCGATGATGGGCGCCATCATCCTGCAGTTCGGCCGCATCAGCGAATCTTTCCGCGACACCTACACGCTGAAGGTCGCCTTTCCCAACGCGCCCGGCATCAAGGAGTCCTCCCCCGTCTATCTCGGCGGCTCGCGCATCGGCAAAGTCCGCGGCAAACCCGTGCTCAAACCCGACTCCTCTGGTATCATCCTGGAGCTGGCCATCTTCGCGGACAGGCTCATCCCGCGCGACTCCACCTTCGGCGTCAGCACCGAAGGCCTCATGGGCGACGCCCTCATCGAAATCAAGATCGCCGAGATGGAAGGCCCCATCACCGATTTTTATCCGTTCGATTACGAGCCCGTCATCGAGGGCAGCAAGAGCGGCGGCATGAGCGGCCTTCAGGACACCGCGGAGGCTGCGGCGCGCAAGGTGGAGCTTGCGCTCGATGACGTGCGTACCGCGATGATCGATGTGAAGTCCGCCATGAAAAAGGTCAACGAAGGCGCGCTTTCCGATCAGGTCATCGGCGACTTCCGCGCCAGCATGGAGCATTTGAAAAACACCATGACCCGCGTCGATTCCCAGGTGTTCGGCGATGAAAACGCCGCCAATCTCAAGAACGCCATCAGCGACATCAAGGACGCCGCCGCCAGCTTCAAAAAAAGCGCCGCCAACGTCGAAACCGCCACCGAAAAAATCGGTCCCATGATCGACAAGCTGGACCCCGCCGTCGCCAAAGCGGAAAAGGTCATGACCAGCGCCGACGAAGCCCTGGCCTCCCTCAAGAAAGGCGCGGATGACTTCGCCGCCGTGGCTCGCTCCATGCGCTCCGGCAACGGCCTGCTGGCCGCGCTGCTCAACGATCCCGAATTGAAGAACGAGTTCAGCGATCTCATCTCCAATCTCAAACGCCGCGGCATCCTTTTCTACCGCGACAGCGCCGCCAAGGAAGCCGAGACGGAAACCCGCCCCTCCCCGGCCGGCGAGGCCCGGCGGCAGTTGTTCAGGCGGTAGGGGCGCGCTTGCCAAATGGGTAGGGACGCGCTGTGCCGCGTCCCTGATGTCCGCGGGGGGCGAAGGCGGCAGGTGGCGCGGAGCTTTCTCCGCTGCCCAGACACACCCCAAGCTCCGCCCCCCTCCGCCCGCAGAAAAAATGGGACGCGCCCAACGCGTCCCTGATGTCCGCGGGGGCGGAGGCGGCAGGGAGGGGCGGAGCTTTCTCCGCTGCCCTGACACATCCCCAAGCTCCGCGCCACCTCCGCCCGCAGAGAAATGGGACGCGCCCAACGCGTCCCCACCGTCGAAGAAACCATTTCCCCCGCGCCCGCCGCCGACTATAAACAGGGCCGATGAACGCCCCCAATCGTGTCCCGATTCTGATCGCCCTCTGCTGCGCGCTGGTCGCCAGCCTGGTGGTCGATTGGGTCAACACGCAGCAGAGCGGCAGCATCGACCTGCGCAACCGCGTCACCGGCTGGCGGCTGCTGCGGGATGGGATCGATCCTTTCCATCACAAATGGAGTCCAGACCAGCCGGACACCTACCTCGACCTCTACAACAACCCCGCCGTCACAGTGAGCAAGACCACCGTGACACCCGCCTTCCTTCTGCTGCACGCGCCGGTCGCGACCATGAACTACCGTCACGGGCAGTTTGCCTGGCTGCTCGTCCAGTGGACTTGCCTCATCGGCACGCTGCTCCTGTGGTGGCGCTGTTTGGACACGGATCACCGCGGCCGGATCTGGCTTCTGCTTTTGACCGCCGCCTTCACCTTCACCGCCGGTTGGCGGCTGCACGCCGAGCGCGGCCAGTCCTACGTGGTGATGCTGGCCGTGATGGCCGTGTGGATCACCCTGTCCCTGCGACCGGCGCGGGGAAATTGGAGTCCGTGGCTGGCAGGCGCGGCGGCGGGCCTGCTGGTGGCGCTGCGGCCACCGCTGCTTGCCGTTGTCGCGCCCGTGCTCGTGTGGCGGTTGCGGGCGCAGTGGGCGGGTTTTTTGATTGCCCTGCTGGTCTGCGCGGGCCTGCCCCTGCTGTGGGACGCCTCGTGCTGGGCGGACTACGCGCGCGGCATGGCGGAGTGGTCGCGGCTCTACCGGGAAAACATCAACCCGCGCCCCGGACCGCAGTCTTTCCCGGAGTTTATCGAGGGCATCCCGGTGGATGCGATGGGCCGTTTCGTCACGATTCCCTTCGCGGATTCGTCGGTGTTTTATCTGCTGCGCAAAGCGGGCGTCACTGGAGTCCTGTCCGCGCTGCCGGTGCTGGCCGGATTTTTGGCGCTGGCGGGCGCGTGGTTCTGGCGCGCGCGCGGCGCGGCGCTGCCGGTGCTGCTGGCGGGCGGCGCGGCCCTGGCGTTCGCCATCGACTTTTTCCTCCCCGCGCTGCGCAACAACTACAACGACATCCTGGCGCTGAACGCGGTCGCGATGGGGCTGGTGGTCTTGGGGCCGTCCATCCGGCGCTGGCCGCCCGCGCTCGCCTTGGCGGGAGCAGCGGCGGGCATCGCGGCCTTGGCTTTCACATGGCGCGGCCCGGCGGCCATCAATCTTTCCACCCTGTTGTTCGCCGCCGCCGCGCTCATCGTGCTGCTGGCCGCGCCGGTCAGGGACACCGCCCCCTCCGCGGCGGCAGACAACGCCGCCGCCACACGCGCGCGCCGCAAACCCCGCCGCAAATGACATGATGAAAGTGGGCATCATCGGCGCGGGTCCGGCGGGTTTGACAGCCGCCTACGAATTGGCGCGGCGCGGGCATCGGGTGGAAGTGTTCGAGGCCGGGCCGCGCGTCGGCGGCATGGCCGCCTCGTTCGAGCTTTGGGGGCAAAACGTGGACTTCGGCCCGCATCGTTTTTTCAGCCGTGACGCGCGCGTGAACCGGCTCTGGCTGGAAATGACCGGCGGCCGACATCATCAAGTGCAGCGGCTGACACGCATCTGCTTCGACGGCAAGCTGCTGCGCTACCCGCTGGAGCCGGCAGACGCCATGCGCCACCTGGGGCTGGCGCGCGCGCTAGGTTGCGGCCTGAGCTACGCCCGTCAGCGGCTCATCAACATGGCGAGCCCGCCGCAGCCGCAAACCTTCGAGGACTGGGTGGTCGCGCGCTTTGGCCGGGTTCTGTTCGAGACCTTTTTCCGGCCTTACAGCGAGAAACTCTGGGGCATCCGCTGCGACGAGTTGGACGCCGACTTCGCCGCGCAACGCATCAAAAAATTCTCACTCGGCCAAGCGCTCGCCGGCGCGTTGAGCACACGCCTGCGGCGCGGGCACGCCACCCTGCTGGAAAGTTTCCTCTATCCCGAAGGTGGCGCGGGCAGCGTGTACGAGCGCATGGCCGCGCGCGTGCGCGAACTCGGCGGCACGATCCATCTCAACGCGCCCGTCGCCGCGGCGGAGCGCGACCGGCCAGCGCTACGTCTCGCCGACGGCGCGCAGGCCGGCTTCGACCACATCATCTCCACCATGCCGCTCACCCACTTGGCGCGCGCGCTCGGCGGACTGCCGGAGGAGGCGGAGCGCGGCGCCGCCCAACTGCGTTTCCGCAACACCATCCTCGTCTATCTGCGGCTGCCCGCGGCGGATTTGTTTCCCGATCAATGGATTTACGTGCAGACGCCGGAGCTGCGCCTGGGCCGCGTCACCAACTTCCGCAACTGGCTGCCGGACCCCGCCGCCGGACCGCCGGAAAGCATCCTGGCGCTGGAATACTGGTGCCAGCCGGAGGACGAACTCTGGCGCGGCTCCGACGCCGATTGCATCGCCCTGGCGCGCGCCGAACTGCGCCGCTCCGGCCTCGACCGCGGCGTGGACGCCACGGACGGCCATGTGGAGCGGCTGCCGCGCTGCTACCCGGTTTACCAGCGCGGTTACAAAGAGCACCTGGCGCCGCTGATCCAACATCTGCGCGCGCTGCCGCACCTAACCGCCATCGGCCGCTACGGCGCCTTCAAATACAACAACCAGGACCACAGCATCCTCATGGGCATCCTCGCCGCCGAAAACATCGCCGAAGGCGCGCGCCACGATTTGTGGTCGGTGAACACCGATTACGAAAGCTATCAGGAGGAAGTGGATGCGTCGTTGGCGTCAAAACAACCCCCGCGCGAAACGTGACGCCGCACGCGGGCGCCCTCGCCTGCAACCCGTCTTGGCTGGCGCAGCCACTCGATAAAAACAGACGCTGCGCATGAGGGAAACGGGCAAGAGACAAGGCGGGCGAAGGCGGTTTGAGTTCGGAGCGCGGCGATCCCCTCCCGGCTTTTGCCCTCATATAACCAAAGCAGGGCCTGCAACCGGCTAAAGCCCTTCTTGGCCGGGCTGCAGTCCATGGCCACGCGCACCTGCTGCAAGGTCGTGTTTTCCTGGTTCAATTCGATGCGCGAGCGGGCCACCACCCCTAATCGTTATTATTTTTGAGAACCGGTCTAACGTCTGGCATCTTTTCTTTGGCGCTATGACTCCGTTTCCTGTTTCCCCTGCGGAGCGATACGAGGCCTATGCGGTGCTCGGGAAGGAATGAGGTCACTGCCTTCGTTCACCAAGGAGGAAGAAGGGCAGGAAACAGGCGCTCACTTGCTGGATGGATAGGGTCCGGGGTTCAGGTAGTCCACAGCGGGTCCGACGGGGTAGTCGAGGAGGCAGGAGAGTTTGCTGGAAAGGCGGGCGAGGAGTTCTCCGGCTTTCCCTGGAGGAGAAAGCTCGTCAGCGTGCTTGGCCAGCAAGCTCGCGGCGCTCTCAAGCTTGGCCATGCGAGTCGTGATGGTCTCTTTTTTGAGCTGTTCAAAAAGCTGTGTGCGAGCAGAATCGTAAGCCTCGTTGAAAGACTTGGAGATCAATTCAAAAGCACGCTTTTTATCGGCAGATAGAGGGTCTTTTTTACCTGATCTCCTGGCCTGCAAATGCGCATCGGTAGCCTGTTTGAAGTCGATAAAGAGTTCTTTCAGCTTCCACATTTTGGGTAAAAAATCCTCAAGCGGCACCTTGTCTGCGATGTAATTTGTCCAGATTTTACGAATGTCAATTTGCTTTCCGAAAGTCGCTAGTTCCACATAAGTATCTATAAAATCCTTTTCTTGAGAAGTTAATGTGTTGCCAGAATCCCGTTTTGACCAAACCCACCTAATTTCTTTAGAAAAAACATTACAGTGCGCATTCACCTGTTCTTTGCCAGCCAAACAATCAGCAAACAAATTAATATTACTCTCATACGCACTCGCATCCAGGATCTCACGGGGATTGGCATCAATCATGCGTGCGAGATGCCTTTTGGCCTGGTCCAGGTATTGTTTTACACGGCCTGCGTCAAGCCCTGTGGGGGATGAAGAAACATGTTCAGAAAGCGGATCAATCGCCGGAAGCTCAGACACAAATTCAGCATCTCTAAGTTGTTTT
>CAZNKC010000101.1:0-17555 GCA_964573315.1 uncultured Verrucomicrobiaceae bacterium | reverse complement strand
TAGGCCGCTGGTTTTGAACTATCAACACTCAACTACCAACCATCAACTCGGTTTTAGGATTATCCTAGATTCGTGAATAAGGAAAACAGGAAGGCAGGAAAAGGGCTATGGAAGGGGCTTCTCTGGCAGAGTGGCCGGCTCCTCTTTTGAGTGAAGGCTCGCAAGTTCGCCAGCGCTTGTATTCCCTCTCCTTTTCTTGATTTCCTGCCTTCCTCATTTCCGTTTTGAGGTTATTCCCCTGTCCCCATTCCTCTGTCACTTTTGGGACAACAAATCCCCCTCGTGCGGCGGCCCCACGAGAGGCGGCGCGCTTTTTTCCGGTTCCGGCGGCAGTTCGATGCCGCGTCCGGGATCCAGCTCCTGGCCGTGCAAAAAGCTGGCGATGCCCTTGGCGATGCCCGCCGCCAGTTTGTTTTGATAGGCGGCGGTTTTGACCCGCGCCGCCTCCTTCGGGTTCGAGATGAAACCGCACTCCACCAGGATCGCTGGGCAGGACGCGCCATGCACCACGGTGTAGGCGCGCTCCTTGATGCCGCGGTTCGCCGCGCCCGTGGCTTGGCAGGCGTGCCGCTGCACCACGGAGGCCAGCCGCTCGCCGCGCCGGTCGCGCAGGCCCGTGCTGGTGGGCAGATTGAACGCCGCCTGCAACTGCCGCGCCGCCGCCAGGGACTTGCTGCCGCTGTAGTACGTCTCGATGCCATGCACACTGTCCTCGTCTCCCGCCGAGTTCAGATGCACGCTCACGAAGGCGTCCGCGCGCGCCCTCTCCGCCAGTGCCGCGCGCGCCTCCAGCGTCAGAAACTCGTCTTTGGAGCGCGTCATCTTCACGTCCATGCCCAGCGCCTGCAACTCCGCGCGCACTTTCTGCGCCAGCACCAGCGCCAGGTTTTTCTCGATGATGCCGTGGAAGACCGCGCCGCCATCGCCGCCGCCGTGGCCGGCATCCACCACCACCAGCGGGCGCTCGCGCTTCGGCGATGATTCCTTGGGGGCTGGCGCGGCGGGTTCTTCGACTTCCGGAACCTCTTCAGTCTCCGCCTCAACCATTGCCGCGGCCGCCGGGTTCTCGGAGGGCGGCGCCGGCGGTTGTGCGGCGGGCGCCCAAGCCAGCCGCGCATCCGGCTGGCTTTCCGGCAGCACCGCCAGCCAGACCAGACAGGCCAGCGCCAACAATAGCCCTGCGTAGGAGACAAGGTGGCGGGCCAGGGCTTTGAGCGCGGGCAGCATGAGCGGAGTGTATTGAGACAGGCAGGCTTCGCTCAAGATTCAAAGATTTTCAAATTGATTTAACCATTAGATTCACTAAAATAATGAGATGCAGTCGTTTCGTCCGTTCTCCCGCCTCTCACGGCCCCGGGTTTTTCCCGGAAAACGGTCCCGTGTTTCCGTCTTGCTGGCGGCAGTCGTGTGCGCCTGGCCCCTGCCGCGCCTCAGCGCCGCCGACGTCCGCTCCGACGTCGCCCGCCTCAAGGTCAACGACCAGCATCAAGACCTGCGTCTCTACAACCTGGAGCGGGATGTGGGTTATCTGCAAAAAAAAGTCAGCTACAGCCCGAAGGCGCCCTCCGCGCAGACATCCGTCTCCGGCAAATCTCCCGCCGCCTCCGGCAAGTCGCCCGTGCTGCCTCCGCCCGCCGCCGCTTCCACTTATACCGTCCGCTCCGGCGACACACTTTGGCGCATCGCCATGAACCACCGTGTCAGCCCCGGCGAGATCATGCAGCTCAACGGCATGAAAGGCGACGCCGTCAAGGCCGGGCAAACTCTCCGCATCCCGGCCAAAGGCGCGCCCGCGCCGTCCGCCGCCGCAGCTTCATCGTCGCCTTCATCATCCGCCAAACCGCCCGCCCCCAACCCGCCGCCCGCCGCTGCCGCCGGCGGTAAAACCCACGTCATCGCCCAGGGCGACACCTTTTCCGGCATCGCCCAGCGCTACGGCGTGTCGCAGACTGCGCTGCAACAGGCCAATCCCAAGGTGAACCCGAACGTCATCCTGATCGGCTCCACCCTCGCCATCCCCGCCGGAGCCAAAATCCAACCCGCCGCCAAACCACCGCCCGCGCCGGGGCCGGCCCAGCGCTCAACCGCCCCTCCGCCGTCCGGCTCCGGCCAGCGCCACACCGTCCGCTCTGGCGACACGTTAACTTCCATCGCCGCCGCCAACGGCGTCACCGCCGCCGCCTTGCAGCACGTCAACAACATCACCGATCCCAACCGCCTCAGCGTCGGCCAGCAACTCATCATCCCCGCCAGCGGCTCCAAACCGGCCAACATCGTCAAGATGACCGGCAGCAGCGCGCCGCCACCGCCTTATCCCGGCGCCGGCTCCACCGGTGGCAGCGGCCTCCAGCCCACCACCGCCGCCGACAAGCTCAGCGCCAGCGCGGCTTCCGCGCAGCCGTCACCCAACCCCGGCCCGCAGCCCCAAGCCAATCCCCGCGGCATCCTCATCTACCGCGTCCACAGCACGGACACCATCGAATCCATCGCCAGCACCTTCGGCACCACCCCGCAAAAAATCCGCGAGATCAACCGCAAACCCGCCGGCTCCGGCGTCACCGCAGACGAAGAAATCCTCGTCCCCGCCCTCGGCGCCGTCGGCCTGTGAGCGTAAAACGTACCGCGCCTCTCCGAGGCGCGAACTTTTTGGAGTGCGCCGGTTTCCGGCGCTTTGGATTGGACGCGGGGAGAACGTGCGCGCGTTCTTTTCCGCATCAGCATCTCTTGGCCGCTCGAATCCAAAGCTGCGCCAAGCGCAGCTCCAAAACGCTGCCGCGGCGCGCGCTTGACAGATTTGGTGACTTCAAATAGTTAGCTGTCAGTAACAATGCCATGTGAAGATATCGAATGCCCCTACAGGGTCTTCTCGCGCTACCGATGCCCGAGTCAGCTTGTGGGTTGCCCTTGCTGCACATCGGCAGAGGAGGTCTGCTGGCTTGGGTGCCCATGCCTCATCTCCCTCCCTCTCTTTTTACTCGCTACAACTATTTGCCGGACAGGCTCTCAGGTGAAACCCTGAGCGCGGCGGAGCCGAGGATGAGACCGTGGGCTTTGCTGGCGGAGTGATCGGGGACGATGGTGGAGTGGTGGCGGTCGAGGGGGAAGTGGAGGACGGTGTCCGCGTCCGGCTGCTGCTGGCGGGCGGGCTGGAAGGGGGCGGTGTAGCGGGCGTTTTTGCTGAGGCGGATTTCATCCACCCAGCCGGGGAAGGGGCGGCTGGGGTTGCCTTTTTCGTCGGGATCGGCGCCGAGGTAGAGGGGGAGGGTGTTGAGCGTACGTTTGCCCTTGGCCTTGCGGCGGGCGGCTTCCTGGCCGTCGAGATAGAGGACGAGGGAGGTTCCGTCGAACACACCGGCGATATGGGTCCATTGGCCTTCGGGCAGCGGTTGCGGGGCGGTGACGCGGGCTTGTTTGCCGTCGATATAGACGACGAAGGAGGCGCGGTCTTCTTCAGTGAGCAGGCCGTATTCGGAGCTTTGGGTCTTGGTGACGATGCCGGAGTTGACGGGGATGCCGATCAAGGGCTGCGGCTTCACCGGATAGACCCAGGCTTCCAGAGTGAAAGGGCCATCCGGCAGGTCGAAGGCGGCGGAATCGACGCGGATGCCGGCGGTCTTGCTGTTGCCGAGGTGCAACGCGGTGGGTTTGGCGGCGGGCTTGAAGGCGCTCTCCGGCAGGCTGGAGAAGGTCCAGAGGGCGGGGAGACGGCGCGGCGGCAGGGCGACGCGGACGGCTTCCTCCAGGTAGTCGGTTTCCAAAACGAACGCGAGCGCCTGCACGCTGGCGGGCAGGTCCGGCTGGTTGCGCTCGCAGTGGAAGGCGAGGATTTTGCTCTCGCTGGGCGCGAGGCTGAGGTGGGCGTGGTCGGGGGAGACGCGCCATTCTTTGCTGTCCGCGGCGGAAAGGGTGATCTCCAGCGGGCGCTGGGCGGGGTTGGTCCATTTGAACTGGTAGAGACCGCCGCCGCGGCCATCGGAGCCGAGGGTGAGGGGGGCGGACTGAATCTCCGGCGTCATGCCGCGGGCGAGTTCGATATCGGCGCCGCGCTCGACGGTGTAGCGCCGGGGGTCGATGACCGCGCCGACAGGGATGGTGCTGACTTTGATGCCCTCCGGTCGCACGGTGACGACGTTGTAATGATGCAGATAGCCGATGCCCGGATAGTCGCCGGGGATGCTGCCGCCGGTGGCGGCGAGGGCGAAGTACTCGATGCCGTCCTTGATGCCGTCGTAACGCAGGCGGTGGATATGCCCGGCGAAGCAGGCGGTGACGTTGCCGTTGGCGACGAGGAGCTTGTGGACTTCATCCCAGTTGTTGCCGGGATAAATGTCCGGCGCCCAGCGCGGGTGGTGCATGAAGACGAAGATGTGCTCCAAGTCCTTCATCTCCTGCAAGGACTGGCGCAACCAGGCGAGCTGGGTGGGGCTGAATTTTTGCTGGACGGGATCGGTGTAGCGGCGCGGGGCGGCGGGGTCGTTGGGATCGCCCTCATCGGAAAAGAGCACGAGGAAGCCGCTTTTCTTGTGCTCGAACCAATACCAGAGCGGGCCGAAGTGCTTCTCGTAATTGACTTCGTGCTCGGTGGGTGGGCGGTCCTCGCCGCGCCAGTAGATGTCGTGGTTGCCGGCTACGGGGAACCAAGGCATACGCAGGCCGTTCATGATGCCGCGGTATTCCTGCATTTGTTTTTCCCAGGGTTCCTGGGAGTTGTAACCCTGGACGAGATCGCCCACGGTCATGACGAGATCGGGGTCGAGCAGGTTGGTGTCCTCGACAGCTTGGGCGAGGACTTCGACGCCCTCCGGCGGCCCTCCGGTGCGGTCGCCGTAGATGATGAAGTGAAAGCTGCCTTCCTCCTTCGGCAGCGGCAGGATTTGCACGCTCTCGCGGTTGGTGTGGATTTTTTTCGGCGGATGCGCCAGCGCGGGGAGGGCGAGCAACGGCAGCAGGGCGAGGCAAAAGGAGCGGGGGGAGAACAACATCTTGAGGTGGGGATTGGGGGGAGAAAAAAGAAAACGCGGCTGGGGCGGGTGAATTTTGCGGCGAAATGGTTTTTTCGCGGGTGGTCTCTCACTCTGCCAAGCCGGGCGATGCGGTAAAGCAAAGCTTCCGTTTCTTTATAGCCTCAGAAACCGAACTCGCGCGGCAGCAGGCCGGACTGGCGGATGATGGAGCGTACCGTGCCGATGGGGACCTCCTTCTTCGGATGCGGAACGATCACCATGCGTCCCTCCGCTGATCTCTACTTGAGATGACTGCCTCTGTGAGTATGCCTGGAATCCGTGCCGCTGGAGCACGTCCAGAATCTCACGCGACCCCGGCCGGTTAGGCATGAATCAGTTCCTCTCCGATAGTGACATCCTCCACTGGCAGGTAATCCCCGCTGGAATCCTCCAAATAGAGCTCGACTGCCTCCTTGAGGTTGAGCACTGCTTCATCGGGGGATTCTCCGAAGCTTGAGACATCCACATTCAAGCACTGGGCAACCCAGAAACGGTCTTCTCGATGCAGCGAATAACGCATGTTCTTCATGTTTCAAAAGTGGGATGGTCAGGGGCTGAAATCAACCTCTTTCAAGCAAGCCTCCTTTGAGCTGTCCCGTTTGATTTCTCGCGGAAAGCGGGTCATTGCCTGTTCTGTGCAGGCGGGAGCCGGACTTTATGAAACGAATCTCCATTCTTTTTGCGTTTGCCGTTCTGGTGTCGTTGGCTGTTGGCCAGCGGGCGTTCGGAGAAGGTGGGAATCGTGTGACCAACTGGGCACCGGGAAGTGGTGATTGGACGGAGACGGCGCGGTGGAGCGGCGGGGTGCCGGATGTTTTCAGCCGGGCGGCGATTCATGGCCGGAGCGAGGTGCGGCTGCCGAAGCTGCCCGCTCCTGCGGGCGTGGGCGCGCTCAAGTTCGGTACGCTGTCGGACGATCAGGTGCGGCTGTTCATTGACGGTGGCGAACTGGCCGTCCGCCGGGGTTACATCCACGCCGGCGAGGCGGACGGTGGTTCGGCGGAGATCGTGCTCGATGGCGGCGCGCTGCATGGGGTGTCCGAGTTTTATCTGGGCGGGAGCGGCGAGGCGAAGGTGGGCGCTTGCCGCGCGGTGCTGCGGATACGCGGCGGCAGTTTTGTGAGCCGGTTGCTGACCATCGGCTGGGGGCAGCGGGCGGAAGCCACGCTCGCCATCGAGGGTTCGCGGCCCGCGGTGGTGCATGTGCTCGACTATGTGGCGATGGGGGTGCCGGTGCGCGGGCGCGAGCCGAGTGTGAGCACGCTGGCCGTCACGCTGGATGAGCGCGGCGTCACGCCGGTCACGATTCAATCGCGCCGCACCGGGTTGCGGCTCGCGCGTCATGTACCGGAGAATCAATGCCGCCTGCGCATCGCGCTCAGCGCCGTGCCGCCGCGCGATGACGTGACGCTGGTGGCGGCGCATGTTCGCACCGTTGGTAGCTTCGACGATCTGCCGGAGGGGGCTGAAGTCCGCGCCACGCACGCGGGCCGGGAGTATCGCTGGACGCTGACGTATCGCGGCGGCGAAAGCGGGTGCGATGTCGCGCTCACCGATGCGCGCGGTCATGCCGATGACGCGCCTGTGACGCGATGCCGCGAGTTGCCGCCGGTACCGAAACCGCTGTGGGAGACGATGCCAGCGCGTGAACCGGACGACGTGCCGGACGCGCCGTTGGCCTTTGAAGGCGCGGAAGGCTTTGGGCGTCATGCAGCGGGCGGGCGCGGAGGGCCGATGCTCTGGGTGGAAAATCTCGACGATGCCGGTCCCGGCAGTTTCCGCGCGGCGGTGACGGCGCGCGGGCCGCGCGTGGTGGCGTTTCGCGTCGCGGGCGTCATCGCGCTCAAATCGTCGATTAACATCACCGAGCCGTTTCTCACGGTGGATGGGCAAACCGCACCGGAGGGAGGCGTCACTTTCACTGGCGGCGGTTTCTTCGTGCAGACGCATGACGTGATCCTGCGTCACTTCCGCATCCGGCCCGGCGACGGCACGCGCGACACGGACGCGCTGGGTTTTCATGACGCGCAGCGCTGTATCGCCGATCATCTTTCGGTGAGCTGGGGCACCGATGAAGTGCTTTCCATCACGGGCTTGAGCGATGCCATCACCATCCAGTGGTGCCTCATCAGCGAGGCGTTGAACCGCGAGCAACACGGCTTCGCCACGCTGGCCGGCGGCGAGCGCGTGACGTGGCATCACAATCTGTTCGCGCATCATCTCAGCCGTGTGCCGCGCTTTACGGGCATCACGCGGACGGACTTCCGCAACAATGTGCTCTACAACTGGGGCCACACGGCGGGCTATGGTGAGTTCGAGCGCGTGAACTATGTGGGGAACTACCTCAAGCCCGGCCCCTCGACCACGCAGCGTCCGCCTTTGATCCATGCCGGAGAGGAAACCGTGGGCGATGCTTCGCTGCATCTCGAAGGCAACATTCTCGAAGGCAGCGAAGCCGTGACCGGTGACAACTGGCTCGGCGTTGGGTTCGAGCCGCGTGTGCGTTCAGCGCAACCTTTCCCCGCGCCACCTGTCCGCACGGACCCGGCCGGGATCGCTTTTGAGCGAGTGCTCACCCATGCCGGCGCGCTCCCGGAGCGGCGGGACGCCACGGATGCGCGTGTTGTGCGCGAAGTCCGCGAAGGCGCGGGAAAGATCATTGACAGCACCGGGGATGTCGAACCTTGATGCTGGATGCTGTGATGACCCGAACCTATCAAGCAAATCCATCCGCCATGAACCGTCTCATTTTCACCAACGGCGCCGTCATCCTGCCGGACCGGCTGATCGCGGACGGCATGGTGGAGTGCGAAGGGGGCCGGATCGTCCGCGTGGGCCGGGCGCGGGCGCGTTTGCCGAAAGACGCGGTGGTGGTGGATGCGGGAGGCGGGTACATCTCGCCGGGCTTTGTGGACATTCATGTGCATGGCGGGGCGGGCGCGGATTTCATGGACGGCACGGTGGAGGCGGTGCTGGCCGCGTGCCGGGCTCATGCGCGGCACGGGACGACGACGATTTTTCCCACGACCACGACCGGTTCCCCGGAGCAGCTTTGGGCGATGCTGGAGAGTTGCGGTGAGGCGCGGCGGGCGGGGATCGGGGAGTCGGGCGCGCGCATCGCCGGGGTGCATCTTTACGGGCCGTATTTCGCCGCGGACAAGGCGGGCTGCCATGATGCCGGGGGCTGCCGGGCACCGGGCGCGGATGAGTATGCGCGGTACTTTGCCACGGGCTTGATCAAGGTGGCGACGTGCGCGGCGGAGCTGCCGGGAGCGGCGGCTTTTTACCGCCAAGCGAGAAAGCGCGGCTGCTTGGTCACCTGCGGCCACTCGAACGCGAGTTGGACGGAGATGAAGGCCGCTTTCCGCGCCGGGATGCGGCATGTGGATCATTTCTGGTGCGCCATGAGTTCGGTGCCGTCCATCCGCGCGCGCTGCAACGTGCCGATGCAGGGCAGCATGGCGGAGTTCGTATTGGCGAACGCGGACATGAGCACCGAGGTCATCGCCGACGGCTGCCATCTGGCGCCGGAGCTTTTGGAGTTCGCTTTCCGCATGAAGGGAGCCGCGCGCCTGCTGCTGGTGACGGATTGCAATCGCGCGCTGGACCTGCCGCCGGGGCGTTACCGCTTCGGGCCGGAGAGCGGCGGCTCCTGGTTCGAGAGCGACGGCAAGGTGGGCTGGGCGCCGAACGGGAGCTTGGCGAGTTCCATCATGGGCATGGATCACATGGTGCGGCATTTTTTCAAAAACACCTCCGCCACGCTGCCGGAGGCGGTGCGGATGGCCAGCCTGACGCCCGCCGAACGCACCGGCATCGCCCGCGAGACCGGCAGCCTGGAGCCGGGCAAACAGGCGGATGTGCTGGTGTTGGGGAAGCGGTTGGACGTGCGGCGGGTGTTTGTTGGCGGTCGGGAGTTTGGGGTGAGGCAGGAATGAGGAAATGAGTGCGGCTGCGCCGGGTTTTGGATGGGTTTTCGGCGAGGGCGCCGAAAACGCCGGGCGAGGGCGCCCGTGCTCCTTTCAGTTGCGCGGAGCGGGCGGCGCTTTAACAGAAGGGCGTCATGGAAAGCCTTTGGAACGATCAAGAAGCCGCCGCGTTTGGAAACGACCCGTTGGGATTGCGGGTGTACACCTCCCGCCTGCTCGGGCGGAATCCCGCGCTGGTGCTGCACGGTGGCGGCAATACTTCGGTGAAGACGGTGGAGAAGGATTTCTTCGGCGACGAGGTGGAAATCTGCCATGTGAAAGGGTCGGGTTGGGATTTGGCGACGATCGAGCGGGCGGGGTTCGCACCGGTGAAGATGAGCGCGCTGCTGAAGATGGCGCAACTGGAGACGATGACGGACGCGGACATGGTGCGGCAGCAGCGGGCGGCGATGACGAACCCGGACGCACCGGCGCCGAGCATCGAGGCGATTTTGCACGCGATCCTGCCGTTTCGTTTTGTCGATCACAGCCACGCCGATGCCATCGCGGCGCTGACCTGCAACGCGGAGGGTGAGGCGCGGGTGAGGGAGGTCTTCGGCGGACGGGTCATCATCGTGCCGTATGTGATGCCGGGGTTCATTCTGGCGAAAACGGTTCACAATCTGATCCGGGGCCGCGACCTGAAGGCGGAGGGAATCGTGGGCATGGTGCTGCTGAAGCACGGGCTGTTCACTTTCGATGACGATGCGCGGAGGAGTTATGAGTTGCACATCGAGTTGGTGACTGAGACGGAGACTTGGCTGGCGGCCCGGGGCAAGACGCCGGGTGAAGGAGGCGGGGACGGGAGCTCTGAGCGTGATCTCAAGGCGTTGGCGAAGTTGCGCCGGGTGGTCTCTCAAACGCGCGGCTATCCGCAGATCGCCCGACTCAATGCCTCGCCCGAGGCCGTGCATTATGCCGGTCTTCCCGGTGTGGCGGACTTTGGCGCACGCGGGCCGTTGACGCCGGATCACAGCATCCGCACGAAGCGCGCGCCCGCGGTCATTGGCGACGACATCGAAGCTTCCGTGCAACAGTTTGCCGCCGACTACGCCGCGTATTTCCAGCGCCATGCCAAAGGCGAGACCATGCTCGATCCGGCGCCGCGTTTTGTTCTTTGGCCCGGCAATGGCATCGTCAGCTTTGGCGACACGGTGAAGGACGCCAACATCGTCGCCGACATTGCGGAGCACACGGCGGCCACCGTGCAACTCGGCGAGGCCACGGGCGGCTGGGAGCCGCTGCCGGAGAAGGACATTTTCGAGATCGAATACTGGGAACTGGAGCAGGCGAAGCTGCGCAAAGGCCCGGCGCGCAAGGTCCACCAGGGCAAGGTGGCGCTGGTGACGGGCTGCGCGGCGGGCATCGGTTTCGCCATCGCCGAAAGCCTGGCGGAACAGGGCGCGCAGGTGGTGGGGCTGGACATTGACAAGGATATCCCGGAGATCATGCGGAAGATCGGCGGCACCGGCATCGTGGTGAATCTGACCGAGGACCAGCCGGTGCAGGAGGCGGTGGATTTCGTGGTGCGGGAGTTCGGCGGCATAGATATCGTGGTGAGCAACGCGGGCATCTTTCCGAAAAACGAGTTCCTCGGCGAGATGACGCAGAGCGATTGGGACCGCACGATCGCGATCAACCTGACCAGCCATCAGAAGCTGATGAACAAGGTGGCGCCTTTCGTGAAACTCGGCATCGACTCCAGCATCATCTTCGTGGGCAGCCGCAACTTCAAAGCACCCGGCCCCGGCGCCGCCGCCTACTCGTGCAGCAAAGCGGCGCTGACCCAGCTCTGCCGGGTGGCGGCGCTGGAGCTGGCGCCGCACCAAGTGCGGGTGAACATCGTGCATCCCGACGCGGTGTTCGACACCAAGCTGTGGACGCCGGAGGCGCTGCAACGCAGCGCGGAGCGCTACGGCATGACGGTGGAGGAATACAAAACGAAAAACCTCATGAAGGTGGAGATCAAATCCAAGGACATCGGCAACATGGTGGCGGCGATGGCGTCGCCGTTGTTCGCCAAAGTTACCGGGGCGCAGATTCCGGTGGATGGGGGGAATGACCGGGTGATTTGAGGGGTGGAGTGTCAAGTGGTCAAGTTTCAAGTGTCAAGATCACGGCCTCTTTTGACACTTGAAACTTGACCACTTGACACTCCTTCATCAATCCTCCACCGGGGATTCCGCGATGCGCAATGGGACAGTCACGACGATGGCGAGTCCGTTGAGGGAGCCTTTTTCCAGCGCGAGCGTGCCGCCGCACTCGCGCGCGCGTGCTCTCATGCCGATCAGGCCCAGGCTGTGACGGGTGGGCACGGGCTGGGCGGGCAGGCCGCGGCCATTGTCCTCGATGCGGAGAATCACTTGATCACCCGCCGCGCTCAGGGTGATTTTTACCCGGGTGGCGCCGGAGTGGCGGGCGATGTTGGTGAGCGCTTCCTGGGCGATGCGGAAGAGATGCGTCTCCAGGGAGTTGTGCAGGCGGCCGCCCAAGTCCGCGGCACAAGCGACTTCGATGCGGGTGCGCTGGGCAAATTTTTCGGCGAGCCAGCGCAGGCCGGCGTCCAGGCCGAAGTCGTCGAGGATGACGGGGCGCAGAAGCTGGGAAAGCTCGCGCACGTTGGCGATGGCTTGGTCCACCAGATGCAGGCTGTCGGCGCGGTTGGCATCGGAGCCGGCGCTGTGGCGGCTGAGGTTGGCGCGCACGGCGGCCAGGGATTGGCCGAGTTCGTCATGCAATTCGTGGGAGAAGCGGCGGGCGGTTTCCTCCTGGCTTTGCAGCATGTGCCAGGAGACTTGGTTGAGTTCGTCCGCTTGCGCTTCGATGCGTTGGATGCTGTGGCGGACGTAGGCGATGGTGCCGACGGCGCAGACCAGCGCCAGAGTGAAACAGGCGCCGAGCAGCAGGGTGGACTCGCGCGCCAAATCCCGGAGCAGGCGGCCGATTTTTTGATCGAGCTGGGAGAGGTGATCGGTGCTTTCAAGGATGAGATCGTGAATGAGTTTCACCACGATGTCATGGCGGGAGAAAAGCTCATCCAGCCGATTACGCGACAGCGGGCCGATGCCGTCGTTTTGTTGCAACGTGGCGCGGACTTGGCGGGTGAAATCCTGCGTGGTTTCCGCCAGGCGCTGCCAGGATCCGGCCTGGGGGCTGGAGCGGGCTTCATCGGCCAGAGCCGCGATGGATTGGTTGGCTTTTTCCAGTTCCACCAGGGCGGGCTGTCTTTCCGCCGCGTCCACGGTCCGCGCCAAGCGATGAAGCGCCAAGGCGAGGGCGTCTTCTTCCACCTGCGCCTCATGCAGCAGGCGGGTGATGAGGATTTGCTCGCGGACGAGTTCTTCCGCATTGTTCCGGATGGCGCGGACTTCCCGGACGGAAACCAAACCGGCGATGCCGAGCAGCAGCATGACAACGCCGAATCCGGCCACCAACGCCAGCAGGATGGTGCGCTCGCCGAACTGGCCGCGGAGTTGAGTCCAGGTGGAATACGGCATGGCGATGGCGGCGGCTGCCGGAGGCGGGAGTATGTCAGTCGATCAAGCCATTGCGCATGGCAAAACGCACCAGTTCCCCGATGGAGTGGAGATTCAGCTTTTCCATGATGCGCCCGCGATGGGCCTCGACGGTGTACACGCTCAGATTGAGGGCGCCGGCGATCTCCTTGTTGGTTTTGCTCTCGGCGATCATTTGCAGGACTTCGCGCTCGCGGGAGGAGAGCAGGTCGATGGGATTGGTGACGTGCTTGCGGTAGTCGTCCAGCACGGCGTCGCTCACTTCCGGGCTGAGCCAGCCTTTGCCGACGGAGACGGCGCGCACGGCGGCGAGGAAGTCCTGCTGGCTGGAGTCCTTCAAGAGATAACCCTTGGCGCCGGCGCGCAGGATCTCCCGGACATAAACGCTGTCCTTGTGCATGGAGAGCGCCAGCACGCGGGTCTTGGGGCAGGATTTGACGATGCGCCGGGTGGCCTCGATGCCGTTGAGTTCCGGCATGGTCACGTCCATGACCACGACATCCGGCCGCAGCCGCTCGGCCATCTCCAGGGCTTCCCGTCCGTTCGACGCTTCGCCAATGACATCGAAGTCCCACTCCGCGGCCAGGATGTGACGAAATCCGTTGCGGACCACAGCGTGATCATCGGCGAGGAGAATGGATATGGCGACGGGAGCGGCTGACATCAGGCTGAAGGCTGGTCCCGGTGGAGAGGATGTCAAGTCCTCTGAAGAGGGAATGGGAGGGGTGGCAGGCTGCGTGCGCTCCAGCGTGTCAACACCGCGCCAGGAACGTGCGATTCACGCTGAAGATGGAACAACGCGCGTCTTTCCGCAGCCACGAACGCCGGAATTTGGAATCCCCATCCATACTTGCTTATTCCATGCGTATGCCCTGAGGAGGGGGGGCTTGCTTAACTTTTCTCTTCGATCTCTTCCTGAAGGCCGATGGTGACGTTGTCATAGATGTCTGCCAGCGGGAGGGCGCAGCCGATCTCCGGGAGCGGGATGCTCTGGGCGAGCGTGTCGTAAAGCTCCGGAGCGAAGCCATTGTCAAGGCGGCGGAAGACGCGGACGCGGTGGCGGTCGGTATCGATCAGGAGATAGGCGCGTAGGGAGGGAATCTGGAGATAGGCGTCTTTTTTCTCGCCCTCATCAAGTCGGCGAGTGGAGGCGGAGGCCACTTCGACGATGACGACGGGGTGATCCTGAAAGGGAGACTCCGGCGGGTTGGACTGGCAGAGGACCGACACGTCCGGATAGTAAAACCGGGTGGAGGAGGGCGTCTGGATGCGCACCTTCATGTCGGAGTTGAAAGGGCGGCAGGACCGGCCTTTGAGTTGGTTGCCGAGCGAGATCAGGACATTCCCCGCAGCGGTGTTGTGATTCACTTTGCCACCGGCCATGGCATAGACAACGCCACCCAGATATTCGTGTTTGACGGGAGAAAGCTCCTCTCCTTCCAAGTAGTCTTGGATCGAAACGATGTTGTATTTTTCTGCGGCACTCATGGGGAGATTATGCCTGAAAGTCACGCGGTGTTCAATGAAGATTGATCGTCGCATGTTCGTGTGCGGCTGGCAGCTTTTCCGGAAAACGGAATGATTGGCTTGCGTTCATTCTGTTTTTCACTCTCATCCTCTCAAAATGACCTGCCGCAGGCACGCGCGTTGACCTTGCCGGACTTTGCGCCACATTACGGGCCAGCCCCCGTTTTATGAATCCGCTTTTCGCCCAGTCCGTGCAGCGCGCCGTCGAGCGCGACGCGCGTTATTGCCCGGAGGCTTACGATCTGGTGCGGCTGGCCCTCAATCAGGCGGCGGAGATGTTTCGCAAGGACCAAGATGACCAGCATGTCTCCGGCCAGGAGCTGCTGGAGGGCTTCCGCCGGTTCGTACTCAAGGAATTCGGCCCCATGAGCCTGACCACGCTGAATCAATGGGGCCTGCGCGAGGGGCTGGACGTGGGCCACATCGTCTATAACCTTATCGAAACCGGTTACTTCGGCAAAAACGACGGCGACTCCCTGGAGGACTTCGCCGGAGGCTACGACTTCGACACCGCTTTCACCGAACCTTTTCTGCCGCGCGCCAAGTCCGCTCCCAAGACCCGCAACGGCGCCGTATTCCCCGATCCCACATGAGCCACCCCGCCTCCGCGCCCGCCCGTCATCTGCCGTCCACCGAACCGGCCATTGACATCCCCCGCCTCGACGCCCGCGTCCACACCCTGCCCAACGGCCTGGAGATCATCCTGCGCGAGGACCATGAGCACCCGCTCGTCTCGGTGCAGGTGTGGATCCGCGCCGGCTCCATCCATGAGGAAAACTGGACCGGAGCGGGCCTCGCGCATTGCGTGGAGCACATGCTTTTCAAAGGCACCGCCTCCCGCTCCGCCGAGGACATCACGCGCGACATCCAGGAGCGCGGCGGCCAAGTCAATGCCTACACTTCCTTCAACCGCACCGTTTATTGGATCGACGGCTTGGCCGAGCATGCGGCGGACTATCTGGCCGTGCTGGCCGACATGGTGCGCCACACCAAGCTCGACCCCGAAGAACTCGCCCGCGAGCAGGATGTCATCCGCCGCGAGATGGCGATGGATCACGACGATCCTGACTCCACCCTGCATCATCTCATGCAGGCAGCCGCCTTCCGCCGTCATCCGTTGCGCCATCCCATCATCGGCCATCGCGAGGTGTTCGATCAAGTCACCCACGCCGACGTCGCCGCTTTCATCGCGCGTCATTATGTGCCGAACAACTGCTTCGTCGTCATCGCCGGAGCGATCAACTCGAAGAAAATCCTCAAGGACGCCGAGAGCTTGCTGGGCGGCTGGGCGCGCCGCCGTTACGAGCCGGTGCTGCTGCCCGCGGAGCAGCCGTTGAAGGGCCGCCGCGAGGAGTTTCGTCCGTTCCCGACCGATCTCGCGCGTGTTTCGCTGGGCTGGCAGGCGCCGGGGGAGGCGCATCCGGACAAGGCGGCGCTGGATGTCATCGGTTTCCTGCTCGGCAGCGGTCGCAGTTCGCGCTTGTATCAGGAACTCCGGGAGAAGCGCCAGATCGCTCACGATGTCTGGGCGGGCGCTTGGTGCGTGCAGGAGTGCGGGCTTTTCCAGGTCGAGGCCGAATGCGATCCCGCCGATGCCGAGGCCGCGCGCGACGCGCTTTTCGAGGTGGTGGAAACCCTTCAACGCGAAGGCCCGAGCGAGGACGAACTGGCCAAGGCCGTGCGCGCCACGCTCACCGGCCAGCTCCGCAGCCTCATCACCACGAAAGGCCAGGCCGCCGCGCTCGGCAACTCCTGGCTCATCTCCGGCACGCTCGATCTTTCCACCCAATACCTGCAAGCCATCCGCGCCCTCACCCCGGAGCGCGTGCGCGACGTGGCCCGCCACTACCTGCCGCCGGAGAACGTCTGCGCCGTGGGCGTCGGCCCGCAGCCGAAGGCGAAAAAAACCGCGTCGCGCCGCCAAACCGCGCGCGCCGGGGCAGGGGAAGTTCAGCGTTTCGATCTCGACGGCCTCACGCTGCTGGTGCAGCCGAACCCGCGCCTGCCACTCGTCTCCATCCGCGCCCAATTTCTCGGCGGCGTGCTGGTGGAGACGGATCGCGACGCGGGCGTCACGCTCGCCTCCAGCCAGCTTTTGCTCAAAGGCACCGCCAGCCGCGACGCCGCGCGCATCCAGTCCGAGCTGGAAAACCTCGGCGGCCATCTGCAATGCACCGCCGACGCCCAGCGCCGCCTGCTCGGCGCCGATGTCATGCGCGGTGACGAGGCCACGGCGCTCGATCTGCTGGCCGATCTCGTGCTGCGCCCGGCGCTGCCGGAGAAGGGGCTGGCTCTTGTCAAAAGAAATCAAATCGCCTCCATCCGCGAGGAGCGCGAGGATCCGCTGACCGTCGCCCTGCGCCGCGCCCGCGCGGAGATCTTCGCCGGCAAACCCTTCGCCCGCACCGCGCTCGGCACCGAGGGCAGCGTCAACGCCTTGGATGCGGCCGCCTGCCGCCGCTCGCTGGCGCGCACGCTGAACCGGGAGAATGGCGTCATCAGCGTCTTCGGCCACATCGACCCCGCCGCCGTGCGCGACCAAGTGGCGGCCGCTTTTCACGATCTGCCGCACGGCAAATCCGCCTTCGACCCGAAGCGCGCGCTCACTTCCCGCGCCAAGCCCGGACGCTGGGAGGAGAAGCTGGACAAGGAGCAGGCCGTGCTCGTCATCGGCTTCCGCACCGTGGACCTGCATCATGCGGACGCTCCGGCGTTGCGGCTCATCGACGAAGCGTGCAGCGACATGGGCTCCCGCCTTTTCAACCGCATCCGCGAGGAGCTTGGCCTCGCTTACTACGTCGGCGCGCAAGCCTTCAGCGTGCTCTCCGGCGGCGCGTTTTATTTCTACGTCGGCACCGCTCCGCATCAACTCGAGCAAGCCGAGGCGGAAATGCTCACGCTCATCCGTGACCTCGCCGAAAACGGACTCGCTCCGGACGAGATCGACCGCGCCCGCACCACCTGGAAATCCTCCTGGCTGCGCGCCCAGCAGGGCAGCGGCGCGCTCGCCGACATCACCGGCTGGAACGAACTCAACGGTTTGGGATACGACTACTTCCGGAGCCTGCCCGCTGTCATGAGCGCTCTAACGCCCGATCAAATCCAAGCCGCCGCGCGGACTTGGCTGCATCCGAGAAATGCGTTTGTGGCGCGGGTTGCGAGGTAGGGGGCGGTGAGCAGAGGGCAGGGCGCAGGGCGCAGAGGGCGGTGGTGCCGGAGGGCGGGATTGTATTCCCGCCCATTTTTCCGCGGGCGGAGGTGGTGCGGAGCCCAAGGAGGGAGGCTTGCCAAGCCTCCGCTCAAGGAAGCAGACTTGCCAAGTTCCGTTCCTTGTCCCCGGGCAGGGCTTACGCATGGAACAGGCAAGTATTGATGGGGATTCCAAATTCCGGCGTTGGTGGCTGCGGAGAGACGAGCGTTGTTCTTCTTCAGCGTGAATCGCACGTCGCTGGCGCGGAGTTGACACGCTGAAGCGTGAGGCCCAGAACGCACGCGGAACGCATGCGAACTGGAGCGCACGCGTCCCGCGTGCTGCGTTTGGC
>CAZNKC010000100.1:0-17569 GCA_964573315.1 uncultured Verrucomicrobiaceae bacterium | reverse complement strand
CGGCGGGCTGGGAAGCCCGCCGGACAGGGCGGACGACACGTCCGCCTTACTTGCCCCATAAAAATGACCAAGCATCGCAGTCGCTGATTCGTTTCAGTCGTCTGATTGAAAATGCTTTCGCGAATCCTGACCTCTGTCCTGTGCGCTCTGCTCGGAGCCGTTGCGGGTATTTGGTGCCGGCCCGTGCAATCCGAGGTCCAGGCGGCGGAGTTGCCTGTTCGGAGTTCTTTGCCGGGAGCGCCTGAGAAAGACCCGCCTCCGGCGTTCCCCCGTTTCACGAGCGACCGTGAAGCGCATGAATGGGTTGATGAGCGGCTGCGGTCAGGCCGGGGCGGGGAGGTGGAAGCTTTGTTCCGACCGGAGGCGGGTCTCTCGGAATCGCTGCGTTTGGAATTGGCGCAGACACTGATGAAGGAATACCGCCGCATGGACCCGCATGTTTTGGGGCGCATCCTGCTGCGTTTGCCGCGGGGCAAGGAGGCTGACCGCGCCCTGAACGAACTGTTCTGGAAATGGGCTTTGGACGACGCGGAGGAGTGCTTGCGCTTTTTGGAAATATTGCCGACCGAGCAATTGAACTCTCTTGTTCTGCACAATGCCGGCCTCAGCCTGTCGCTGTTGCCCGCGGAGCGATTGATCGCGTTTGCCCGGCGTTTGGACGACCGCGGGCGCGCTTTTTTGGCGGAGGGGTTGGCTGCGTCCGCGGATCAATGCGGCTCGTGGGCAAACACCTCGGCGGCTTTGGCCCGGATGGAGTTCAAACCGGATCAAAACGCCGTTCAGGCGGAGTGGCAGTTCGCCGTCAGATTGGCCCGCATCGCGCCAGACGAGATCGAGCGGAGGATCGCGGTGGAAACGGATGCGCGAAAGCGCGACAACTGGCTCGCCGGATACGCCTGGGATTTGAGGCTGCGTGATCCCGTGGCGGGCCTTCGGCTTCGTCAACGCATCGAAAACGCGGACCTGCGCGAGGATAAACATGGCTATCTCGATCAATGGCTGCGAAGCGACCGCACCGCCGCGCTGGCTTGGCTGCTGAGCGACGCCGCGCGCGCGGCGATGAGCGAGGAACAACGCCGGAGTTATCTGTCCAGCTATGGATTGGAGGAGGCGCGATGAAAGCGGTTCGTCAGGTTCTCTGGCATTTGCTGGCCGTTTGGGTGGGCTATGCTCTCGCGTCCGGCGCCGCTCGACCTGAGCCGCGACCCGCGTCTCCGGGGAAGGGGGTGGCGCCAAACCTAACCCAGCCGCTTTCCGTACGCTTGGCTCAAAACGCGCCGCCGGCCCCGTCGGGGATCGAAGGCCGGCTGGCGGCCTTAACTGGGGAGAATTGGGCCGACGGGTTGGGGGTCATTGCCGCTCTGCCTTTGTCCGACTTGGCGCCGGCTTTGCACGGCGTTTTGCGGATGCGTTTTCCGAACGTGCGCGGGCGGCTCGTCAGGGCGGTTATGGAGCGTTGGGCTGCCTTGGATCGAACCACGGCGTTGGCTGCGTTGGAAGGGATCAGCTCGCCGCAGATGAAGGCGTCTGCCTTGCGCGCCATCCTGGAGCATTGGGTGAAGGAAGATCCAGATGCTGCCTGGCAATGGGTGGCGGCCCTCAATCACGACAGCGTGCTGCAAGAGTCGGGAATCGAGTATCTGCTGTCGCAGACGGCGGGGAAACAGCCGGAGCATTACCGCTCCTGGGCCTTGGCTTTGGAGGAGCCGTTTCTGCGCAGCAAGATGCTGCAGGAACTGGCTCGAAGCTGGGCGTATGAGGATCCGGTTGGCGCGTTTGAGGCGGCCTTCGGTGAGTCCGATCCCTTTTTGCGAAGCGAGTTGTTTGATCGGGCGAGTTGGTACGGCAAAGACAAGGGCATGAACTATGAGGAAGCCTTGGACCGTATTTTACAACTGCCAGACAAGGCGGAGCGGCTCGAGCTGCTGGAGCAGATGATCAACCGCGCCTTCGTCCAGGACTCGCCGGAAGCGGCATTTCGCTGGTTGGCGGCGAGGTCGGACCTCCCGGAATTGCAGGGGATGGCGGCGGAGTTGGGAGGAGTTTTGGCGGGAGGGACAAACAACCTCGCCAGCCTGCTCGCCCAAGGCCATCAACTGCCAGCCGGACCGCTGCGCGACGCTTTCTTTGCCCACGCGGCGATGGCTTGGTTGGAAAACGGCAAAGCTCGCGAGGGTGGCCAGCAACTGTTTGATCTGTGCGGCCCCTGCCTGGAGAAAGAGGAGGCGGCTTGGGTGCTTCAAAAAACCGCCGCCAAGCGGTGACGGCTTACCACGGCAGCGAGAAGGTCTTCACCGTGGTCATGAATTTGATCGCCTCGATGACGCCTTCTTTGATACCGAGGCCGCTGTCTTTGACACCGCCGAACGGCGAAAGTTCCAGGCGGTAGCCGGGGATTTCGTTGACGTTGACGGTACCGGCTTTGATGCCTTTCACGGCTTTGATGGCGAACTCCATGCTGCGCGTGACGATGCCGCTGCTGAGGCCGTACGGTGTGGCGTTGGTGTAAGCGATGGCGTCGTCGAGATCGCGCACGGGGAAGATGGGCGCGATGGGGCCGAAGCATTCGCAGGTGCCGAGCGTGGAGTCGCGCGGCACGCCGGCGAGGATCGTCGGTTCAAGCAAAGCGCCGCGCCGCGCGCCGCCGTGGAGGAGTTCCGCGCCGCGTGCGATGGCATCTTGAATGGCGGCTTCGAGCGATCTGGCGGCGGATTCATCGATCACGGTGCCGACGAGCGTGGCCTCATCCGTGGGATCACCGCAGACATAGCTTTGGGCGAGGGCGAGGAAGCGTTTCGTGAACTCCGCGACGACACTTTCCTGCACCAGCAGCCGGCGCACGGCGGTGCAGCGTTGGCCGCTGTTGCGAAAGCAACCTTCGCAGGCCAGCTTCGCGGCGAGGTCGAGATCGGCGTCGTCGAGCACGATGAGCGGCGAGTGGCCGCCGAGTTCGAGGCAGGTCTTTTTGTAGCCGGCGGTGGCGGCGATTTCTTTCCCGACCTTGGCGCTGCCGGTGAAGGTGACGAGGTCCACGCGTTCGTCGCGGATCAGCGGGCGGGTGATTTCATCCAGCCCGCCGTGGATGCAGCTCAACAGATGGCCGGGCAAACCGGCTTCGTAAAGCAGCTCGGTGAGGCGCACGGCGGTGAGCGGTGTTTTTTCGGAAGGTTTCAAAATCAACGGCGCGCCGGCGGCGATGGCCGGAGCGAGTTTGTGCGCCACTTGGTTGAGCGGGTGATTGAACGGCGTGATGGCGGCGATGAGCGAGAGCGGTTCGCGCATCGTGAAAATCTTGCGCGCTTTGCCGGTGGGCGAGATGTCGCAGGAGAAAATCTGGCCGTCGTCGCGCAACGCCTCCATGGCGGCGAAGGCGAACACATCGCAGGCGCGGCCCACTTCATAAAGTGTCTCGCGCAGGCAGAGACCGGCTTCGGCGGTGATGAGCTGGGCGAACTCCTCGCGGCGGGCGTCGAGCAGGTCGCGGGTTTTGTTCAGGATGCGGCTGCGCTCGTAACGCGTGAGCGCGGGCCTCGGCTGAAGGTGCGTCTGAATGACGGCATCGAGTTGCTCCGGCGTGATGGCGGCGACACGGCCGGCGGTTTCGTTGTTCCAAGGATTGGTGACTTCAATCCAACGGTTGCCGCTGACAGCGGCGCCTGCGAGGTAGCTGGGGAGTTTGAGCATGGTGGAGATATTTTGATTTGACGTTGACCGGGCTTTCTGGAAGGAAGCGGAACTATGTCTGAGGCAAATTTGGCGATTCTATATACTCTTGAGCGGACGGTTGTGCATTTCTGGCGGCAATACCCCGATGCGACCGATCATGTGGTGAAGCGCGTCTATGAGATGGCCGCCAAGGTGTATCGCGCCGAAACCACGGGGCACGAGATTCAGATGCCGGAACCGCGTGGTGAGTTGGACGCGGAGTTGTTTGACAGCCTGATCCAAGCCTGCCAGCAGATTCGCGCCGTCGGAGCGGACGCTCTGGAGGACGATCCCGCCACTGGTCCCGTTCTGGCGGAAACGCTCTTGCAGTGCCTGCGCAAGTTGCTGAAATCGGTGGACAGGCATACGAAAGTGGGCGGCAACCGGGGTTACCTCGCTTTCTTGTCTGAATATGTTCGCTGACGGGAGCATGGTCTGATTTTGCCGTTGCGCTTCATGGCCGGATGGCGACGCGCTGCCACTGGCGGCTGCGGGTGAGTTCGAGTCCTTCGTTCAATTGCTCCAGCGGCAGCGGCGGGCTGGTGAGTTTTTCAAAGGGCAGGCGGGTGTGGTTTTGCGCGAGGAAATCGAGGCCGTCGGCGAGGTGGCCCGGCGCGTAGTTGTGGACGCCGCGCAGGGTGAGGCATTTGCGCAGCACGGCCTCGCCGGTGAGGTCGAGTTGCGTTTCGGGATGCACCATGCCGGCCCAGACGTAATGCCCGCCGGGGCGCAGGGCTTTGACGCCATCGGGAATCACGGCGGAGCTGCCGGTGACTTCGAGCACGAGATCGACTGTGGGCAATGCATCGCCGGCTGGCACCGGCACGCCGCCGAACTCCGCCACCAGCGCGAGCCGTTGCGGGCTGAGGTCGGTGCAAAACACCTCGCGTACGCCGCGATGCCGAAGCCAGGCGCAGGCATAAATGCCGAGCAAACCACCGCCCTGCACCAGTGCGCTGTCGCAGGGATCGGGCAGCGTTTCCAGCGCGTTGACGATGGTGGCGAGCGCGCAGTTGGCGGGCGCGGCGATGGCATCAGGCAGCGCCTCCGGCACCGTCATGATCTGCGTGCCGGGCCGCAGCACGATGTGGCTGGCGTAGCAGCCGTTCAGCCCGTGACCGTCATTCAGCGCGGCGTGGCCGTATTTGAAAAGATGCTCGCACTTCTGCGGCAGATGCCAGCGTGTGCAGGGAGCGCACTGGCCGCAACTGTCCGCCAACGTCCACGTCACGCGTTGTCCGGTGACGATGCCATCTCGCGAGCTGCCCACGACATGCCCGACGGCTTCATGTCCGAGCACGCAAGGCGTGGGCGCGGAGCGGCGTCCATCGACGGTGTGAAGATCAGACCCGCAGATGGTGGCGAGCGAGATTTGGACGAGCACCTCGCCGGGATGGAGTGCATCCGGCAAGGGCGCGGCGCTCATTTGAAACGGCTGGCCGGGGCTGTGGAAGAGTTGGACGCAGGCGGAGTTCATCGGGGGGATCAGGAGGCAGTAAAAAGCTCGCAAAGGGACTGGTTATTTTGACGGAAGGGATTAAACTGGTTGTGATGAACACCCTGCAAACAGACGTGGATATCCTGGCGGACGGCAGTTTGAAGCTGCTTTCGCCTTTGCCTGATTGGTTGAGGCCCGGCCGGGCCAAGGTGCTGCTCGTGGTGGACACGGCTGCCGACGCCGCTTCCAAACCGAAACGGCAAAAGCTCGTTGCGACGCCTGAGATGGTGGCGGCACGGAAGAAGGCTTATGCCGAACTTCGAGCCATGGGCGGCTTGCGTGATGTCATCCCTGACCCGGCTGCCTGGCAGCGTGAAATCCGGGAGGATGTCGTCTTGCCAGGAAGAGATTGAACCATGGTCTGCGACAGCAACATCTTGATTTATACCGCCGAAGATGATGGGGCGCTCTGCCAGCCCTACGCGGAAAGCCCGAATGCCTTGATCGCCAGCGTCACAAGGATTGAAGTCCTTGGCTTTCGAGGCTTTAGCGCTCTCCCTGCGGAACAACAGGCGCGTCTTATCTCGATTGTCAAGACTACCACCGAGGTTCCGCTTGATAACGAGATCATCGAGCGCGCCATTTCCTTGCGTCAGCAGAAAAGCATAAAGCTCGGAGATGCCATCATCGCCGCCACCGCGCTTGAATACGACTTGCCGCTGGTCACGCGCAACGAAGGCGATTTCAAGCACATTGCCGGGCTGCAAGTGATCAATCCTTTTGCAGGGGATGAATGAGCGATGGGCGGATTTCATCTTCTGATCAAAAGAGCGAGCACGGCGCTGCACACGGCGAAGACAGCGACGAGGGGAAACACGATCGCCACGCTTTCCACGCCGGGCGTGGCGGCGAAGGGGTTGTTTTGGATCATCCAGCCGATGAACGGCTCGCCGAGACCGGCCATGGCGTAGGCGAAGAAATTCATCACGCCCACCGCCGTCCCGGCGCGCGCGCGGCCCAGGAGGTCCGGCGCGAGCGCCCAGAAGGCCGACTGAGGGCCGTAGGCGAAGAAGCCGGCGAGAAAGAGCACCGGCACGCCGAGCAGATGCCCCGGCGGCAGCAGGTACATGCCCATCGCGGCCACGGCGGCGAGGATCATGAAGGAGGCGATGACGCCGCTGCGGCGCGAGTTGAAAAAGCGGTCGGATATCCAGCCGCTGGCCAGCGCGCCGAGCGCCATGCCGACGGGCAGGGCGATGCTGATCCATTTGCCCAGCGGATCCGCTTTGAAATCATCGCCCAGGAAATACACGGGCACCCAGATCAGCAGCCCATAGCGCACGGTGTTTTGAAAGCCGATGGCGAGGCCGGCGAGCAGCAGCCTGCCGTTTTTCAAGGCCACGCCGTAACGCTGCCAAGCGGTTTCCGTGTCGGTGGCGGCGGTGGCTTGTGGCGTTTCCACTTCATCGTGCAGATCAGCGAATCCTTTTTGACTGGGACGATCCCGCGCGATGATCCACACGACGATCCCGCCGAGCAGCATGAGCGCCACCGGCAGGCGGAATATCCAGCGCCAGTCGAGCTTCAACACATCGAGCACGATGAGCGAGGTGGCGAAGGACAGCACGGACGACAGCCCTGCCGCCAGCACATACAGGCCAAAGGCGCGGCCCCGCTCATGCACGCCGAACCAATTCGCCACGAGGCGGCTGCCCGGCGCCCAGCCCATGCTTTGCGCCAGACCGTTCAATCCCCAGGCGGCGAACAAGGTCTTGAAGCCGTAGGCAAAGCTGGTGACCCAGTTCAAAACGAAAGATGACACCGCGCCGAGCAGCATCATGCGGCGTCCGCCGAATTTGTCGCCAAGGTTGCCGTTGATCATTTGCCCGCAGGCGTAGGCCCACAGCATTGCCGCGCTGATCCATCCGAGCGTTTGTTTGTCCAGTCCCAACTCCGCCTGGATGCCGGGAATGGCGAAGCCAAAAGTCTGCCGGCCGGTGTAATAAAACAGGTAGCAAAACATCACCGCACCAAGAGACCAGCGGCGGGCGCGGAGGAAGGCGGGGTCGTGGTGGGTGACGGGGTTCATAAAGTGGGGCAAGCTTCCAGCTTGCCAGAAAGTGCAACCAAGGTGGTTGCTCTGTTTGGTGGGGCAATCATCTTGATTGCCCGTGCAACCTGGAAGGTTGCACCACTTTTAATGCGTGCCATTGCAGGTGAACTCGAAGATGTCGAAGTTCCGCGTGTCCGCGGCGGCGCGGGCGGCGTAGGCGGCGTTGAGCGGCTCGCTGAAGACCAGCGGCACCATTTCCTCATAACGTCCGCCGTGGCTGCGCAGCGCGCCGGCGAGCGCGCCGAGGTCGTGATAGGCGGGCGTGCGGCCCAGCACCACGTCGCGTCCACTGACGACCACGAGATCGCCCATGCGGTCCTCCGGCAGTTCCATCAAGCGCGCGGCGGTGGCGCGTTCGTGGCATTCGGTGACGCCGGGGCGTTGCAGCAGCCAGTCGCGCACCTTCCCAGTATCCAATTCAGTCGGCAGATGCACCTGCGCGAACGAACCCAGCGCGCCGTGATGCGCCACATAGGGGTCAGTAATTGGCAGGATGACGCGGAAGCCTTCGCCGAACTGCTCCACCAGTTCGCTTTCCAGATAGATGACGTTGGGCGAGCCGTCGGCTTTTTGTTTCGCGTTCATGCCGTGGTCGGCGGTGAGGCCGATGACCGCGCCGAGCGCCAGCAGGCGGCCAAGCTCGACGTCAATGGCCGCATAGAAATCCAGCGCCTCCGGGTCTTCTGGCGCGTGCTTGTGCTGCATGTAGTCCGTGGTGCTCAGGTAGAAGAAATCCGCCCGCCCGCTCTCCAGCATCGCCACGCCCGCCTTCAGCACGTAGAGACTGGCGTCGCCGCTGTAAATCTCCGGCGTGGGGCCGACAAGGGCCTCGACATCGTCGATGCCATGCGTCTCGCGCACGGCGTGTTTCGCTTTTTCCGCTGAAAAAGCGATGCCGCCCTCGCTGATGAGGCCGCTGGCGAAGATGTCGCGCAGTTTTTCCTTTGCGGTGACCACTGCCACTTTGCGCCCGGCGCGTTGCGCGTGCGGGAAGATCGTGTCGGCGCGGAGGAATTTCGATGAGTTCATCATCACTTCCTCGCCCGTGGTGGTATCGTAAAAGAAGTTGCCGCCGATGCCATGCACCGCCGGCGGCCTGCCGGTGACGATGCTGGAGTTGTTGACGTTGGTGAAGGTCGGCATGGCCGCGCGCGCGAATCCGCGCCAGCCATTCAGACTCATTTGGACGAGGTTCGGCATCCGTCCGCGCGCGATGGCGCAGTCGAGGTATTCATCCGCCGAGCCATCGAGACAGATGACGACGACGGGTTTGGCGGGCGGGGTGTAGGTGCGTTGGTTGACGGTGAACATGGGGAATGATGAGTGATGAGTGAATTGGGCTAAGATTTCGGTTTCAAATCGTCCTCCGTGAGGTGGTAGCTGAAGACGTGCTCGCCATCTTTGTTGATGAGCGTGGCGTGGAATTCGGCGGGGGTGACGGTGCTGTCGGCGTCCACGCGGAGGAAGATGTTCGGCTCCACCGCGCTGCGGACGAGGTCGGGATGATAGACGTTGAGGGAAGGGATGGTGCTGGCGTGAATGGGCGAGGCGATGAATTGCGTCAGATCGTAACCCACGACCTTTGCCGTCTTGTAGCGCAACACGCGGCTGGCGTGGATGTCTCCGCCGACGAGGATGACACCGGAGATTTTGTTGTCGCCGATGAACTTTTGGATGGCGGTGAGTTCGTGCTTGTAGGTTCCCCAGTCGTCGGACTCGGAATTTTCTTTGTCATCCCAGATGACGCCGCAGGCCAGCAGCTTGAAGGGCGCGGTGGAGGCCAGCAGGCCTTTTTGCAGCCACTCCCATTGCTTCGCACCGAGCATGGTGGGTTTGTGAGGGGCAGCGAAGGAGGGTTCGGTCATCGAATACCAGCGAGTGTCGAGCACGAACACCTCAACCGGCCCGCGGCGGAAGCTGGTGTAGATGCCGCCCTCGCCGTCGCCATACTCCGCCTGCGGACGGTAACGGGTGACGACGAGGCGCGTGTTTTCTTTTCCGGCAGCAAGGCCGGAGGCGTCGTTGCCGGCGAAGTCGTGGTCGTCCCAAGTCCACCAGCAAGGGCGCGAGCGCAGCAGCGCCTGATACTCCTCTACGGCGGCGAACTCGCGGTGCCGCTGGGTTTGTTTTTCCAAATCGGTGCTGTCGATGTAAGGCGTGTCGCCGATCAGCACCACGGCGTCCACGTCTTCCGAGGCCATGCGGTTCCACACTGCGCGGCTGCCCTCGTCTTCCTTGGCGCAGGAGCTGATCGCCAGCCGCACCTTCGCAGGTGCGTCCGCCTTCGGAGCCGTGGTCAAAATTTGCCCGGCGTGGGTGGCGATCTCTTTTCCGTCTTGCAGGATGCGGTAGCGGTACTTCGTGGCGGGTTGCAAGTCCTCGACACGCCAGTGCAGGCACAGATCGTTTTTCTCGGCGGCTTTTTGCTTCAAAACCCGCGCCTCGCCGCCCGCTTCCGGTGTCACCTCCAGCGTGAATTCGCCTTCGGCCACGGCACGCATCCAGACCATGGCTGAGTTCGGGTCTGAATGTCCCAGGATCGGGCCGAGCAGCGCGTCCTTCGGCGAGGCTTGGGCAAGCAACGGCTCGGTCAAAGCGACGGCGCCGAGCGCTACGGCTCCGGTGATGAAATCGCGGCGCGGCAGGGTGGGGGCAGGGGAGGATGGATGCGTCATGGCGGAGGATGGTTGGCGGACATGGATACGGTCTAGCTTAAATGTTGTTTCCTGAAAAGAAATTTTTGTGACTAAAAAGAAACAATTTTTGCCGGCTGTCCGATGTTCCGGTCACGGACCGGGGTGTTGCAAAGCGCTTCGCCCGCAACAGCGGAGCGGGACGGGACGTCCCGAACACACAAGCCGGGACGGTCTGTGCTACGATGAAGATTGTTTGCCGTCCGGTCAGCCGACGGGCGACAGTTTCAAGGTGAACGTGTTCTCCGGCGCTTCGTTGCGCTCGCCGCGCTGGGGGGCGAAGTCGCACACTTCGGCGGTGCCGTCGGTTTTGACTTCGATGAGGCGCAGCCAGGAGTCACCACCGTTGGGGCGCATCTGGTAGTTGCAGAGCATTTGATGCACTTGGCGGCCGCCGGGAGTTTGCGAGCTGATGCGGCCGAGGCCGTCTTCGAGGACGTGACCATTCAGGGTCATGATGAAATTCGGGTGCTTGCTCACCAGGTTTTGCCACAGCTCTTCGCCGTCGGAAACGTCGTCGCCGTGATCGATGGCGACTTTGTATTTGTGCGGGTTCCAGGACTGCGCCGCGCCGTATTTTTTCCAGTCGTAGCGGGTGTCGTCGAAGTACATGTAGGCGTGGGTGATGAGGATGGCGGCGCGGTTGTGGTGCTTGGAGACGATTTCATTGGCCCAACGAACCACGTCCTTGCGCGGGCCGAACTCCAGGCTGAGCACCAGCAAATCCTGGCCGCCCGCGGTGAGCAGGTGATAGCTGTTTTCCAGCCGGTCCGGCTCTTTGTCATAGACGCCGCCGAAGGTGGGCAGCTTGGAGTAACCGGCCAGGGGGAAGTAGTCGTTGAAGAGCGTGGTGCGGTCCGCGCAGGAGCCGCCTTCGCTGTAGTCGTGGTTGCCCAAGGTCATGAAATAGGGCACCTCGCCGTCGAGCCGCTTCAGGGCGCGTTGCGCCAGCTCCCATTGTTCGGGGCGGTTGTTGTTGGTGATGTCGCCCAGATGCAGGACGCAGGCGATGTTCCGGCTTTGTTTGTTTTGGGCGATCCATTCGGTCTGCGCGAGGAAGCCTTCCGGATTGGCCTTGGCGTAGTGCTGGGTGTCCGGCAGCGCGACGAGGGTGAAGGAACCGGGCGCGATGGCGGGCGGCTCGCCCTTCACCAGCACGGCGTCGTCGTAGTGATTGAAGCGCGTGATTTTCGCCGGAGCGGCGGGCTTGTCAGCGGCGGCGATGGAACCGCAAAGACTGCTCACTCCGAGGGCGGAGGCATGAAGGAAATGGCGGCGGGTGATCGGGGAATCGGATGTTTGCATGGCTGGATGTGGAGTGAACGGGGAGTGCCCGCATGAAACGTCTTCGGTGAAAGCCGCCTTTCACGGAGGGGGAAATCGGTGTTGCTTCAAAAGACATTGTTGTGATTTTCGGGAAACCTTGTTTTTTGGCGGCCATGAACCTTGTCGAACTTTCCCAGCGCATCAAGCAACGCCGTCTCGATCTTGGCTTGAGCCTGGAGGAGACCGCGGCGGCGGCGGGGCAGACGCGGAGCTGGTTGTCGAAGGTGGAGAACTTCCGCATCACGCCCTCGCTGCCCGCGCTGGCGCGGGTGGCGGAGGCGCTGCGCAGCCCGCTGTCCACGCTGTTGGAGGGGTTGGACGCGAAACCGCAGATCGTTTTGACGAAGAAGAAGGACCGCCGCGTCATCCAGCGCGACCCGCAGAACTCCGACATCGTGTATCACGCGCTGACCAAGGGCCGCGCCAACCGCCAGATGAACCCTTTTCTGCTGGAGGTGCCGCCCGGCGGCGGACGCAGCGTGTCCCGTCCGCACGAGGGCGAGGAGTTTCTCATCGTGCTGCGCGGCAAGGTGACGCTGGAGTACGGCGGCGAGAGTTTCGGCTTGGAGGCCGGTGACACGCTTTACTTCGATGCTGAAACTCCGCACCGCCTGCACAATCCGCACAAGTCCCAGGCGGAGGTGATGTGCGTGTTTTTGGAGAAGTGAGGCGGCGGGCTGGGGGGTGTGTTCCGGGTGGCATAAAATTAAATTTATATGCTAGACTGCGCATATATACTCGTTTAAAAGCAGGCCATGATCTCCCTTTCCCTCATCGCGCTTGTCGCCGCGCTGGCTTATGCCAACGGGGCGAACGCGAATTTCAAGGGGGTGGCGTCGTTGTTCGGCAGCGGCACGACGCGGTATCGAACCGCAGTGCATTGGGCCGCGCTGATGACGGCGGCGGGCGCGGCGGTTGGGGTGTGGTGGACGGCGGAGTTGCTCAAGGCGTTTTCCGGCAAAGGGTTGGTGCCGGATGCGCTGACGGCGGATCCGGCCTTCGTTCTGGCGGTCGCCGCCGGGGCGACGGCGACCGGGAGCCTGGCCACTTGGCTGGGTTTCCCGGTCTCCACCACCCACGCCCTGACCGGAGCGCTGCTGGGCACGGGGCTGTGGGTGATGCCGGCGGAACTGGACTGGACGCGGCTGTGGACCGCTTTTGCGCAGCCGCTGCTGCTGGGCCCGTTGGTGGCGGTGGCCGTGGGCGCCGTGCTTTACAGGGTGCTGCGGGCGGCACGGCTGGCGCCGGATCACCGCACGCGGACGCTGGACGCGCTGCATTTTACCAGCGCGGGCGCGGTGTGCTTCGCGCGCGGAATGAATGACACGCCGAAGATGGCGGCGCTGCTGCTGGGGCTCACAAGCTTGTCCGCCACCAGCGGGATGCTGCTGGTGGCGGCGGCGATGACGGCGGGCGGGCTTATCAGCGCGCGGCGGGTGGCGGAGACGCTGGCGCACAAGATCACCGGGATGAATCCAGGTCAGGGTTTTGCCGCGAATCTGGCCACGGCGCTGCTGGTGCTGCTGGGTTCGTTCAAGGGTCTGCCGCTTTCCACTACGCACGTCACTGTGGGCGCGCTGCTGGGCATCGGCATCACCACGCGGCAGGCGAAGTGGCGCACGGCGGTGCCGGTGCTGCTGGCTTGGATCATCACGCTGCCCTGCGCCGCGCTGCTGGCTGCGGCGGCCTATTCGCTGCTGTGCCGGATACTCTGATTTTTTCTCCATGAAAAACACAACACGCATCCTCCTCATTGGTTCACTCCTGTTCGCCAGTCCGGTGCTGGCGACGCCGACAGGGCTTAACAACATCCCCACCGCCGACGTGGTGCCACACCGGACGGTGGCGGTGCAGGCGTTCAGCAGCTTCGGTCCGGGCGCCAACCAGTTCGCCGCCAACGGGCCGGACGAACACTCGTTCTGGCTGGGCTTCAAGACCGGCTGGGATTTCTCTCCGCTGCATCTGGAATGGGGCCTGGACAGCCCGGTCTGGACGGGGCCCGCGGGGCCGCTTTTCTTCCAGACCAAGCTGAACTTCACGCCATGGGAAAATGGCGCGTTCGCCCTGGGGGTGGCGGGAGTGGCCCTGACTGACACGGACCGCGCCGGCGACCCCTTCACCTACGCGATGCTGGCCCATGACTTCGGCTTCATCCGCGCCCACGCCGGTTATGGCATCCAAAACAACGGCAACACCGTGCTGCTCGGCCTGGACCGCACCTGGAAGGTGTTCGACCGCAACTTCAACCTCAACGTCGATCTGGTGCAGGCTGCCGACCAGTCGTTCTGGCTGCCTGCGGTCGGCTGGAAGTACGATCTGAGCAAGCACATCGTGCTGGAATGGTGGAGCAACTTCCCCGAACAAGGCCAGTCCAGCCACATCGCGAAGATCAACTTCGTGTTCACGTTTTGAAAAATCCGAAATCCGAAGCCCGAAGCCCGAAGCCCGAAGCCCGAAGCCCGAAGCCCGAAGCCCGAAGTCCGAAGCCTGAAGCCTGAAGCCTGAAGTCCGAAGCCTGAAACCTGAAACCTGAAACCCGAAATTTGAACACGTAACCTAACTCAACCTAAACCCAACCTGATTATGAAAAAGACATCCCTGCTCCTGGCCGCCGCTCTGCTCGTCGCGGCCTCCCCTGGCCTTCGTGCCGACATCGGTCTCATTTCCGCTGCCGACGCCAAAGCCTTGATCGAAAACCCGGACGCATCGAAGCGCCCGGTCGTGCTCGACACGCGCGGCGGTTACAAGGACTACTTCCGCGGTCACCTGCCGACTGCGCATCACATCAACTTCGACACCCTGCGCGGCACGGACAGCGCGGTGCCGGTGCAGTACCTGCCGGATGACCTCACCGCCGCGTTGCTGATCCGCGCCGGCGTGGACAAGGACCGCACGCATGTGGTCTATGCCACCGGTGACAAGCTGCCCAACGACGAAATTCTGAGCACCAGCATGGTGGTTTATGTGCTGGAGAAGTTCGGCGTGCAGGACATCCGCATCGTCGATGGCGGCTTTGCTGAGTGGGTGAAGCAGGGCTTCGCTCCGGTGCATGAGTACTTCGGCAATCCGGCGGGCAAACTGCCTGAGACGAGGAAGCCGGGCATCGCGGCCAACATCGCGGACGTGCAGGCGCTGGCCGGCAAGCCGGACGGTTTGCTGATCGACGCGCGCCCGCTCAATGAGTTCCAGGGCGATGACGACGTGTGGCTGCGCAAGGGGCACATCCCCGGCGCCATCAGCTTTCATTGGGCGCGCCTGATGGAGGATGACAACACGCACAAGTTCAAGCCGCTGGACCAAGTGAAAGCGGAACTGGAAGCCGCCGGCATCACGCCGGACAAGGACATCATCTGCTACTGCGGCACTTCCCGCGAGGGCAGCTTGTTGCAGTTTTACCTCCAGCATGTCGCCGGTTATCCGAAAGTGCGTCTCTATGAAGGGGCGTGGAAGGAGTACGTCTGGCTGAACGGCCAAAGCCTGCCTGCGGAGACGGGCGGCGTGGCGGCGGGCAAGTGACGGGCTTGATTTCAAAGAAGCATTCCATGCAGGAAGGGCGGCGGATTTCGCCGCCCTTCTTTTTTGTGGATTGACCTTTCAGCCTAAAAACCGGAATGGTGGCCTACGGAACACACGGAATACACAGAATTTGAAGGATGGCGGCGCAAGTGGAGTTTCACCCAAAAGGTGAGAGCCGTTTTCAGCAGGCCCGGCTTTTCTTTCCGTTTATTCCGCGTATTCCGTAGGCTCTCATTTTCCTTTTTCGGTTCAGGGAAAATTTGCGGGCTGGTGAGCGTTTCCCTGGAGCGCGGGCCTCCGAGCCCGCAGCGGGTCAACTGGCCTTGGCGGAGAGTTTTATGCGAGCATGGCGCAGGCGGCAGTGGCGCGGGTGGGACGTGCGGCGCTCAGCTTGGTGGCGGGGCGCTGCGGGCTCGGAGGCCCGCGCTCCGGGCGGCGGTTTTTGATGCTCGATGCTTTTTTGAGTGACTGGTGCGCTATTTGCCGATCCACTCCAGCGTGCGTTGCGTGGCCCCGCTGTGTTTGGCAAGCGCGGCGTGGGCGGCGGCTCCGGTGCGGGCGGCTTGGGCGGGATCGGTCAAAAGGGCGCGCAGGGCGGCGGGCAGGGCTTCGAGGTTGGGGACTTGGACAGCGCCGCCGGCCTCCAGCAGCAGTGCGATGAGCGGCTCGAAGTTTTCCATGTGCGGGCCGAAGACGACGGGCTTGCGGGCGAGCGCGGCTTCGGCGGGGTTTTGGCCGCCGTGGGCGAGGAAGCTTTTGCCGATGATGACGATGTCGCTCAAGTGCTGCCAGGCGTTGAGTTCGCCGGTGGTGTCGATGAGCAGGGGGCGCGAGGGATCGAACGGCAGCGCGGGTGAGCCGGGCGTGAGGGTGGAACGCAGGATGGGTGAGAGGCCGAGGGCGGCGAGTTCCTGGAGGATTTCCGGAGCGCGCTCGACGTGGCGGGGGACGATGAGCAGGGTCAGATTGTCCGCAACATTGCCGCTGCGCTGGAGGTCGAGATAGGTTTCGGCGAGAGCGCGTTCCTCGCCGGGATGAGTGCTGGCGGCGGTGATGAGGCGCTGGCGCCCCGGTTCGATGCCGGCGCGGGCGAGCAGCGCGCGGAAATGATCGAGCGTGGCGGCGGCGGGCGCGGAGCTGCCTTGGGGATCGTATTTGACGGAGCCGGTGAGGTGGATGAGGCTCGGGTCCGCGCCGAGATTTTCCCAGCGGGTGGCGTCGGCGGGTTCCTGGACGAGGACTTGATCGAGTTGGGAGAAAATGGGCCGGGTGAACCAGGCGAGGCGGCGGTAGCGGCGCTCGGATTTGGAGGAGAGACGGGCATTGGCCAGGGTGATGGGGATGCCGGAGCGGGTGGCTTGGGTGACGAGGTTCGGCCAGGCTTCGGCTTCGACGAGGACGAGGCGGCGCGGGGCGATCTCTTGCAGCAGGCGGCGCACGACGAATGGGAAATCGAGCGGGCTGTAAAGCACGGTGAGCCGGAGCGCGGACGAGTCGTCCGTATTACGGGCAGGCGAGCCGCCTGCTCCACGGGCGGGCGGGCCGCCCGCGCTACGAGCGGCGGCGAAGTCGAGGGCGATCTGGCGTCCGGTGGGCGTGGTGACGGTGAGGACGACGGCGGTTTCCGGATCGGCATCGAGCAGCGGGGCGATGATTTTCAAGGCGACGCCGACCTCGCCGACGCTGACGGCGTGGAACCAGTAACGGTGCTCATGGCGCGCGACGGCGGCGAGGGCGGCGCGCTCCGGCGCATCGAAAAGGCCGAGGCGCTGGCGGAGGTCGCGCCAGGAGCCGCCGCGCCGCCGCATCTTGCGCAGTGCGCCGGGCAGCATGGCGAGCAGGGCGAGGGGCAGCAGGAGGTTGTAGATCAGCAGGCTCAAGTTGAGAGTCGATAGTTGAGAGTTGAGAGTTGAGAGTTGAGAGTTGAGAGTTGAGAGTTGAGAGTTGAGAGTTCAAAATCAGCGGCTTGCGCCGAAAGCTCGATTCACCCGAAGAGTGAGCCCCCTGGCGGCGCAAGTCGCTCATTGCCAGCCTCTCAACTCTCAACCTTCAACTATCAACTTTGTTTTGAGATTTAGCCAGACGATGCGGGTGGTTCCATAGTCGCGCTGACGGGTCACGGTCCAGGGCGGCGTGGCGGCAAAGTCGTTTTTGCCGGCACGGCATTCCAACACCCAGGCTCCATCGGCGGCGAGGAGTTGCGGGAGGTCGGCGGACTCCAGCAGGGCGCGGGTGAAATCGGTGTCGCCCGGATGACTGGTGTAGGGCGGATCGGCGAAAATAAGATCGAAGACCTCGCCGGCGCGCGCGAGGCTGGCGAGGGCGCGGAACACGTCCATTTCGCGGACGGTGGCGCTGTCGTTGAGGCGGGTTTTTTGCAGGTTGCCGCGCAGGATGTTGGCGGCGGCGCGGTGGTGCTCGATGAAGAGCGCGCTGGCGGCGCCGCGGCTGAGCGCCTCGAGGCCGAGCGCGCCGGAGCCGGCGAAGAGGTCGAGCACGCGGGCGCCGGGCACGAGACCGCCGAGCATGGAAAAGAGCGCTTCGCGGACGCGGTCGGTGGTGGGGCGGGTGTCGCCCTGCGGCACTTTGAGGGGGAGGCCTCCGGCGGTTCCGGCGATGACGCGCATGGTTGGGAATGATGAATGACGAATGAATTTAGTGTCAAGGGGTCAAGTTTCAAGTGTCAAGAAAGGACCAGGGTTCTGCTCTGCGCTTGGAGCGCGCGCGTCCCGCGTGCTCTTTTCGGCGTCCTCGCCGAAAAGATTGAGCGCAGCGAAC
>CAZNKC010000099.1:0-17589 GCA_964573315.1 uncultured Verrucomicrobiaceae bacterium | reverse complement strand
TTAGGCCAGAATTTCCCTGGCCACCGTGCCATAAACATCCGTGAGCCGGAAATCCCGGCCCGCATAGCGGTAGGTTAGCTTTTCGTGGTCGAGGCCGAGCAGATGCAGCACCGTGGCGTGCCAATCGTGAATGGGCATTTTGTTTTCCACGGCTTCATAACCGTAGTCATCGGTCGCGCCGTAGGTCATGCCGCCTTTCACGCCGCCGCCGGCCATCCAGAGGGTGAAGCCTTTGTTGTTATGGTCACGGCCGTCGTTGCCCTGGCTGTGTGGGGTGCGGCCGAACTCGCCTCCCCAGATGACGAGGGTGTCTTTCAAGAGATCACGCTGCTTGAGGTCTTGCAGCAGTCCGGCGATGGGTTGGTCCACTTGGCCGCAATTGTTTTCGAGCGCGGTGCCGAGGTTGAAATGATGATCCCAGTTGTTGTGCGTGATCTCGATGAAGCGCACGCCGGCCTCGACGAACTTGCGCGCCATGAGGCACTGCTTGCCGAAGGCGTCGGTGGCATTCTCGCCGATGCCGTAGAGTTTTTGGGTGGCGGTGCTTTCCTTGGAAAGGTCCATGACATTCGGCGCCTCCGCCTGCATGCGGAAGGCGAGTTCATAAGACTCGATGACACCTTCGATCTCCGCGCTGACGCCGCCGTCGAGCTTCATGCGGGAGCGGTTGAGTTTTTGAATGAGGTCGAGCTGCGCGCGCTGGGCTTCGGCGTTGAGACGCGTGTTTTTGATGTCGGCCATCGCCGCGGTGTCCACGCCGCCAAAACGCCGGCCGCCGCCGGGGATGCGGCTGCCGCCGACTTTGGCGCCTTGATAGATGGCCGGCAAAAAGGCGCTGCCGTAAGTGCGGGCGGCATTGCCGGGCGGATTGATGGTGATGAAGCCGGGCAGGTTTTCGTTTTCCGTGCCGAGGCCGTAAAGCGTCCACGCGCCGAGGGAAGGGCGGATGAATTGCGTGGTGCCGGTGTGAAGCTGAGCAAAGGCCTGCGGGTGAGCGGGCAGGTCGGTGGACATGCCGTTGATGACACAGAGGTCGTCGGCGTGCTTGGCCAGGTTTTCAAACAAGCTGGAAATCCACAGGCCGCTCTTGCCGCGCTGCTTGAACTCCCACTGTGGCGCCATCAGGTTGGCGCGGCCATAACGCCCCGCCGCCGAGGGCGCGCCCTTGCCGGTGTCGGCGATGAGCTTGGGTTTGTAGTCGAAGGTATCGACATGTGAAGGCCCGCCCTGCATGCAGAGGAAAATGATGTGCTTAGCCTTGGCGGGGAAATGCGCGGTCTTGGGCGCGAGAGGGCCGGTTGAGATTGCGGATTGCGGATTGGGGATTGCGGATTGGGCTGCGGCACGCGCGGCGAGCGCTGAGAAGGCGAGCCAGCCGAAGCCGTTGGAAGTCGTCTGGAGGAACGAGCGGCGGGTGAAGGGTAGAGCGTTCATTTTTTTGACAGGATTGACGGGATTTTTGCAGGATTAACAAGATGGATGAGCGCGTGGTTTTGAGCGGTTGCGGGATGGTATGGAGAACAGGCATCTTGCCTGTTCGCACAGGCAAGATGCCTGTGCCCCATGTGGGTCTCTAATTCAGATAACGAAACTCAGCGCTCGCAAAGAGAGCTTGGCAGAAGGTGGTGAGAGCAAGCATCTGGGTTTTTTGTTTGCCTGCGGCGGTGTTTTTGTTGGAGATGGTTTGAACTTTGTTGGGAAATTCCATCCAGAAGGTGCGGATGGCGGCGAGTTCTTCCTGGGTGGCAGGGCGGCTGAAGGCGAGGTGGTAGGCGTGGGTGAGGCGCTCGAGCGGAGTGCCTTCGTATTCGCCGAGGCGTTTGGCGAAGGCGTCGGCGAGGGCGAGCGCCTGCGGGTTGTTCATGAGGAAGAGGTTTTGCGAGGGGACGTTGGTGGTGTCGCGCTGGCCGTTGACGAGGGAGGCGTCGGGGAAGTCGAAGATGCTGAGGAAGTCGGGGATTTGATCGCGAATGATGGGCAGATAGATGGAGCGGTAAGGGTAGGGCTGGGTGTTCATCTGGCTGAGAAGCTGCAACATGCCCCGGCGATCCTCGCGCACGCGGGCGACGGGCGAGCCGTCCATCGGGTAAGCATCCAGTTCACCGGCGACGGCGAGCATGGCGTCGCGAATGGCTTCGGCGTCGAGGCGGCGCTGATCCATGCGCCAGCGGTGTTTGTTGTCCGGGTCGATGGCGTAGTTGGCGGCGTCATGCGTGGAGCTCATTTGATAGGCGCGGCTGAGCATGATTTGTTTGATGAGCTTTTTCACCGACCAGCCGTTTTCCATGAAGCTGAGCGCGAGGTGGTCGAGCAGTTCGGGATGGGTGGGGGCCATGCCCATGAAACCGAAGTTGTCCGGCGTGGAGACGATGCCCTGGCCCATGAGGTGCAGCCAGACGCGGTTGGCCATGACGCGGGCGGTGAGAGGATTGTCCTTGGAGGCGATCCAGTAGGCGAGATCGAGGCGACCGCTGCCTGCGGCGATGTTGCGCGGTTCGTCCGGGGCGCAGAGGACTTCGACGAGGCCGCGCGGGACGATGCCGGAGGGCTGGCTGACATCGCCGCGCACGAGCAGGGGGCTGTCGATGGGCTGGCGGCGGTCGAGTACGCCCATGGCGAGCGTGCGTGGGGAGCCGTCGTCGTGGAAGAGGTCGAGATCGGATTGCACGGCGGCGGCTTGATCGCGCGTTTGGCGCACACGGAGAAAATCGGCGACCGGATTGTTCCCGGCGCCTCTGCTTTGGCGGGCGGCGAGGGCTTCGCGGGTGAGATCGTCCGAGGCGCCGCGGAGTCGGTCCACTTCGTCCTGGAGGCGGCGGAGTTCCGGCTGCGTGATGCCGGCAATGGCGGCGGGCTGGGCGGCGGCGCGGTCGAGTTCGATGAGGGTGGAGGGGTGGTTGTTTTGCAGTTGGTTGTGGGTGCCGTAGAGGGTCTCGCTGCTGAGGAAGATGCCGGCCAGGGCGTAGTAGTCGCGCTGGGTGACGGGGTCGAATTTGTGGTCGTGGCAGCGGGCGCAGGCGAGGGTGAGACCGAGCATGGACTGCGACAGGACGTCGATTTGCTCATCGACGAGGTCCATCTGGAACTGGCGGCGGTCGCGGTCGTTGAGACCTTTGGGGCCGAGCGCGAGGAAGCCGGTGGCGATGATTTTTTCCGCTTGGTCGCGCTCGTTGCCGGAGCGCAGGAGATCGCCGGCGATCTGCTCTTTGATGAACTGATCGTAAGGCTTGTCCTGGTTGAAGGCGGCGATGACGTAATCGCGATAACGCCAGGCGTGAGGGTAGGGGAGGTTGGTTTCCTTGCCGTTGGATTCGGCGTAACGGGCGACGTCCAGCCAATGCCGCGCCCAGCGTTCGCCGAAGCGGGCGGAGTCGAGAAACTGGTCGATGACGGTTTCCAATGCACCGGGGGTTTTGTCTTCGACAAAGGCTTGCACTTGATCGGGAGTGGGCGGCAAGCCGGTGAGATCGAAGGCGATGCGGCGGATGAGGGTAGGGCGGTCGGCGTCATGCACGGGGTGCAAGCCGTTGGCTTCCAGGCCGGCGAGAAGGAAGCGGTCGATGTCCGTTTTGGCCCAACCTTCGGTTTTGACGGACGGCGGCTCGTGCTTCACGGGCTTTTGAAAGGCCCAATGCTTGCGGCCTTCGTCCATGTCGATCTGGCGGCGCCCGCCTTCAGGATTGGCGATGGTGGATTCGCGCGGGTCGGGCGCACCCATTTCGATCCACTTTTTGAAGTTGGCGATGATGCTGTCCGGGAGTTTTTCTTTGGGCGGCATTTCCATGTCCGGGTCGGTCCAAGTCATGGCCGTGTAGATGGCGCTGGCGGCGGGATCGCCGGGAGTGAGGCCAGGGTGGCCGGATTCGCCGCCGAGCAGGGCGTTCTGTTTGGTGTCGAGCAGCAGGCCGCCGCGGATTTTGTCCGACTCTGCCGAGTGGCACTTGTAACAGTGCTCGATCAAGACCGGGCGGATGTTTTTCTCAAAGAACGCGAGTTGATCCGGCGGCAGATCGGCGTGCGGTGTGGATTGGCCGGACGCGGCGGCGGTGGCGAACGCGAGGGCGGCGAGCGGGAGGCGGACGTGCATGGTGCTTCAGCGGGTTTCGGGAGGGGAAACACCGGCGGCGCGGGGAAGTTTCGCCATCCCTGGCGGGGAAGGGCGGCGAGCCAGCGGCTCGCTCCACGTGGGGCGAGCCGCTGGCTCGCCGGGTCTTGCGCTGTGAGACTCTCCAAAGTACCACGCCGTATCCCTTTCTCCTGGCGCGGCCACTTGCTCAAATCCAGTGGCTGCGCCATTGGGCAAAGAGTTGAAGGCGGGGCGCCTTCAACGGCACGCGAGGGCGCGCGCGCTCCTCTTGCGGGAATTTCTCGGGGCAAATCATCATGCCGGGAACAAGTGGCCGGTTGGCGGCGTATTCTTGGCCGCATGTCCGTCAGACCTCATCTTCTCATTCTCGGCGTTGGTTCCATCGGAGAGCGTCATTTGCGCTGCTTCCAGAACACGGGCCGGTGCGATCTTTCTTTTTGCGAGCCTTCGGATGTCCGCCGCGCGGAAGTGGCGGCGCGTTACGGGGTGAGCGGTTTCCACGACTGGCAGGAGGCTTTGGAAAAAGCGCCGGTGACTGCCGCACTCATCGCCTCGCCCGCGCCGTTTCATGTGCCGGCGGCCATCGAACTGGCGGCGCGCGGCATCGATCTGCTGATCGAGAAACCGCTCAGTCTCAGTCTGGAGGGCATCGACGAATTGCGCTCGGTTGTCGTGGAGAAAGGGGTGCGGGCGGCGGTGGCTTTTGTCTATCGCGCGCTGCCGGCGCTGCAGCGGATGCGGGAGGCGGTGCGTTCCGGGCGTTTTGGCGCGGTGGTTCAGGTGCAGGTGCAGTCGGGCCAACACTTTCCTTTTTACCGTCCGGCCTACCGGGATATTTATTATGCGAATCCGGCGATGGGCGGCGGTGCCATCCAGGACATGATGCCGCATCACATCAACGCTGTGGAGTGGATCGCCGGGCCGGTGACGCGGGTGGTGGCGGACGCCGCGCACGCGGTTCTGGAGGGTGTGGAGGTGGAGGATACGGTCAACTTCATCACCCGGCACGGCAAGGTGCTCGGCTCCTTCACCGCGAACCAGCACCAGCCGGTGAATGAGTTCGTCCTCACCGTGCTGTGCGAGCGCGGCGCGGCGCGCTGGGAGATGAAGGGCCACCGCTGGCTGTCCGCCGAGGAAAACGGCGGCGAGTGGCGCGAAGAAGCCGCCTTCACCCACGAGCGCGATGATTTTTATCTGCTCCAAGCCGGGGCGTTTCTCGATTACTTGGCTGGTGAGGCTCCCGCGCTGTGTCCGCTGGAGGATGGCGTTCACACGCTGAAAAGCACGCTGGCGATTTTGGAGTCGCTTAAAACAGGTGGATGGATCGAAACTTCGATGACCTCACCACAATAAACCGCCAAAAATGGCAGGTCGCCGAACGACTGATTTGCCAAGAAATTGACCCCGTTTCCCTGAACGCTGCCACCCCGCGGCAAAACTTGCGTAATCGCCGCTTTCGGATAGCATTGCCCCATGAGCACCGTGCTTGAAATCGAAAAAGCCATCGAAAACCTGACCACCGCGGAAATGCTGGAGGTGGGCGAATGGCTGGACATGCAGCGCGGCATGATCGCGGCCAGCGAAAGTCTGTTCCAAATACTTGACGAAGAAGAAGGCGGGGAGGCAGGCAATCAATGGCTCGGTTAGCGCGACGCGGAGAAATTTGGATGATCGATCTCGGTCTCGCGGCCAAGACCCGTCCGTGTCTGGTATTGAGCATCGAGTTCCGCGACGACGAACGCGCCGTGCTTACCTACGTGCCGCGCACCACCGCGCTGCGCGGAGGCCGCTTTGAAGTCAAGCACAACGCGCCACGCTTCCTGCCCGGAGCCTTTGACGCGCAGAACCTCAACACCGTTCCTGTGGCCAAGCTTCTGAACCGCCTAGCCGTGGTGGACGCCCACACCCTTGAGCAGGTCGAGGCCGCCGTGAACACCTGGCTCGATCTGAAACACGGCAGCTAACCCGCATTTCTCACCACTTTTCTTGTTGGAATGCGGGATGACAAAGGCACGGTTGATGTTAAAATAAGACTGTCATCATGGAAGCCAGCCCTCCACCCTTTGGTCCGCCGCGCCCGCTCCTCACGGAAGAGTGGGACGATCCCGCGATGATCGAACTGATGCGCCAGCAGTCCGAGGACCGGGTGGCGTTTGCGGAGTCCGAAGAAGCGGCGCGGTGGCTTCGACACATGCAGTCCAGCAGGCCGGTCAACTGGATTCCATGCCTCGTTTCCGACGAATCCCCTGCCGTGGAGGAGAAAACAGTCGTGCTTCCCTGGTAACATGCCCGCTAGCGAACAAAAGCCCTTCTGCCTTGCCGACTACGAGCCGTTCATACGCACGTTGAATGAGAGCGGACTCCAAGGCGTTCTCATCTGGATGAAAGCATTGACGCGCCTGTCGCAGGCACCCGGCTGGTGGTGCGAGATGGCCTGCCCCTGCTCCCTTTTCATCTGCAAGCTCCACGCGGCGAACACGCGTCCGGCGGAACTGGTCAGCAACGATGTCATGCACTTGCGCATCTTGGCGCGCGTGGTTCCGCGTTTCCTGGCCAGGATTCGCGCCACCGCCCTGCCGGAGTATGACGCACGCGAGGATGCCGCCCGCCTGCGGCGGCAGATCGAGGCCTGCGGGAGCGGCAGGCACGAATTCCGCGTGCCGCTGGAACCGGCGGAACTGGAACCGCTCGTTCGCGCGCTACGCGAGCATTTGGGCGAAGGGTGATGCTGTTCTGACGCGGGCGGGTTGGCGGTGTGAGGTCTTCATTTTGTCAAGAATTGCTGATTGACCCTGTTACCGGCCCAAACCCCGCCTGGCCGCCGCTACGTCCGGCTGATTTAGTTCCTCACTTGCCGGGATGTCTTATCCGTGTTTTCTTCTGGATGTGAGTGAGCATTCCCCCCGCCTGCAGGAGCCTACGGCTGAAGAGCTGGATGCCAATCCCTGCCTCGCCTGCGCCATCGCCCAGGGCTGCTGCTCGGAGATGCAGGGTCTCATGGTCACGGAGACGGAGTATCAACGCGTCTTCGCCCGTCACCGGGAGGCGCTGGAGATCACGCAGGCGGGGCGCTTGAAGCGCCTCACGTCCAAGGCCGGTCCCTGTCCCAACTGGCTGGGCGCCTGTACCGTTTATGCGGACCGGCCCATGGAGTGCCGGCTTTTCCCCTTCACGCTCAGTGTCGTCGCCGCCAGCCCCCGGAGCGTCCACATCACGGCGCATGATCGCGTGGACTGCCCGCAAAAGGAGGCGTTGCGCCCCCGTGAATCCGCCGCGCGCAGCTTGATCGAGGGCTTTGCCCGCGACGCCTACGGCCCTGACCGCGCCGTCCGCGTCTCGTTCGAGCGTGGTTTCGGCAGGTTGAAGGCGCTCCTGCTCAAACTGGGGCTCCGTCTGCGCTGGTTCAAAGCCTGACCGGAGAAACGGGACCGGGCGCCATTTTTTGTCAAATCGGTCGTTCGGTGGAAGTGGAGAATGTCTGCAGCCTTCCATTTCTGGAGAGCTTTTGTGGAGAAGCCATCGTGAACATTGTGATGCTTGGAATATAAATTCTCGGCGGATCACTGGCGACTTCGTTCTCGTTTTGTCAAAAAATTGCACCCTGACCCCGTTTTCCTCGCTGAACCCGTTTTCCCGTTTTCCCGCGGGGTGGCGGTGGTGAGGCGCTTCATTTTGTCAAGAATGGCTGACTACCCCGTTACCACCCCTTGTCTGTGTTTATCTTGGCGCTACGACCCCGTTTCCCCTATCTTGAGCGTTTGAAATTCCACCAATTTTGTACGTGATGCAAATGACCGTTACTCGAGTACACGGGAGCTGAAGAGTGTGAAACAAGCTCCCAGCCTTGACTCCCGAAATGATTGAGCACTTCCGTCCAAATATAACCGTTTTTTGTGTCTGCTCGAATCTTCATTTCTTTGGCCAGATTCTCCCATGCCTCATACGTATCCTCCGTCGATGAGGATTTATGAGATATTTTTGGGCCGCACACAAATACATGATGGGTTAGACTGAGAAAACTACCAGCACTGTATTCCGTTATCAAAAGATATTCATTTTTTTCTCGACGCGAACATCCCATCAGGAATGACGTCATTAAAAACCATGCGGTTAAATGAATATAAATTGATTTCATGGAAACGGATTCGATTTAGCTATTTTCAAGCGTCAAGGGAAATTGCCAGGCGGCTCCGTCTCAAAAAATTGCCTGCCCTAGTTTTGCAGCACTTCATTATCACTTAGGGCGCGTTAACGTAAAACTTAATATCTTCGACTTGCTTACCTTTGAGGAATTCAAAGGCTCTTTCCGCATCTTCGATATTCGTTGGTTGAAACTCACACATTTTGTTCTTCGGTCGCAAGAATATGAAGAACAGACGCTTTTCGTCGAGTTCGAGTGTGCTGCCACCATCAAACAGTGAGTCTGTTGTGAGACTTGCGCCGCTCAGATTGCTGTATGGGACTGCGATTTCGTGAACCTTGCCCCCGCCGCTTTTCCCTGTCACGAGCGCGACGCCGATAATCACGAATCCAATCCAGCTTGGGTAATCCCAGGAATCTTGCATGCCGGCTTTCTCCAGGAGGCCAGGGAGCATCGCAAGCGCGGCTCCAACAAGATACAATCCCCAGCGAAAGACACCGCTAGACTTGGGACCGGAAAACCGCAGTTCATTCTCAGCAAACTCAATCGTACACTCACCCGTCAATGGCAGGCAGCCGCCAATGACGCCCGCGGGCATTAAACGATGAAGAAATTGTCCTTGGATTTTCATAGTGTTATATCTTGGTTTGACGGTGTTGAGAACGAGATTGCGGATATTAGTGATGTTGCGTCCGGCGGTGCCGTATCCAGCGGAAGAATCCATATCCCACCGCCGCGAAGAACGACAGCGTGATTGCCCCATCCCCGCGAGTCACAGGCTCCGCGTTAGCGTTCACGAAGGCGCGGACGTTGTAGCCCTCCTGCTTGAACGACTTAACCGTCGTCTCATCCCTGCCGGACGGGGCGGAATCCACCTTGGCTTTGAGAGTATATGGCGTCGTGACTGCCTGGGCTAATTGCTCCATGTGCGCGGCCTGTCCGGCATCGTCCATCGCCAGAAAGCGCGCGACATCGGGGAACTCTTCTTGAAAATCGTCCCAAACCCATTTTACTAGAAGACATGGCTTGGTATGTGCCGGGGCATTGGAGAAGGCAGCGGAAGCGTGCATGTATGGCGCCACGACCGCCTCCTTCAGCTTGAGGCCCCTGGTATCCCTCGAGTAAACTACCGATTCCGTCCAATCCAGAATGCCCCCCTTGATCTCGAGCATCGTGGGCAGTTCAGCGCTCTCGCGAAGATCGTCAATGGATATTTGGCTCGGCTCTTTGGCATCAGGTGAGATCAGGATGATAATAGCCCCGAGTGCCATCAGACCGCTCAGGGTGATGCCTACATAGGGGAAGATTCTCCAAATGATGTTGCTCATGATTTTTGTTTATTGGCTTTGGGGGCCGAGGGCGGGCTGGCGCTGGGGGTAGGGGGTAAAGCGGAGATGGAGTGTGAGGGTGCTATCTTGTCATCGAGTTCGTCAGGGTGCGGGCAGCAGGGGGGTGTGGTTTTTGGGGTGTGGGTTGAGGTTGGTCGATTTGTCCGAAGCATCAGACCAGCGGCGCCGCCGAAGCGGGCCGGGCAGGAGTGGCGGCGGCATTGATGTCCTCCGCGATTTTCAGCAGCCCCTCCTTGATGAGGGCGGTCATCCGTAGCTTCCGCTGCGTCGCCAGGGTGCGCAGTTTCGCGGCGGCAGGCTCTGGCAGAGACTCCAGGATTTCTTGGGCGGTGAGTTCGGCGTGTGTCATGATTTATTCATGAATAATGATCCATTTATGTCATTAATCGTGAATAATGCAACAAAAAATTGCGGAATCATGAAATAAGGCGAACATTCTTCCATGTCCGCACTCACTCCTCCATGTCCGCACTCACGAAAAATGAAATCGTCACTTGGCTGAAGGATCACCGCCGTGACCGGCAGTGGCTAGCCAAACAATGCGGCGTCTCGGTAGGTACCGTGAACAATTGGTTTTCCACCGGCTTCTCGGCTGCCGCGCTCGCCGCCATCGACAAGCTGATGAAGCTGGATGAGATGGCGGCGGCTCACGCCGACCCATCGGATGACACCGGCCTCATTCTGTTCAGTACAGCGGAGTTTGAGCGCCTCGAGCGAGCGCGCGCCCTCGTAGGCAACCCGCCGCGCCGCCAATTCTACCGCGACGCCATTCTCCAGTATCTCAATGAGATCGAAGCTGGCTGACTGCCGGGAATGGGCCAAAACTTCAATCCGTAATCCGAATCCACCCTCATCAACCCAAACGCCTCATGACCTCTCCCACGATCCAGCAGCTTTTCGATCTCACCGGTAAAACAGCGCTCATCACCGGCGGCTCCGGCTGGCTGGGCGCGGCTTTGGCGGCGCGGGAGGGGCAGCGTTTCGTCCTAAAAACAGAGTTGATGGTTGAGAGGCTGGAAATGAGCGGCTTGTGCCGCCAGGGGGACTCACCCTTCTGGTGAATGGAGCTTCCGGCGTAAGCCGCTGATTTTGAACTATCAACACTCAACTTTCGACTCTCAACTCCCTTTTCAGGTCCATCAGTTCATGGGCAAGATACTTTGCGTGATAAGGGGATGTCATGCCAGTCCCTCCTCAAACCGTTCCGCGAGCCGGTAGCTGCGCGCTTTCTTTGAAGGATTCTCAATGACGAGGAATCCTTCGTCAGCCCACTTGGCACATTGCAAACGCCCCTGACGCGGCGCGATGCCGAGGTATTTGGCAAGCTCGTTCGATGTCACGATTTTGCTTTGCAGGAACAAACCGAGCACCTGCCGCTGAAGCGGGCGCAGTTCACGCAGCAATGGCCCTTTGTCCTCATGGCCGCCCGCGCCAACGCTCTCGGCGCGAGCGAGGACTTTCGCGAACGCATCGGCCATGCCCGCGCAGAAAAACTGCACGAAACCGCTCACATCCGCCTCCGCCCGGCCCAGGTGGTAGTTGTGGCTCGGCCCGACCGCCAGCGCGTCATAGTAGCCGCGCAGGTTGCGGGCGTAGTATTCCTCAAGCGAGTAAATGCCTTTCAATCCGTAGCCGCAGCGGTGCAGGATGGTGGTCACGAGCAGGCGCGAGGTCCTGCCGTTGCCGTCAAAGTAAGGGTGAATGGTGGCAAACTGGTAATGCGCCAAAGCCGCAATCACCGGTACGGGAAGGCGTTTCGTCCCGATTTCTTCGTTGATCCAGTCCACCAACTCCTTCATGAGGTTCGGGACTTCGTTCGACTCCGGCGGCATGTAAACAATGCGGCCATTTCCGCTGTTGCGAATCACGTTCTGGCCTTCCCGGTAGGGCGTCGGCTTCGCCCTGCCATCAAACGCCAGCCCATGAAGCAACTGAATGTCTTCCTCCTTCAGGGGCCGCTTCAGGCTTGCAATCGCTTCCGCTTTGTCCGCCGCCTTGTAGTAGTTGCGGACTTCTCTTTCGTCCCGTTCCCGTCCAGGAAAGCCGCCCTGCCCGGCAATGGCTTTCTCCACTTCCGGCAGTGTCAGCCGGTTGCCCTCGATCTGGGTGGAATAATGCGTGGAAAGCAGCCGCGCCGATTCCCGCAGGGAGGCGATGAGCCGGGGACTGATGGGGAGTCGATCCACCGCCGCCCGCGATGCTTCAATCGCCATCAAAGCCTTGGCGGTCTCCGGGGTGATGCGGTAGTTCGGTGCAAATGCCATCTGTCTGGACAGTCTAGCGAGGCGGCAAGAATGCGTCAATACGTTGTCATTAAATTGCCGTTAATGTGTCTTTAGAGACGCTGAGCGCAGGGGAATGGGCAAGAGGCGAGGGCGCCTCTTGCGACGGGCGAGGGCGCCCGTGCTCCTCTGTGCTCTGCCTCCACCGTCCATGATGCTGCTGGGGCTTTGGCTTTTCCTCTTCATTTTTCAAACTGAGACAGACCGCAGCAAGCCAACCAACGCTGGCGGTTTTTTTGTGGGGCAGTCTTCGTGAACATTGGAGATACTTGGATGATGAATTCTTGGCTGGCAGCTGGCAACTTCATTCCGTTTTATTTTGGAAAGTTGGCATTGGCATGGCGCTGGCTATGAGTTGTCACTGTTGGATGGGCCGAAACTTCAATCCACAATCCGAAATCCACCCTCCGCAATCCAAACACCTCATGACCTCTCCCACGATCCAGCAGCTTTTCGATCTCACCGGCAAAACGGCGCTCATCACCGGCGGTTCCGGCTGGCTGGGCGGGGCTTTGGCGGCGGCGCTGGCGGAGGCGGGGGCGAATGTGGTGGTGGCCAGCCGTGAGCTGGCGCGCGCGCGGGAGGCTGCCGGGGGTTTGCCGGCGCGGGAGGGACAGCGGCATTTCGCGGTGGCGCTTGACCAGCTTGACGAGGCTTCGATCGGCGCGGGTTTTGAGGACGCGGTGCGGCAGGCGGGCGCGGTGGATATTTTGGTCAACAACGGTCACGCCGGGAACGCCGCCGATTTGACGAGCGTCGATGCCGCGGCTTTCAACGCGACGATGGCGAACGCCGCGGGCTGGTTCCTGCTGGCGCGGCGGTTGCGGGATCACGCCGTCGCCCGCGGCGCGTCCGGCAGTGTTGTCATGATCGGCTCCATGTATGGGCAGGTCGGTTCTTACCCGGACGCCTATGCCGGTGTCGCGCCCGCCAGTCCGGTGGCCTATCATGCGTTGAAGGGCGGCATCATCCACCTGACGCGGCATCTGGCTGTGTACTGGGCCGCCGACAATGTGCGCGTGAACTGCCTCAGCCCCGGTCCGTTCCCCTCGCCCAAGGTCAACCCGGAGATGGTGGAGCGTCTGCGGCAGAAGTCTCCCATGCGGCGCATGGGCCTGCCGCATGAGTTGAAGGGAGCGCTCGTGCTGCTGGCGGGCGATGCCGGCTCTTACATCACCGGCCAGAACCTCACCGTGGACGGCGGCTGGACGGCGTGGTGATGCCGTCTTGCGCGGAACGAAGCGCTTTAAAAGGCATAGATCACCGCAAGGGAATCCAAGCAACTCCAAAAAATCTCCAGCAGATTCAGGGAGGCCCGCAGATGGTTTTAGAATTCCTCCATCTGCGGGCCTTCCTGAATCTGTGGGAGGGAACATTCTGGCAGCCCAATTTCACCGTGAGTGATGACACCGTCTCGTGTGGTGTGAAGAGCTTTAAAAGACACGGATCATCGCAAGGAATCCAGGTGACTCGCAAAAATCTCCAGCAGATTCAGGAAGGCCCACAGATGATTTTAGAATTCTTCCATCTGTGGGCCTCCTTGAATCTGTGGGAGGAACATTCTGGCAACCCAATCTCACCGGACACCGCGCCGGGGCGCGGTGTCCGGTCCGGAATCATTTAACAGGCTCTATTTGCCTTGCGCCGCGGATGCGGCATAGGTCGCTTAGTCTTTCCGTCCGCCGTCTTTTTCTCATGGCCCAGTCCGCACCCCCCGAGCCCGCGCCGCGCCGTTCCCAGAACGGCGGGAACGGTCTTCTCAGACGGCTGCCGGCGGACTGGTGGCGGCCTTATTTGTGGCGTCAGACTCTTCTCGGTCGCGCGCGCCGGCGGGGAGTCTCGCCGCTTCAATCCGGCGGCAACCACATGCTGCCGGTGCTCATTGAGGTCTTCGCCGGGTTCAGCAAGCTGGACGGCGTGGTCGATGAGGTGGAAATCGACTCCAGCCTCGGTTACCTGCGCTACGATTATCCAGAGGCCATTTACGCCGACCTGCGCCGCTTGTATTTCGAGGCGCTGCAAAAGCCGCAGGATCTCAACCAGCGCGCCCGCGAGCTGGGCCGCACCTTGACCATGGAGCAGAAAATTCTGCTCGGCGTGCAGTTGTACCTCTTGATTTCCCGCTCGTCCTCGAACCAGCGGCAGATGGTGGAGTTTTATCTTTTCATGACGAACCTCGGCATCGCCGCCCAGGCCATCGACATCGTCTATCAACTCAACGCCGGCGACCGCCCGCCGGAGGATGATTTCACCATGAAGAGCGGCCAGCCGCTGGAGATGCTGCGCATTTCCTCGCAGGAGCCTTGCGACGTGCTGCTGCGCTCGCTCTCGCCGGACTGCTCGGTGGTGGCTTTCCGGTTCGAGGGGCTGGTGCTGCTGAAAAACACCGGCGCCGTGCCCGTGCTGGTGCGCAGCCGCCGCCAGCCGCCGGGCGAGTTTTCCCGGCTCTATCCGGGGGAGCGTCTGGTGCTGGAGGACGTGACGCTCGACTACGCCGATCTCATCTCTTATTTCAACGCCAAGAAAACCCTCACCGGCACCCAGCTTTACCTCACCTTCACACCGGCGGGCGACGCGGAAATCTCCCCGCAGCGCGCGCGCGGCACGAACCTGCGCGTCAGCTTCGGCCTCGGCGTGACCGTGGAGGCGCTGCGCAATACGGACGCTACGCTCAACGGCCGCAAGCTCGCGGAGGGCACGGTCATCGAGGCCTCGCTGGAGGACAGCCTCATTGTCCAGGGCGACGTGGAAATCTCCCTGAGCGACCTGCGGCGGCGCGCGCAGGAGTTCGGCGGTCAGTTCCGTCTGGCGGGCAGCCGCAACACCTATCTCGTCTCCAACAATCCCGCGCTGCTGGAGGAGGGCGACATCCTGCTCTCCGGCGACAGCGAGGGCGAGATCCTCTTGCGCATCGAGTGCAACTACGCGCAAAAAACCGGCGCCGTGGAAGTGCTGCGCGCCGCCCGGCCCATTTTCGTCGGCAACGTGCCGGTGCGCGAACGCATGGAGCTGGAGGACGGCGCCACCATCACGCTGGGCGAGGGCCAATTCCTGCGCTGTCATTTCGCCGACCGCATCATCGAGGAGGAGCGCAACGTCATCCGCCTGCTGGAGGTGCGGGAGCTTTATCATCGCTTCGACGGGCGCGACACCGCGCTGGAGGGCATCAGCCTGCAAGCGCGGCGCGGGGAGATGGTCTGCGTCATGGGCCCGAGCGGCTGCGGCAAGAGCACCCTGCTGCGCGTGCTCGGTGCGCAGTTGAAACCGAAGGGCGGGGAGGTGTTGATGAACGGTCTGCCGCTCTATGAAAACCTCCACAGCCTGCCGCCTTACATCGCCTACATCCCGCAAGAGGACGCCTTCGACCCGCTGCTGAAGGTGCAGGAAAATCTCGACTGCTCCGTCGCCATCCGCTGCCCGCACCTGCGCACCGAGGATCGCCGCCGCCGTGTCGAGGCGAAGCTCGCCGAACTCGGCCTGGCCGATCTGCGCCTGCGGCTCTCCGGCACTCCACAGCAGAAGCATCTCAGCGGCGGCGAGCGCAAGCGCCTCAACGCCGGTCTCGACATGATCGGCATCTCCGACGTGTATCTTTTCGACGAGCCGACCTCCGGCCTCTCATCAAAAGACTCCGAGCACGTCCTGGACATCATCCGCTCGCTGGCGCGCAACAAGATCGTGCTCGCTTCCATCCACCAGCCCAGCTCGCGCCTGCTCAACATGTTCGACAAGGCGCTGCTGCTCGACAAAGGCGGCAAGATGGTCTTCTTCGGCACGCCGAAGGAGATGCTGGATTACTTTTGGCGCGCCTACAACGAAGAGACCGGCTCCGGCGACACCTCGGAGAATGCGCCCGCCAGCCTCACCCCGGATTTCGTCTTCGACGTGCTGGAGACGCCTCTGCGGGACATTGGAGGGGACATCATCCAGGAGCGCAGCGCGGACGGTCACCTCGTGGCCGCGCGGCGGTTTCCGCCGAATTTTTGGCGCGACCGCTTTCAAAGCCACACCATGCTGGAGTCCTTCGCCGGCAGGCCGGACGGCGGGGCAACCACCGGCAGCGGCGCCACCGGGGGAGGCACCACCTCCGGCGGCGGCGTACTCAGCTTGGCGCGCGGTCCGCGGGAGGACACCCATTCCGTCAGCCGCGCGCGGCAGACGCCGCGCCCGCCGGTTCACAGCCTGCGGGAGGAGAGCATCCTCTTCGGCACGCATCTGAAGCGCGCCTTTCTCAGCAGGCTGCGCAACCGCACCAACCTGCTCGCCACTCTGCTGGAGGCGCCCGCGCTCGCCATCCTCATTTCCAACGTGCTCAAGTACTCCGAGGAAGCGAAGTACACCTTCACCTCGGCCTTCCACATTCCCACCTACCTGTTCATGAGCCTGGTGGTGGCAATGTTCCTCGGCCTCACCAACAGCGCCGATGAGATCATCCGCGACCGCCACATGCTCAGCCGCGAGCGCAACCACAACCTGCGCACCTTTTATTACCTGGCCGGCAAGATCATCTCCCTGGCCGCCTTCGCCCTCATTCAGTGCGTCATTTACCTCATGATCGGCAACTGGGTGCTGGAAATCCGCGACATGTTCCTCATCCACCTCGGCTGGATGTTTGCCACCGCGCTCACCGGCGTCTGTCTCGGCCTGCTGGTGTCGTCCCTGGTGAATGACATCCGCACCGCGCTCAATGCCATCCCCTTGCTGCTCATTCCGCAGATCATCCTCGGCGGCGCGCTCATCAAATACGAGGAAATGAACCGCAACCTCGACCTCGCCTACGCCGTCGATCGCTGGCTGGTCAAAGCCGGCGCGGAGCAGCCGCAGTCCGCCAGCAAGCTGAAGGTGCCGTTCATCTGCCAGTTCATGCCCCTGCGCTGGACGTATGAAGGCATGCTCATCTCCCAGGCCAAGCTGAACCCGCTCACCCGCACCCAGGATCTCCTGGAAGAACGCATCCAGGAACTCGTCAATCTGCCGCCCAGCATTCCCTTTACCGAGCAGCAGCGGCAGGAACTGGACCTCGCCAAGCAGGCGCTCGCCGCCGTCTCCGGCCTCTACGGCCCGCGCGCCACCGAGGTCGCCGCCACCCTGCGCCGGATCAGCGCCGCCGCCCTGGAGCGCAAGCTGGACACCAGCCTCGTCGCCCATGCCACGGAGTCACGCAAGGGCACCAGCGCCGAGGAGATTTTCGTCAACCGCAAAGTCCTCGACCTCGTCACCAAAGCCGAGATGGAGCGCGAGGATTACCGCAGCGAGATCAGCCCCAACGTCTTTTTCGGCACGGTGAAACGCTACTTCGGCACGGACTTCAACACCCTCTGGATCAACGGCGTCGTCATCTTTCTCAGCCTAGGCCTCATCATAGGCAGCCTGGAGTGGAGCCTGCGCCGCCAGCTCACGCGGGTATGAGCTGGTGGGATGCCACCTACGACTAAAGTTGTATTGCCGGTTTCCCGCGGCCGGGGCAGGTTCGACGCGCACCCGAAAAGATGATGAACGCCGTCCTCACACCGCCATGCACCCCTTTGCCAATGGACATCTCCCTGCGCGAGCCTTTGGCCGTGCTGCTGTTGAGCACGGACATCCTGCGCGAGCATTCCGGAAGGTTGACGGCGGAGATGCTGTCGGAGCAGCGGGAGTCGATGCACCGGGCGGCGCGGCAGTTGGCGGGGGCTTTGAACCTAGACCGGTTCTCGAAAAGAATGTCATAAACAGGTCTTGGGATAGCAC
>CAZNKC010000098.1:0-17901 GCA_964573315.1 uncultured Verrucomicrobiaceae bacterium | reverse complement strand
ACGCGGACAGCGGCAAAAACATCGCTTGGCGGCTGCCGCTGGAGAACGAGGGCCATTCCACCCCGGTCATCGGCGGGGATTTGATCTGGTTCACCTCCGCCACCAGCGACGGCACCCGGCAATGGCTGCACGCCGTGGACCGCCACAGCGGCAAGATGACGCATGACATCCTGTTGTTTGAAAACGCCGCTCCCGAGGAACTCGGCAACCCGCTCAACAACTACGCCGCGCCCTCCTGCGTGCTGGAGGAGGACGCCGTCTATGCCCACTTCGGCACCTACGGCACCGCGCGACTGAACCCAGCCACCGGGAAAAAAATCTGGGAGCGCCGCGACATCAACGTCAGCCACTACCGCGGCCCCGGCTCCTCGCCGTTGCTGTACGAAAACCTGCTCATCCTCACCTTCGACGGCATCAATCGCCAGTTCGTCACCGCGCTCGACAAAGCCACCGGCGCGACCGTCTGGCAAACCGACCGCACCACCGAGTACGGCGACCTCGACGCCGAAGGCCAGCCGACGCGCGGCGGCGACATGCGCAAGGCCTACCACACCCCCACCGTGTTTGAGATCGCCGGAGAGAAACACCTTATCTCCGTCGGCTCACGATCCGCGTTCGGCTACGACCCGCAAACCGGCAAGGAACTCTGGAACCTGCCCCACGGCGGCTTCAACGCGGCGATCCGCGTCTTGCAATGGCAGGACATGATCTTCATCAACACCGGCGCCGAGCGCGCCCATCTCCTCGGCGTCCGCACCGATGCCGCCATGCGCGGCGACATCGCCGAATCCCACACCGTCTGGAACCACGAAAAACGCAACGCCAGCGAGGCCGGCGGCGTCCTTCACAACGGCAGAATTTTCCAGATCACGCGCGGCGGCATCCTCACCTGTGTCGATGCGAAAACCGGCGCCGATGTAGCGGAGAGCCGCCTCCCCGGCCAGCACCTGCCCTCCCCGATCCTGGCGGGAGACAAACTTTACTTCAGCAACGACCGCGGCGCGTCCTTCATCGTCAGCGCCGATGAGAAGCTGGAAATCCTGCATGAAAACCAACTCGGCGCGCCCATCAGCGCCAGCCCCGCCGTCGCCGGCGGCGCGCTTTACATCCGCACCAAGGCCGCGCTCTACCGCATCGAGACGGCGCCATAACCTGGAGGGCGGGATTGTATTCCCACCCATTTTTTCGCGGGCGGAGGCGGCGCGGGGCCGTTTCGTCCTCGTCCTCCTACTCGTCCTCGAAAATTCGCTCCGTGGTGCGAGCCGCCGGCTCGCCGTATGGAAGTGCGGTATGTTTCCCGCATCCGGCAGGCTGAAAAGCCTGCATAACACGCCTCAGGCAGAATGCCTGAGCTACGCCTAATAAAGCGACTTCCGCACCGGAATGCCGTTTTGATAGGAGCCGAGGTGGACCCGCACCGTTCCTTCCAGCGTGGGGTTGGAGGTGCGGATGGCGAGGTCGATGCAGCGTTCGGCGGTGGCGACGGCATCGTCGAACCGGCCGGCCTCGGCATAGGCCGCGGCCAAAGACATCAGGATGAGGGGATATTGGCCATCCGCCAGTTTCCAAGCCCGCTCCGCCAGTTCGACCGCCTGCTTGCCGTCGCGCACGTCGTCATCCACAAAAGTCGCCAGCACCCAAGCCAGGTTATTGAGCAGTGAGATATCGTCCGGCGCACCGGCCAGCGCGGCTCGATAGTGGTCGCAGGCTTCCCTGACCCGCCCGCGGCTCAGGAGGATATTGCCCAGATTGGTGTTAGCTTCCGGTTCATCGGCTTGGATAACCAGCGCTTTTTGGTAGCTCTCGGCGGCCTCGTCCAGCCTGCCGAGTGATTTCAGCGCGTTGCCCATCGCCACCAGCGTCGTGACCGAGCCGGGCTGAAACTCAAGCGCCCGTCCGAAGCTCGTGACCGCGTCCTGTCCGCGTCCCTGGCGCAGGTGGTAGCCGCCGAGGTAATAATGCGGCACCTGATGCTCCGGCGCGGGATGATCCGCCTCCTTGCAGGCATCCGCCGCCAGCAGCCAGAAGCCGGCTGCCGCAAGACACGCAGCGACCGCCATGCACCATGCCGGCACGAGAGGAGAAGCGGGCGTGGAAGGAGAGGATGTCATGGCGTCCGGCGATGAAAAACAATGAAAACGGAATCGTAGGCCAGCAAGCCCTGGCCCCGGACGTTGAAGCGGCCAACGGTGGGAGTCACGTCGAAGACACGCACCTCCCGGTAGTCGCCGCCGAGCAGGCCGGGGCTTGCCTCCGCGAGCATTGCTGCCTCGGTGGGACGGATCACCAGCCAAGTCGGTTTGAGTTCTTCGATGATCGTGTTCCAATACACGCCCACTTTTTTGGAGGCCGCCACGACTTCCGGCGAGGACATGCCCGGATAGTCGAAGGTCTTGAGTTCGGAAAAGTAACCGAGATACCCCAGGCACTCCATGAACATGCTGTCGCCCGGCTTCGCGTTTTCCTTCAACCACAGCCCAATTTGACGCCGGTTGCCGTCATCGACGAACACCTGCTCCACCTTGCTCAGCCGCGTCACCTCGATGAGAAACCAACCGCCGAGGCCGAGCCACAAAAGGCCGGCGGCCAGCACAGCCCGGTGCGTGAAACGGCGGGCGGCGGGCAGGAGTTGCGCCGCCACTCCACCCAGCACGAACAGCGACATCCAAGCGGGACCGGGCAGATACCAGCCGGCGGCGACTGCGCCCGGGTAATAACCCAAGTAAGCCAGCAAACAAGCCACGGCGAATGAAACCATTCGCGTCTCCCTCCGAACGCGGGGAATCAACCAAACGAGAGCAGACAACCCGGCGACCGCCCGCGTCACGGCCAACAAGGGAGCGGGCCAGCCGCCGAAGAAAAAGCCCGAGGGCATGAACAAACCGTCGAGAGAGCCAAGCCCTTTGAAGGTGGAGACAGGGAGCAGCAGCCAAGTTTGCAAAGCGCCCCACAAGGTTTTGGGACCGACCGCATTGCCTTTGGCCACGATGGTGTGCGGGATGGGAGTGCCGTAGTACCACCACGCGGTCAGAAACCACGGCAAATAAACCGCCGTGCAGACCAGCCCGGCGAGCAGGCAGCTCTTGATCCACTCCACACGCTTCCTTCCATCATCTGGAAAAAGCAACCCCGCCAAGGACAGCGCGCCGATGTAAATGACCCCGTCCGGCCGCGTCCACATCAACCCGCCCCAGGCCAGCCCCAAATGCAGCCATTGCCGCCGTGGCGGCGCGGCAAACATGACCCACAGAATCCAGGCGACGCACAAGACCAGCAGCCCCGTCTCCATGCCGTTGATACTGAAGTCCACGCTCTTGGCATCCGTCACCAGCCACAACGCCAGCAGCCCGGCAGCGGCGCGATGCCAGCGCAACCGGCGGGCGGTGGCATACATCAAGGCGGCTCCGCCGGCAAAGGCGGCGCTGCTGAGCAGGCGGAAAAGCCAGAGCGCGGCCTTGTCCGAGTGGTTGAAGGTCAAGACGTGGCAGAGCGCGGGCAGCAGCACGCCCAAGGGAGAAGTGAAAGTGTGAACCCGCTCGCCGGGATGGAACACAAGGCCGTGGCCGGCGACGAGGTTTTTGCTGCTTTTGTAGGTGATGTAAAAATCCTCCCACACCCGGTCCGTGGCCAAGGCGAAACCGAGAGCGAGCCCCATCGCCAGGACAAAAACTGCCCGCGTCGAAAACCAGGGGCGGTCTTGCGCCGGACGCTGCGGCCGGCCGTCACCCGCCGGTGGATTCGCGCTCTCCGATTTCATGCGAGTGACTGGATCGTTCGCCGCAGCCTGTCAAGAGCGCGAATAACGAATGCAGAATGTCGAATGGAGTGTGCATGGGGTTTTCTTTTCTATGTCAACGCGAATGGTTGCGGGACGAAGGCTCGACTCCAACTCAATGCCATCCATTCGTCATTCCGCATTCGACATTCGTCATTCCTCGCTCACTCCGGCGGAAGCGGGATGTCGTCCAGGTTCGGGTTTGGCGTCATGGGCAGGCCGGGGTTTTCCATGGCCGGCAGCGGCTGCACCACGGGCGCATCGGCGGGTGCGGACGGGCCACGTGGCACGGCGTTGGCGTTTGCCGCGCCGTTTGGAATCAACGGTTGCGGGGCCATGCCGGGAGCTGCCGGCGGCGCGCTGTTTTCCATGGGCGGCGGCGCTCCCGCTTCGGCGAATTGAATCCAACCAGCTTGCATGCCTTTTTGCAGTTGCACGCGACCACCGCCGCTTTCACCGGGAGGCTCCACGGATTTGATACGGATGCCCTGCGCGTTGTCCGAGCCGATGCGGGCTTCGGAAATCTGCGCGGTCATTTTGTCGAGGATGACGGCCACCACCGCGCCATCGACTTCATAAATGCCCGCCAGCACGAGTTGATCGGCAAAGCCCGGCCCCTGCGGCGCCTCCGGCACGGGCAGCGCGCGCGAGGTGAACATGGAACGCTGCCACAGCGCGGCGTAATGACTCAACGGCGGCGACGGCACCGGCGCGGCGGCGGCTTTGGCCTCTTCCATCGGGTCGGCGTCTTTGCCGACGTCCGGCACCACGGCGGAGCGGAGGGTTTCCGGGGCGGGTGACGGGTCCGGTGGTGTGGTGTCACGGGCGGCAGCGTTCAGTCCCAAGCCGAGGGTTAGCAGCAACGCCGGGATCGTCCTCGTTCTCGGAAATCCGAAATCCGAAATCCGAAATCCGAATAACGAGGACGAGGACGGCATGGACAGCCGCTCCGGTCCAGCTTTGCCGCCAACCCCGTTGACTTTTCCGGCCAAAAACGCGAAGATAGCCGCATGAAATTGACCGCTGTTTTTGAACCGGCCGCCGAGGGAGGGTATGTCTGCTGGCTGGCAGAAGTGCCGGGAGTGCAGACCCAGGGAGAAACGCTGGACGAAGCGCGGACCAACCTGAGGGATGCGCTCGAACTCTCGCTGGAGTATTTGAGGGAACGAGCGAGACGGACGGCTTCTGAAGGAACCCTGAGCGAAACGCTTGAACTCCTCGCATGAAACTTGCCGATCTGGAGCGGCATTTTCCGTGAACGAGCAGTGTTCCGTTGCAACAACATGGACGGGTTCCGAATAACAAGAACCCCGGAGGGGTTGCCCATGAATAGCCGGGGGTCGAACGACCCCCGGAGCAGACGCGAAAACCGGTTGCGTTGAGTCGAACCCCGGAGGGGTTCCCCAATGCTGGAGGCGTCGTCCTGCGCGCATTGGGCAACCCCTCCGGGGTTGGTCGCAAATACCCAAAACGTCCGGCCCCTGACCGGGGGTTTCGTTCCTCAACCCCCGGCTAGTCATGGGGAACCCCTCCGGGGTTCTCTCATTCATCCCCTTTGCTGAAACGAACCAGCAGGAGCACGATGGATTGATCTTCGCTGTCATCAAAACTCTCATGGCGCGCGGGTCAGTTTGGGGGCGGTTTTTTCACGATAGAACTGCGTCAGCTCCACCTCGCAGTTCACCAGCTTGCCTTGGCCGGTGGGCGTGATCTGCATGCGGGTCACGCCAAGAAATTGTTTCGGGGCGGTGATGGTGTGCAGCCACTTGCAGAGCGCTTCCTCGCGCACTTCCAGCAGCGTCACCCGCACCGTGGCTTGGTCGAAGTAACCGCCCGTTTCCTCCGGCTGGCCGTCGATGCCGATGCTGCGGCGCTGGTCGATGAATTCCTTGCCCGTCAGCGTCACGCCGGCTTCCACCGCCTCTTTTTGGATCGTCTCCAGCAACCGCGACGACGCCTCCTGGCGCGAGCCCATCGCCGGCACGTTTTCCTCGATCCAATCCGACTTCCGCTGCCAGTCCGCGCCCTGGGTGATGGCGTGGTTCATCTCGACGAGGCGGTCGCGCAGTTGCTCGTTCTCGCGCGTGATCGCGCGCCACTTGTTCACGCCCAGCATCAGCCCGCCGCCGCCCACGATGAGCAGGAACAACACCGCAAACAATGCCAGCAAAACCTTCTCGCTCTTCTTCATGGCCGCACCCCCTTCAGTTCAAATGTCGCGCTCTCGTCCGCGCCCAGCTCCGGCGGCGGCGCTTCCCAATCGTAGGCCGCCAGCAGATCGCTCTGCTGGATTTCCTCGCTGTATTGCAGCGCGGTCGAGGCGTTCGTGGTGTGGCCGCGCAGCACCACGCGCTGCGGCGTGAACTCCACCTCCATCAGCGTCACGTCGGCGGACACTTGCGGCTCCTGCATCGCCAGCAAAAACTGCAGCGGCCCCTGGCTCGGGTCCACCGCAGGCGCGGCCTCCTGCCAGGCGCGTTTTTGATCCAGCACCCGCGCCGCGCGCGGGCTCAGCTCCGCCACCTTGTCGCGCAGCATCGTCTGCTCCCGCAGCGCCAGGGTGATCATGACCATCATCACCGCCACCGCCGCCGCGATCACCAAGCCCGCGCTCAAGGCCGTCACCCGCTGCCGCGTGCGCGTCTCCTCGCGCTGCCTCGCCAAGTGCAAATCCAGCGGCTCCAGTTTGCCGTCCCATTTTTCCGGAGCCACCCACGGCGGGATCGTTTGCCGGCTCACCGGCAGCCCGGTGGCGCGTTCGATTTGATGCAAACCCCCCTCATCCTCCGCCAGCCACAGCACGAGCTGCTCCACCCGCCCCAGCACGCGCTGGAAACCGAGTTGCAGGCACACGTTGTTCAGTTCGCCGATCGCGCGCTCGTCAAACCGCGTCGCGGTCAGCGGGCTTGCGTACACCAGTTTGGCGCCGGAGGTGATGCCGAACACGAGCCGGCCCAGCTCGCGCCAGACCGTGATGCTGTCGGGCGGCAGCGGCAGCATCGCCGCGCTCACCCGCGTGTCATCCGGCAACGGCGATCCCACGGTGAGCGGCGACGGCTCGTCCTTGAGCGCCAGCATCGTCATCAGCCGCGCTTCGTCTTTCACCGTCACCTCGATCAACTCCAGCGCGCGCTCCGGTTCCTCGACGCGGATGCCCAGCCGCTCCAGATGCAGCATCGCCATGTCCCGCACCAGCGCCGCGTCGCCTTTCAACCACGCCGGCATCACCCACACATGCGCCACCGGCAACACCAGCTCCCGTTTCATCTGGCCTTTGGCAAACGCCGTGTCCTCGTCCGCGCCGGTGGCGTCCACGAGCTTGCCGGCCTGCCCTTCCGGGGCCTGCCAGCGTTCCCAGCCTTGCGCGCCGGGCACGATCATTTCGCACAATGTTTTACGGGCCTTGGCCATGAGAAGGGAGTTCGCCGCGCCAGAGCGCGCTTTGGTTTTGAGTGATAAGGATAAATTTGCGGCTCAACCCGCCGAGCGTGCCGACGCTCTCGATGCGCCGCACCGGCCCCTGGAACTGCACCCACTGCTCCAGGTGCGCCACGATCTTCGGGTGAAACACGCCGAGCATCTGCGCCAGTTGCGGCACCGAGGTCATTTTTTGATCGTCCAGCGTGCGCAAAATCCCGTCCTTGCCCGCGCGAAAAGCCGTCACCGGCGCCACCCGCTCCAGCGGCACGTCCGCCAGCAGGCTGATGAGTTCCGGGCGCGCGTCGTTCACATCGACCTTGCCGTTGCCGAAGACGGTGAACCACTCGCGCCAGTCGGGCCGCAGGTAATCGAGCTCCTCCATGCCGAACACCAGCATCATTTCGTCGAGGTCTTTGAAGGGACGGTTGAACGGCAGGTTGCGAAAGCCCGCCTTTTCATAGTCGCGGCGTTCCGCGCCGTTGAGGCGGGTTTTGTCATCGGCATCCACCCAGTCCATCAGCGCGTCGATCAGCATCGAAGCCCGCTGCGCTTCCAAACCCCAGCGAGTGAACAGGCGACGCAGCAGCGCCGGGTCGCCGCTTTGCAAAAGCACGTTGATGTTCAGCCGCGCCTCCTCGCTCACCAGCGTCACCTCGAACCCGCCGCCGTCCGGCGCGCGATGATAGAGCAGCGGATCGCCTTCTTTGATGACTGGATGCCGCCCCACCTCGATGCCCATCTGCGCGTAACGCTTCGCCAGCACGCGCGCCCGCGTCAGCCGCGAGTGCTGCGTGTCCGAGTCCAGCGCCTTGGCACCAGCGTACATCACCATACCGAGGATGGCGATCATGAAAAACACCGCCACCAGCGCCGAACCCCGGCGCGCGCGCTGCGGCAGCGATGGAATCGTGCGCTTCATCTGCCGCGCCCTCCTTCCTCGTTCACGCGACGGAGTTGCAGATCGTTCGCCACCCAGAACACATGCTCGTGGCGGCGCGGGTCCTCGCCGAGTTGAAATTGCATCCGCATGAACAGCGGCGGCATGGGCCGGCTCTTCGGATCCCAATTCGAGAACCATTGCTCGTCCTCCGGTTCGTAAAACTGCCAGGTCATTTTCTCCAGCCCCTCCAGCAGCGGCATGGCGGCGATCACCTCGTAATCGCCCGGCTTCGTGGGCCGCTCCGGTTTTTGCAAATGCCGCACCACCAGCGCCAGCTTGCCGTCGCCGCCGCGCTCCACGCGGAACTCCACCGCCTCCGCCTGCCGCAGCAGCGGATGCCAGGCAAAGGGCATCGGCCCGCCCTCGATGAGCAGCGCGCCCGCGCCGCCGTGCGCGGTTTTTTCCACGCCCGCCGAGAAGAGGATGTCCGGCGTCAGATTCTCGAAGTAATCCCGCCACACCGAGACGAAATTCGTCACCCGTGTCTCCACCACGCGCGCCTCGCCCATGCTGCGGCCCAGCTCCACCGCCGTGCCGGAGATGCCGTACACGCCGCCGATCACAAACGTGATCAGCGCCATCGCCGCCAGCACCTCCAGCAGCGTGAAGCCGCGTGGCGCGAGCCGCTGGCTCGCACCCATCGGGCGGGCCAGCGGCCCGCTCCACAGCGCGTGGCGCGAGCCGCTGGCTCGCACCCACCGGGCGGGCCAGCGGCCCGCCCCACAATGGTGCGGGCGTTCAGAGCGAGCTTTGGGGTGAATAAACATAAGTCTCAATGCCGCGCCGCAGCACGACGGTGGTTCCTTCCTTGATCCAGGCTTCCACCTGGATGCGATACATCTTGTCCAAAAGCGCCTTCTCCTGCGTGTAAAGCTCCACCCGTTCCACCGCCGCCGCCGCGTCGATGCCGTCGTCGCTTTTCGGAAAATCGTAGCGCGACTGCGTGAACTCCGGCAGATGCGTCACCTGCGCCAGCGCCGAGTCCAGCGCCCGCAAAAGCTGCGCCTCCTGCCGCGCCAGCTTCGAGGTCTGCGCGATCTGATCCAGCGCCTGCGTCATCCCCACCGCCACCAGCGCGAACAACCCCAGCGCCATCACGATCTCCAGCAGCACGAAACCTTGGGGCAAAGCGCAGAGCGCAGGGCGCAGGGCGTGCCGCTCTGCGCTTTGCGCTCTGCGCTTTGCCCGCCAACGCACTCTCACGCCCCACCCCCTTTCACAATGATGCCGCGCCGCTTCGCCATGCCCGTCAGCGGATCAAACGCCAGTTCGATCTCACCCCGCGTGGTTTCCAAACGCACCTCCACCGGCTCGCAGATGCCGGTGGGGCTGAACTCCCAAAACTCCCCGCGCCGAGCCTCGCGGAACTTCGCCTCGCCGTAGCGCCGCACCAACACCGCGCCATCGCCGCCCAGCCCGCCGTCCAGCGCCAGCCGCACCGGGCGTTGCGTCGAAACCGCTTCCAGCAACGCCCCGCGCACCGTGCCCTCAATGTCCGTCGCCAGCCGCCGCAGACGGTTATCATCTTGCACACCGGAGATGCTCAGCACGGACACCCCCAGCACAATCAACCCGATGCTCATCGCCACGATCACCTCGAGCAGCGTGAATCCGCGTGGTGCGAGCCGCTGGCTCGCACTCAAACTGTGGCGCGAGCCGCTGGCTCGCGCCAAAACCCACCGAGCGGGCCAGCGGCCCGCCCCACGATGTTGCCAGCCCGCAGCACAGCAGCCCGTGGTGCGAGCCGCTGGCTCGCACCCATACCGTTCCAACTGTGCAATGCGGACCTTCATCTCATCATTCCTCAAAGCCCCCAATTCCCAATGTCATCCGCCGTATCCGGCACACCGTCCGGCCCCGCCGAGTAAAGATCAAACCCGCCTTTGTCCTTCGTGCCCGGACGCCGGTAGTGATAAGAATTCCCCCACGGGTCCAGTTGCACCTTCTTCATGAACGGACGCCAGTTTTGCGGCTGCGGGCGCGCGCTGGGTTTCTCCACCAGCGCCATCAAACCCTGCTCCGTCGTCGGCAGAAACATGTTCGACGTCTCATAAGCGCGCAGCGCCGCCGTGAACGTGTTGATGTCACCCTTCGCCCGGCTTTCCTTGCCGGTGTCGAGCACGCCGATCAGCGAGAAAATGCCCGCGCCGACCAGCAGCGCCACGATGCCCAGCACCAGCACCATTTCAATGAGCGTGAAGCCCCCGGCGGATTTCGGATTTCGGATTTCGGATTTCGGATTTCGAGTTTTCATGGCAGTAGCGTTGTTGATGGAGTGAGGTTTGTTTACTTGGTTTGGATCGAAGTGATCGTCTGGAAAATGCTCGTGATCATGAGGTAAGCCATGATGCCCACCATGCCCGCCATCAGTACCACAATGAGCGGCTGCGCCATGGCGCTGAGCTTGTCCACCTTCTTGCTCAGTTCGCGGTCGAAGCGTTCCCCCGCCTTGCGCAGGGCGTCCGCCAGATCGCCCGTCTGCTCGCCCACGCTCACCATGTCCAGCAGCAGCGGCGGGAACAGCCCGCTGCGGTCGAGCGCCCGGCTCAGCGCCATGCCCTCCGCCACGAGGTCGATCACCTTGGCGAACTCCTGCTTGTAATACGGATTCTCGATCGCCTGATGCGTGAGCTGCATCGCGTTCACCATCGGCAGCCCGTTGCCCACCAGATTCGCCATCGTTTCCAAAAACTGCACCTGGAACCGCGTCTTCAAGACCGCCCCGAACAGCGGCAGCCGCAGCTTGAACCGCGCCCAGGGAATCGCCGACTCCGGCCGCGTCAGCCAGGCGCGCAGCAGGATGCCGCCGCACGCCGCGCCCAGCGCCGCCATCCACCACCACGACTTGGCGAACTCGCTGACCTTCAAAATGATCTGCGCGCCCAGCGGCAGGCTGCCGCCGGTCGAGTCCAGCAGCTCCGTCAGCTTCGGGATCAAATAGACCACGAACAGCAGCGTCACCGACAACGAGGCCGCGATCAGGAACGCCGGATAAATCATCGCGAACAGCACCTTGCTGCGCAGCGCCTGGAGCGCCCGCAGGTACTCCGCCTGCCGCTTCAAAATCGCGCTCAACGTCCCGCTCGCCTCGCCCGCCGAAGCCAAGGCGCAGAACAGATTGCCGAAGCTCGGGCTGGTCGAAGCCAGCGCCTTCGAGAACGCCATGCCGTCGCGGATTTTCGAGCGCAGCGCCGCCGCCAGCGTCTTGATGCCGCTCAACTCGCGCCGCCGCTCCATCGTGGCCAGCGCCGGCTCGAGCTGGATGCCCGCGCCGAGCAGGTCGCTCAGCTCTTCGGTGAACAACACCACCTGCGGCAGCTTCAAATGCAGCGCGCCATCCCTTTGCAGCACATCCGCCTGCGCCACCGCCTTGGTTTTGCCCGCGGCCCGCGCCTTGCTCTCCGCTTTCGCCGAAGCCGCGCGCTCTGCCGACTGCTCCAGCCGCACCGGCTGCAACCGCTTCCGCCCCAGCAGCGCGAACGCCTCCGAGCGATCGGCGGCGCTCAACTCCCCCTGGATCAATCCAGCGGGGCCTTGGGCGGTATAGACGAAGGTGGGCATTAGACGATTTCGGATTGTGGATTTCGGATTGCGGATTGGAGTAGGTTCATGCGTGAGTGAGAGTGACCCCTCGCGGCATCATGGTTTCCATCTCATGCGTGGAGCGGTCGGTGGCTGTCACGGCGAGCACTTCTTCGATGGTCGTTTCTCCGGCCAGCACCTTTTGAAAACCGTACTCGCGCATCGGCAGGTAGCCGTCCTTGAGCGCCTGCCGGTACATCTCCGCCGGATGGGCGCGGGAGTTGATCAAATGCTGGAGCGCGCCCGTCAGCAGGCAGACCTCGTAAATCGCCAGCCGGCCCTGGTAGCCGCTGTCCCGGCAGGCCTCGCAGCCCACCGCGCGCATCGGCGTGCCCGGCACGTTCATCGGAAAATCCACCGACCGCAAATAGGCATCGTCCAGCTCCGCCGGCGTCTTGCACACCGGGCACAGCTTCCGCACCAGGCGTTGCGCGAAGAAAGCCCGCACCGCGCTCGCCACCAGGAACGGCTCCACGCCCATGTCGATCAAGCGCGTGATGCCGCCGATGGCGTCGTTCGTGTGCAGCGTGCTGAACACGAGGTGGCCCGTCAGCGCCGCGCGGATGGCGATCTCCGTCGTCTCCAGATCGCGCATTTCCCCCACCATCACCACGTTCGGATCGCCGCGCAAAATGCTGCGCAGCCCGGTGGCGAAGGTCAGCCCGATCTCCGGTTTCACCGCGATCTGCACGATGCCCGGCATCTTGTACTCCACCGGATCCTCGATGGTCACGATGCGCCGGTGCGTGCTGTTGAGTTCGGAAAGGAAAGCGTAGAGCGAGGTCGATTTCCCGCTCCCCGTCGGCCCCGTGATGAGGATGATGCCGTTCGGCAGCTTCAGCAACTCCTCCACCACCGGCCGCACCGTGTCCGTCATGCCCAGCGTGTCGATGCTCACCTGCTGCTGCCCCAGCAGGCGCAGGCTGATGCTCTCCCCCTCCACCGACGGGATGGTGGCCACGCGCACGTCGATGGCCAGGCCGTCCATCTCCAGATTGATGCGTCCGTCCTGCGGCAGCCGCCGCTCCGCGATGTCCAGCCGCGCCATGATCTTCAAGCGCGCGATCACCGACGCCTGCAGCGATTTGATATTCTCCGGCACCGGCAGCTCCTCCAGCCGGCCGTCGATGCGATAACGAATGCGCAGCCGGTCCTGCTGCGGCTCGACGTGGATGTCCGTGGCCCGCTGCTCCAGCCCGCGCCGGATGATTTGATTCACAAAACGCACCACGCTCGCTTCCTCGTCCTCCTCGTCGTCGAGCACCGTCACCTCCTCGCGCAGCTCGTCATTGGCCCAGTCCGCGCGGCCACGCAGGATTTTTTCAAACGTGTCCGCGCCCAGGCCGTAGAGCTTTTGCAACCCCTCCACGATCTGCGTGCGCAGCCCCACATGCCAGACGATGGCATGGTTCACGCTCGCCGCCACATGCTGCCGCGCCACCAAGTTCAGCGGATCGCAAGTCGCCACATGCAGCAGCGTGATGCCCTCCTCGCCCTCCGGCGGCGTCTCCAGGCCCAGCGGCAGCAGCCGGTAACGCAGCGCCAGCTCCGCCGGCAACTGCCGCCGCACCGACCCATCCACGGGCCGCGCCGGGTCCATCTCCCACCACGGCAGGCTCAGCGCATGAGCCAGCGCCACCAGGAAATCCCGCTCCCGCACCCCCTCGCAATCCAGCACCGAATCCACGAACGACGTCTGGTTGTAGCAAGCCTCATCCACAGCCGCCACCACATCGGAGTTCTCCCCGATGCCGGCGTCTTTGAGAAGCTGTTGGACGAGCGGAAGCATGGCACGCGCAAGGGCGCAATGAGAGATCGTCTCCCAAAGCCCCTATTTTCTAAAAATTATGAAGAATTCGATAAATAGCAAGTATTAAATTGAGCTTAAATATCTGAAAACGCTGAGTTTTGAGCAGTACCTCCGGTGTCCACGGACATGGACTGCGGCAGCCCTGCTGCCGCTTTGGGGGGATGGCCGCCTTGCTGCCGGGGGTGCGCTACGCCGACACGGGTGACTCCTCCGCTTCACAGCTTTCTCATCTGGGTTCGCGTTCCCGCAAGACCCGCCAGCAAGGCTGGCTCCCGAAAAGCGGCAGCAGGGCTGCCGCAGTCCAAGGCGCCGCCGCGCCGCGTGGTGCGACCGGCTCGGTCGCACTCGCCAAGTTGGGCCAGCCCTGCACTCCTAAGCCAAAATCCCCTTCACCACATGACCATGCACGTCGGTCAGGCGGAAGTCGCGGCCCTGATGGCGATAGACGAGACGTTCGTGGTCGAGACCGAGGAGGTGCAGCAGGGTGGCGTTGAGGTCATGCACATGCACGGGGTCTTCGACGATGTTGTAGCAGTAATCGTCCGTGCGGCCGTGGACGTGGCCGGGCTTGATGCCGGCTCCGGCCAGCCACAGGCTGAAGCAACGCGGGTGGTGGTCGCGGCCGTAGTTGTCGGCGGTCAGCTCGCCCTGGCTGTAGATGGTGCGGCCGAACTCGCCGGCCCAGATGACGAGGGTGTCGTCCAGCAGGCCGCGTTGTTTGAGGTCTTTGACCAGGGCGGCGGAAGGCTGGTCGGTGTCGGCGCACTGGCCGCGGATTTGTTTGGGCAGGGCGTTGTGCTGGTCCCAGCCCATGTGATAGAGCTGCACGAAACGCACGCCTTTCTCGATCAAGCGCCGCGCCAGCAGGCAGTTGCTGGCGTAGTGGCCGCGGATGCGGGCGTTCTCGCCGTAGAGCTTGAACGTGCTTTCGGGTTCGTCCGAGAGGTCGGCGACTTCCGGCACCGAGGTCTGCATGCGGAAGGCCATCTCGTATTGCGCGATGCGCGTCAGCGTCTCGGGATCGCCGAAGCGCTCGTGCTGCATCCGATTGAGCGCGGCGATGCCGTCCAGGTTCTCGCGCCGCGCCGCCGCGGAGGAGCCGGGCGGGTTTTCCAGATAAAGCACGGGGTCGCCCGCGGCCAGAAACTTCACGCCCTGATGCCGGGAGGGCAGGAAGCCGCTGCCCCAAAGCCGGTCATAAAGCGGCTGGCAGTTGGGCCGGCCGCTGCCGCGCGAGAGCATGACGACGAAGGCGGGCAGGTCGGCGTTCGGCGTGCCGAGGCCGTAGCTCAACCAGGCGCCAAGGCTGGGCCGGCCCGCCTGTTCGAACCCGGTTTGCAAAAAGGTGATGGCGGGGTCGTGATTGATCGCCTCGGTGTGCATGGAGCGGATGAGGCAGATTTCATCGGCGATGGCAGCGGTGTGCGGCAGCAGCTCGCTGATTTCCATCCCACTGCGCCCATGCCGCGCGAAACGGAAGATCGCCGGGGCCACGGGGAAACGCTCCTGGCCGGAGGTCATGGTGGTAAGGCGCTGCCCGGCGCGAATGGACTCCGGCAGGTCTTCATTGAAACGGCGGGCGAGTCCGGGCTTGGGATCGAACAAATCCATCTGCGAGGGCGCGCCGGACTGGCACAGATAGATCACCCGCTTGGCGCGCGCGGGAAACAACGGCAGCTTGGCTTCCGCGCCCAGCAGGCTGCGCAACGCCGTGGCGCCCAGGCTGATGCCGGAGAGCTGCTGGAGGAAGGTGCGACGATGGAGGGTTGGAGAGGTCAAGGTGGTCAAGGTTGGGTCAAGTTGGCTCTTCACTCGTGAAAAGCGGGCGCGGTTGCCGCGATTTTTGAAGGTAGGAAGATTGTTGGCAGGAATATTTCAAACATTTTCCTGCCAACAATTTTCCTACCTTTTTGGCTTCGGCTTGGGTCAGGGGCGGGTCAGGGTGGTGTCAAGGTTAAGCATGATTTCGGCGAGTTCGGTCCAGACGGCGGTTTCTTGGGGGTCCAGCCCTTGGGTTAGTTTGGATTCGCCCACGCGGATTCGCTGGCGGGCCAGGTTAGGTTGCGCTTGATAGCGCGCTCGATGGCGTTTCAGGGCATCGCGCAGAACGGCAAGCTCGCGCTGCTCCGGGGCGCTGGCTTGGGTGGTCAGCCAGAGCTGGCGCAGTTTGGTTTCGTCGTCGCCTCCGCCCGTCAGCGTCCGTTCGGCCAAGGCGCGCGCGGCTTCGGCAAAGGTGGTGTCATTGAGCGTCACCAGAGCTTGCAGCGGCGAGTTCGTGCGCGGGCGCGACACCGAGCAGGTCTCGCGGGAGGCGGCGTCGAAGATCATGAGGTTGGGCGGCGGCACGCTGCGTTTCCACAGGGTATAGAGGCTGCGGCGGCGCAGTTTGGAGCCGTGGTCTTGGACGTAGGTGACGGTGTTGCTGTTGACGCCGGCCACCGCTTCCCACAAGCCGGGCGGTTGATAGGGTTTGACCGGCGGCCCGCCCAATTGCTCCACCAGCAGGCCGCTCACGGCCAGGGCTTGGTCGCGCAGCATGGGCGCGGGCAGGCGGAAACGTGGGCCGCGCGCCAGCAGGCGGTTGTCGGGATCGCGCTCGAGTTGCTCCGGCGTTACCCGCGACGAACGTGCGTAGGTATCCGAGGTCATGAGCAGGCGCAGCAGCGCTTTTATATCCCAGCCGTTGGCGATGAACTCCGCCGCCAGCCAGTCGAGCAGTTCGGGATGGCTGGGGCGCTCGCCTTGGAATCCGAAGTCCTCGCTGGTCTTCACCAAGCCGGTGCCGAAGCATTGCTGCCAAAGCCGGTTCACCACCACGCGCGCGGTGAGCGGGTGGCGCGCATCGACCAGCCAGCGCGCCAGGGTGAGGCGATTGCGCGGAGCGTCGGGCGGCAGCGGCAGGTTCAAAAAGGCAGGTACATCCGGCGGCGCCACCTCGCCGGGCTGATCGTAGAGGCCGCGTTTGAGCACATGCGCGGGGCGCGGCTCACCGTCGCGCTCACGCATGACCATGACGGAAGTGGTGGCCTCGGCCTCCGCTTCGGCCAACTCCGCGCGGGCGCGTTGCCGCGCCTGCCGCAAGGCTTCCAACTCGGACGCGGTCTCCCGGTAAGCGCGCCGCAACGCCTTCTCCCCGCCGCCAAGCACCGCTTCCGCCAGGGATTGCGGCAGCTCCGGCGATTCCGCCGTCAACTCCGCCGCCGCGCCCGCGCTCAGGCGAAAGCGGCCAATGAGGAACTGTTCCTCGCGCGATTCGTAACGCAACCGCACCGCCAGTTCGGACCCCGCCTTCAACCGCGCGGGCTGCGCCAGATGAAACACCGCGCGCACCGGCTCCCGCAAGTCTCCCGCCACCCGCCAGCCGGTCAGCGGATCACCATCCAGCGCCAAATCAAGCGTACCCCCTGCCGTCTCATGCGAAACGGAAGCCGCGCTCAAAGGCAGCGGCTTTCCATCCACCTCCAGTTCGAGACCGGACAGCAGAAAAGCGCCGTCGAAACTGCGCGCCAGACTGCCGCCGGTCAGGCTCGGGTCCGGCAGCGCCTCCAGCCGCAGCGCGCGCAAGGTGAAATCTCCGCCCAAACGCACCCGCGCCGTCTGCACGTCATTGAGCGGATTCGCCCCGCTGAACAGAATGGAGCCGTCGGCCTGCGGAGTGAACACGGAACCCTTGTCCTGGCCCTTGACCTCGTGCGGCTCCAGCACTCGCCACAGTCCGCCCGCCTCCAGCCGTTGTTTTTGTTCGCTCCGCCAAGCCGTCACATCCGCCGCGTTCGCCGCCTTTTCCAAGGCCGCGTCCGCCAAGGCCAGCGCGCGTCGTTTGGCCGTCACCCACTTTTCCATGCCCGCCACCGGCAGGGTCAAAGCCGGAGCCGCCGTGGCTTCGACACCGTCGTTGCCGCGCTCGTCCACATTGTTGAAAAAGGCGAACAACGAGAAGAACTCGCGCTGCGACAGCGGATCGAACTTGTGATCGTGGCAGCGCGCGCAGCCGGCGGTCAGGCCCATCCAGGCGGTGGCCATCGTTTCCACCCGATCCACCACGTACTCGACGCGATATTCCTCATCGATGGCGCCCGCTTCCGCGTTGATGCGATGGTTGCGGTTGAAGCCCGTGGCGATGAGTTGATCCGTGGTGGCATGAGGCAGCAAATCCCCCGCGATCTGTTCGAGAGTAAACTGGTCAAAAGGCAAGTTACGGTTGAAGGCATCCACCACCCAGTCCCGCCAGCGCCACATGCTGCGCAGGTTGTCTTTCTGATAGCCGTGCGTGTCCGCGTAACGCGCCACCTCCAGCCAGTCCCAGGCCATGCGCTCGCCGTAGCGCGGGCTTTGCAGGAGGCGGTTCAATTGATTGCGGATTGTGGATTGCGG
>CAZNKC010000097.1:13021-18071 GCA_964573315.1 uncultured Verrucomicrobiaceae bacterium | reverse complement strand
GGGGCTTTGCACCGCTTTGGATTCGTGCGACGGGAGGCGTTGACGCGGAAAAGACGCCCGCACAGTCTGCCTCGTTCTCCCCCAATCCAAAACTGCGCCAAGCGCAACACTTGCTCCAAAACGCTGCCGCGTTTCTTTGCCCTCTTCCCGCAAGAATTGGCTTTCTTCTTCGTTCCGATTTTTCGAGGACGAGGACGAGTAGGAGAACGATTTTAAGGCGGTGTCCAATGCTCCATCGCCAAGCTCGCCGCGCCGAGCGCGCCGGCGTCGTCGTGGAGGGTGGAGCAGCGGATGCGCGGTGGGCGCGCGGCCAGACGCGGCATCAACCCGGCGGCGCGAGCCGAAACTTCATCCCAAAACGGCTGGCCCAGCGCGCAGAGCGGGCCGTGCAGGAAGTAGGCCTCGCTGTCCAGCAGCAGGTGCAGGCAGCCGGTGGCGCGGGCGAAGTCGTCCCGCACGGCGGCCAGTTCCGGCGTGTTTTTTCCGGCGAAGACGGCCAGGGCTTCGCGCAGGTTGGCGGGCTCACGGGCGGCGGGGGGAGCGCCCGTCAGCCGCCGCCACACGGCGGGGGATGAGAGCGCGTCGTGCATCTGGCCTGGGCCTGAAGGCAGCGGCCAGGGCCAGTTGCCCACCTCGCCCGCGGCATGGCCGGCTCCGCTCAAGATCTGGCCGCCATGCACCACGGCGACGCCGAACCCGCTGCGCGGGCCGAGGATGACATAGTCCCGCATGTCCCGCCCGCCGCCGAACCAGCGCTCGGCCAGCGCGATGCAGCGCAGGTTGTTTTCCAAGATCACGGGTGTTTTGAAGCGCTCGCGCAGCAGCCGCGCCAGGGGCACGTCCGACCAGTCGCGGATGAAGTCATAGTGCCGCGCCACGCCGGCGGCGGAGTCCACCACGCCCGGCACGCCGATGCCGATGCCGAGCAGCGGCGCGCCGCCCTGGTCCTGGCCGCCGAGATGCGCCACGGCTTTGCGAATTTCCCCGACCACGGCCTGCTTGTGCAGGTCCGGAGCCAGCCGCAACTCCGCCGTGCCGGTAATGTTGCCTGAAAAATCCAGCCGCACCGCTTGCGCCCGCTCCGCGTTGAACTCCACCCCCGCGAACCAGCCCGCCTGCGGGCGCGTCTCCAGCCGCCGCTTGGGCCGCCCCATCCGCCCCCGCTCCAGGCCGGATTCCTGCAAATACTTTGCCGCGATCAATTGATCCACGTACAACCCCGAGGTGGAGGGGGACAAATCCATCAGGTCCGCCAGCGCCTTGCGCGAGGTGCCGCGCCCGCTGCGCACATGCAAGACGGTAAGCGCCGCTAGCTGGCGCACATCGGCGGGCTTTTTTCTCATAGGCGCTCCATTCTCAGGAGGCGGGCCATTCTGTCAACAGATCAAGGGGGCGCTTTGCAAGCGCGCCACCAAGGAGAGGCGGTTTGCAACCGCCTAGTGGTTCATCCCGGCTGGAATGAACCGCCCAGTCTTTCTATGCGGGCGATTGCAAACCGCCTCTCCTTGGTGGCGCCCCCCTTCCCCCCAAAACCTTGACGAACTTCCCGCCCAACCCGCGTTATCTTCCCCCGATGACACGCCACCTGTTTCTCTCCGCTCTCGTTCTCAGCCTCGCTCTCAGCATCACCCCGCGCGCCAGCGCACAGGCAGCCGCCGAGTCCCTCGTCACCGCCCACGGCGCGGTGGGAGACGGCCAGGCGGATGACACCGACGCCATTCAAAAAGCCGTCAACAGCGGCTCCGGCACCGTTCGTTTTCCGCGCGGCACGTACCGGCTGACGCGGACGGTGGTGATCGCGCTCGACGAGACCGGCTTCGTTTCATTGGCCGGCGACGGCACGGCGCGCATCGTCATGGCGGGCGCGGGACCGGCCTTCAAGTTCATCGGCACCCACGGCGGCTCCGCCAATCCCGCCAGCTTCAAACCCGATGTCTGGGACCGCCAGCGCAGCCCGATGGTGGACGGCCTGGAGATCGTCGGCGCGCATGAAGAGGCGGATGGCATCCAGGCCACCGGCACCATGCAGCTCACCATCACCCGCACCACCGTGCGCGAGGCCCGCCACGGCATCCATCTGGTGGAGCGCAACCGCAACGTCATCATCAGCGACTGCCATCTCTATCACAACCGCGGCGCCGGCGTGTATTACGATCACGTCGATCTTCATCAGTCCAACATCATCGGCAGCCACATCAGTTACAACGGCGGCGGCGGCGTGGTGTCGCGCGGCGGCGGCGTACGCAATTTGCAAATCGGCACCTGCGACATCGAAGGCAACATGGACCCCGAAGGCCCGCCCACCGCCAACGTGTTGATTGATTGTTCTGAAGGCTCCACCGCCGAGGTCACCATCGTCGGCTGCACCCTCCAGCATTTCCCGGCCCCCGGCGCCGCCAACATCCGCTTCATCGGCAAAGGCAAACCGCGCGGCGACGACGACACCACCCAATGGGGCCACCTCACCGTCGGCGACAACGTGCTCTCCGACGTGGAAATCAACATCCACCTCCAGCACGCGCGCAACGTGGTCATCAGCGGCAACAGCATCGGCTCCGGCCATGAGCTGGACCTGCTGGTCGAGGACAGCAGCAACGTCGCCGTCGGCGCCAACGTCTTCGACCGCAACCCGCGCTACTTCATAGGCGCCCGCAACGAGAAAGCCAAGGGCGGCGTGGTCTTCCGCAGCAGCCGCGACTGCACCCTCACCGGCCTCCACATCAACGGCGCGCGCCAGCATCCCGCCGCGCTGCTCGTCGAGAACTGCGACACCTTCAACATCGCCAACTGCACCATCCTCGACAGCGACGGCGCCGGGCTGCTGCTCAAAAACGTGCGCGATAGCCTCGTCACCGGCAACCTCATTCGCGACCGCCGCCCCGGCCGCGCTCCCGCGCCTTCCTTGAAAGTCGAGGGCGGCGAGAACAACACCCTGACCAACAACAAACTCGATAAGGAGGAGTGAAATGATTTCGCCTATCCCACAAGCACAACGTGATGTTCAATCGGAAACATTAACCTGAGAAACTGACATGAAAAGATTGGGTCTTGCATTTGCAGTTGCGCTCCTCATTACAGCCAGCAGTCGAGCTGCCGACATGCCCCTGAAGGATTCGATGCTGTATGCCGATTCCCTCCGGGCAGTTCTGGGCCTTCCCGCAACGCATGTTGTGTTCGATACTGACGGGGCGCTTGTGGCGATTAGCGGACATGCAGACTTCAACGACGCTATCGCGAAATCTTTGACGGTGTTCCCTCGCCTACGAGAGCTGAGGATCGTTGCTCCGAACTTGACCACGGCTGGATTTCAAAAGATCGGCAATCGAATGAGTCTCGAGGTGCTGAGCGTGTTGGAATCAGGAATACAAAACGAAGACATTATCATGCTCGCGGCACTTCCGAAGCTCAGTTACTTGGAGATATCCAACGCTCCCGCTGGGGAGGACTACGGGAAGAGTTTGCTCACAGATGACGCTGTTAAGCACCTCGCAAGATGCAAGTCATTGAAAACTCTCATACTTTCCAACACGGGAATCTCCGCGAAGGGCCTTGAGAGGCTCAAGGAACTGCTTCCCAACACCGAAATACATAATTGACCACTGAACAGCATGACCCCAACCCGGCGAAGCCGGAAGCCAAAGGGGTAGGAAAATCTATGGCAAGAAGATTTCAAAAATTTTCCTGCCATAGATTTTCCTACCCTCAAAAATCGTCGCAAACGTGTTCACTTTTCACGAGTGAGGGACTAAGGCGAACAAAACGGATGCGAGAAACGGCTCGTATGGTGTCTGTCGTGTCATCGACACTTCCCGCTCGCCGTCGCCTGATCCGAGACGTTGCTCCCGCAGGGTGTTGACGTCCTTGCGCATTTCATGCAGCTTGGCGGCATGATGAACCGTCGCCGCTTTCTCACCACCGCCTCCAGCTTTGCCGCCGGTCTTGCCTCCGCTTCTCGTCTTCAAGCCCAAGCCGCCGGGTCCGGCGGGCTGACGCTCGGCCTCGACCATTTCGCCGTGCGCGCCACGGGCTGGAAGGCGGGAGAATTCATCGCCTACGGAGCTGGGTTGAAACTGGACACGGTGTTCCTTTCCGAGTTGGGCGTGTTTGAAAATTTCGAGGACGGCTATCTGCAAGGGCTCAAGGATCAAGCGGACCGAGCCGGGCTGCGGCTCTACGTCGGCACCGGCAGCGTGTGCGCCACCTCCAGCACCTGGAAGGACACCTTCGGCACGCCGGAGGAGCATTTGAAGCACACCATCCGCGTCGCCAAAAAACTCGGCTCTCCGGTGGCGCGTTGTTTCCTGGGCAACCAAAAAGACCGCTTCAGTGACGGCGGCATCGACCGGCACATCGAGCAAGTCGTCGCCACCTGCCAAGCCTGCCGCAGTTTCGCCGAAGGCGAGGGCATCAAAATCGCCGTCGAAAACCACGCGGGTGACATGCAGTCGCATGAACTCGTCGCCCTCATCGAAGCCGCGGGCAAGGAGTACGTCGGCGCGAACATCGACCCCGGCAACGCGGTGTGGGCGATGGAGGAACCGCTGCGGCATCTGGAGACCGTGGGGCCGTACACGATCTGCAGCAGCGTGCGCGACAGCATGGTGTGGGAAACCGAAGAAGGCGTGGCCGTGCAGTGGACCGCTATCGGAGAGGGACTGGTGGATTTCAAAGCCTACGCCAAACGCTTCGCCGAACTGGCGCCCGGCGTGCCCTTGCAGGTGGAGACCATCTCCGGCTTCGCCCGGCCCTTCACTTGGCGCGCGGATGACTTCTGGAAAATCTTCCCCAACATGCCCGCCGCCGACTTCGCCGCTTTTCTGAACTTCGCCAAGCGCGGCCAGGAAATCCCCGGCTTCAAAGCCCCGGAAGGCGACGGCAAAAAAGCCGCCGAAGTCGCCCATCAAAAAGGCGAGTTCGAGCGCAGCATCGCCTGGCTGCGGGCGAATGCGTTGTAAAGTGGCCTTCTCGCTCCGCGAGAGGAGCGTGCGGCCCCAAGCTCCGTCATCACTCAGCCAAACTCTGACGAGTTCGGCTACCAGTAGTGGAAGTC
>CAZNKC010000097.1:0-12921 GCA_964573315.1 uncultured Verrucomicrobiaceae bacterium | reverse complement strand
CAGTGCGCCCCCCGGCTCCGCTGTCACCCAACCAAACTCTCACGAGTTCGGCTACCAGTAGTGGAAGTCGTCAGACTTCCCCAGTGCGCCCCCCGGCTCCGTCATCACCCAGCCAAACTCTGACGAGTTCGGCTACCAGTAGCGGAAGTCGTCAGACTTCCCCAGTGCGCCCCCCGGCTCCGCTGTCACCCAACCAAACTCTCACGAGTTCGGCTACCAGTAGCGGAAGTCGTCAGACTTCCCGAGTGCGTCCCCCCGGCTCCGCTGTCACCCATCGGCCTGACGAAATCCTACCCTGAATGCCAAAATAGAGTTATAACTCCTTGATCGAAATGTTGCGGAACTGGATCAAACTCGACGCCGCCGACAGCTCACCGGTCTTCGGGTTTTTGCCGCCGTGGTGTTGCAGCGCGATTTTTCCGGCCTCGGGCACGCCGGGCAGTTGCGCGTTCTCGATCACGGTCTGGCCGTTGAGCACCACGGTGAGGCGGTCGCCTTTCATGGTGATTTCAAACGTATTCCACTCGCCCACCGGCTTGTCCGCCTTCACCTTCGGCGTCACGCCCGCGCGCACTTCCGGCGGCATGGTTTTGTCCATGCGGTAGCCATAGACCTCGCCGGAGCCGATGGGCCAGCACCAGATGTTGAGTTGCGCCTTGCTCGTGCCGCGCAGGTAGATGCCGCTGTCCGCGTTCGGCGTGGGGATTTTGATTTCGTTGCCGTCCGCGTCGAGCTTGTGCGTGCCGTCCGGCAGCACGATGGGCATGTCGTAAAGCCCCGTGGTCTCCTTCAACCGCCAGTCGATGCGCAGCGTGAAGTCCTTGTATTCCTTCTCCGTCCACAGGTTCTTGTCTTTGCCCGGCGCCTCGCTGAGCGAGTCGTAATCGATCACGCCGTCCAGCGCTTTCCAATGCCCGTTGTCGCCTTCCGGGGCGATCCAGCCGGCGAGATCCTTGCCGTTGAACAGGGAGACAAAGCCGTCGTCAGCGGCGTGGACGGCGGCGGAGAGAATCAGGGCGGAACAGAGAAGCTTTTTCATAGGCCGGAAAAAACGTCGCGAGCGCCGCTGTTTCATCACCGCGCCGCAACAGAACCCTGTTTTTCCGCGTTGGTTGCCCATGCACCGCCTCCCGACCTTCGCCTTCCTCCTTGCGCTTTGCGTCTGCCCGCTTGCGGGTTCCGCCACCGCCGCCACTCTTCATATCGGCGCCGCCACTGTGGACATCACCCCGGACCGCCCCGTCGCGCTCGACGGCCAGCGCCGCATCCGCATTTCCCAAAAACCCGAGACACCCATCCAGGCCAGCGTGCTCGCCATCGAATCCCGCGACGGCGATGCCGTGCTCGACCAAGCCCTCATCGTCTCCTGCGATCTCGTCGCCATCCGTGAAGGCGTGCTCGCCCGGGTCCGGGAAAAACTCGCGAACCGTCTGCCCGGCTGCGACCTGCAAAAGATCTTCATGAGCGCCACCCACACCCACACCGCGCCAGTCACCACCGAGGGCAAATACGCGCTGCCCGAGGACGGCAGCATCATGCGCCCCGGTGAATACGCCGAGTGGATGATCTCCCGCATCGCCGACGGCATCGTCGAGGCTTGGACGGCGCGCGCGCCCGGCAAGGTGGCCTGGGGTCAGAGCGTGGCCGTCATCGCGCACAACCGCCGTCCCTTCTACGCCGACGGCACCGCCGTCATGTATGGCAAGCCCGACTCGCCCAACTTCCGCGGCATCGAGGGCTTTGAGGATCACAGCGTGGATGTGCTGTACTTTTGGAACGCGCAGGATCAACTCATCGCCACGGCGGTCAATGTCCCCTCCCCTTCCCAGCAGGTCGAAGGAGGAAACTCCATCCACGCCGACTTCTGGCACCCCGCGCGCAACCTGCTGCGTGAGAAACATGGCGAACAGCTTCACGTCCTCGCCTGGACCGGCGCCGGCGGCGATGTCACCTCCCGCCCCATCATCAACCGCGCCGCCGACGAGCGCATGAGAAAGCTGCGAGGCAATCTCAACCGGGTGGATGAAATGGCCCGCCGCATCGTCACCGCCTGGGAGGAAGCTCTCGAGGGCGCCCGCAACGACATCCGTGATGACGTGCCGTTTCAGCACACCGTCAAGACCATCGACCTCCCTTACCGCAAAGTCACCATCCTCGAACGTGCCGCCGCCGTGACCGAGGCGGAGAAATTCAAGGACGATCCCGCCCAGCGCTGGAACTACCTTTGGAACCAACGCGTCATCGACCGCTTCAACGCTCAGAAAGACGGCAGCCAGCCGCCCTATCAAATGGAACTGCACGCCCTGCGCCTCGGCGATGCCGCCATCGCCACCAACGCCTTTGAGCTTTACACCGACTTCGGCATCCAGATGAAGGCCCGCAGCCCCGGCATCCAGACCTTCGTCATCCAGCTCGCCGGTCCCGGCAGCTACCTGCCCACCGAGCGCGCCGCCAAACACGGCGGCTACGGCGCCGTCATCCAGAGCAGCCAGATCGGCCCGGACGGAGGGCAGGCGCTGGTGGAGGAGACGGTGAAGGCGTTGCAAGCGCTGTGGGAGAAGTGAAGGAGCAAAAGCCCCCGCTTCTCCGAGGCGGATGAAACGATGCGATTGTCAAGAGATCAAAGAGCCTTGCAAAATGATCCCATGGGGCGCAAGCGCCGGGCAGTCACTCCACCAAGTCTCCGGCGAGCGCGGCGTTGCCGATGATGCCGGCTTCGTTGCTGAAGCGGGCGGGCAGGATTTGCAGCTTCTCCCAGACCACTGAGGACACCATGCCCTGCACACGCCGCCGCAGGGGATCGAACAGCAAATCCCCAGCCTGCGCCACGCCGCCGCCGATGACAAAGGCGTCCGGGTTCAGCAGCCAGGCGATGCCGGCCAGCGCCGTGCCCAGCCAGTCCGCCACCTCTCCCCACACGCCGCGCGCGATGTCGTCGCCGTTTTGCGCGGCTTCGGCGATGGCCTTCGGACTGCACGCGCCGATGTCTTTGACGATGCCGGCCTCGGCGTAGCGCCGCACGGCGTGCTCGGCGATCTGCTGGTTGCCAGTGTACTTTTCCAGCGCGCCCAAGTTGCCATAGTGGCCGGGCCGGCCGTCGAAGTGGATGCTCATCTGGCCGATCTCCCCGGCGGAGAAGCAACTGCCGCGATACATCTTTCCGTCCAGCACCAGCCCGCCGCCGATGCCGGTGCCAAGCGTCAGCGCCACCACGTTGCGCAGGCCGCGAGCCGCGCCGTGGCGGAATTCGGCGTAGGCCATGGCATTGGCGTCGTTGTCCACCACCACGGGCAGGCCGGTCTTTTCCGCGAGCAGAGCCTTCAGCGGCACATGCTTCCAGCCGGGCACGTTGGTCAGCTCGTGGATGAAGCCACGGTCGAAATCCACCAGCCCCGGCACGCCCACGCCCACGGCGGCGATGTCCGGGAAGTCCTGCCGCAGCCGCGCCACGCGGGCCGCCATCTCGCCGATGAGCGCGCCCGGCCCGGCGAAGTTCGCCGTCGGGATGGGTTCGTCCGTGCGCAGCAACTCGCCGGCCCGGCACACGCCGAGCTTCACCGAGGTGCCGCCGAAGTCGATGCCGACCGTGGAATAAGGGGAGGTTTCAGTCATGGAAAAGGCAAGCGTGGAGGGTTCCCGAAAAACGCCGCCGCGCAAGCGGCTCTTGAGCGGAACGCACCGCGCCAGGCCCCGGCGCGGCGCATCATCCGCGGAGCCAGGGGAACAGGCAAGTCATCAGGATGGATAGAAAGAAGGCCGGGACTGCTGCAACCGGCTCTCACTTTTTGGATGCAAGCACGCTGGCAACGCCACTCTTCAGATTCTGTGCGTTCCGCGTATTCCGCAGGCTGCCATCCCGGTCTTTAAATTCAGGCAGAATGCCTGAGCTACGTGGAACGCCGCAACACCGCCACCCAGCGGTCCACGGACTTGCCCGGCGCGTCCGCCAGGGCGCGGGAAGTTTTGTTGCGGCGGTTGCTGACGATCTCCATGCCCATCTTTTGCAGCGCCTCCAGCGCCAGACGATGCTCCACGTCGAAGTAACTGGTAATGACCAGCATGCCGTCCGGTCGCAGTTTGGCGATGCCTTGGTCGAAGATTTTTTTCCACAACTCCTGCCCGTGCCAGAAGTTTTGATGGCGCAGGAAAACGAGGCCGAAGTCGTCGCCGAGCGCCTTGTTGCGCGAAAGTTGCGCGGCGTCTTCGATCAGGAATTCAGCAGGAAGACCGGCGTGGCGTTCGCGCGCCTGACGGATTTCCCGGATGCGAATGTCCGCTCCGATCATCTCGACGCCGCCTTTGTCCCCGGCGAGTTCCTGCCCCACGGTGATGAGCGTCTCCGCTTCGTCACAACGCCCGCAGGCGAGGTTGAGAATGCGCAGGTCCGGCGCGGGCGGCAGCCGCCCGGCCAAGCCGTCCTTCAGCAGCCCCTTCAGCTTGGACAAATCTTCGGCGATGGGGTTGCTCTCAGGCATCGGTTTCCGCGGGGTGGGAGTTGTCTTCCAGCCAGGCGGCGTAAGCGGACTCGCTCATCTCCCCCGCCGCCAAGGCCAGGGTGCGCAGCGCCGCGTCCGCTTCGCCGGCGGTGAGGCGGTGGCCGTTGAGTTCCAAAAAACCGGCGCCCAGCATGAATCCGGTGCGTTTGTTGCCATCCAAGAAAGGATGGTTTTTGACCACTCCCGCCGTATAGCTGGCGGCCAAATCCATCAGGGTTGGATCGCCGTAGGCGAAAAGGTGCTGGGGCTTCGCCAAGGCAGACTCCAGCAGATGCTCATCGCGCACGCCACGGATGCCGCCATGCTGGGACAGTATCATGTCGTGAAGCGCCAAGCATTCCTCACGAGTGATCCAGCGGGGTTCGTTCACTTGGCGAGTTCTCTCAAGGTGTTGCGATAACGGCGGGACAAATCCTCGAAAACCGCCATCGCTTTGGTAAATTGGGGATTCTTGGCCGTGAGGTTGAAACCGTTTTCACTTTCTGTCAGCGTGACGACGTCTCCTTCTTCTGCATGAATATGTGCCAATGCCTCCTTCGGAAGCACCAGACCGACGGAATTGCCCACTTTGCGGAGTTTGAGTTCGAGAACCATGCCGACGTGTTACCACGGATGTTATAACATGCAAGGGGTTTGTTTTCGGCCCACAAACCGTCAAAGTGGCCGTCCATGCACGAGCAAGACCTCATCGACAAGCTGCGCAAAATCGAGCGGCTGCACGCCGGCGCGGCCACGCCGGGCGAACGCGAAGCCGCCGCGGATGCCATCGCGCGCATCAAGCGCCGCCTGGGCGAGGTGGAGCGGGTGGAACCGGCCATCGAGTTCCGCTTCAAGCTCAACGACGACTGGTCGAAGAAACTCTTCATCGCCCTGTTGCGGCGCTACGGTCTCAACCCGTATCGCTACGCCCGCCAGCGCCGCACCACGGTGATGGCAAGGGTGCCGCGTTCGTTTGTGAACGAGACGTTGTGGCCGGAATACCTGGAGTTGAGCAAGACCTTGCAGGAGTATCTGGCGGAGGTCACGGAGCGCGTCATCGCCGCCGGCGTGCATGGAGACACGCGGGAGGAGGACGTGGTGGCCGGAGATTATTTGGGGGGGTAGGGTATGGCGGCACGGAGGGCGGGATTGTATTCCCGCCCATTTTTCCGTGGGCGGAGGCGGCGCGGAGCCTGGAGGAACGGCAGAGCGCAGGGCGCAGAGTGCAAAGCGGATTCAGCGCAGCGGGCGATGGCGCCCGCGCTCCGGAGGGCGCGGACTCTGTTCCCGCCCACTTTTCCGCGGGCGGAGGCGGCGCGGAACCTGGAGCAAAAGAGCAGGCTCCGCTCACCGGGATCACTTGAGCTGCGCCAGGTATTTCCCCGGATTGGCCTCGAACTTCTGCACGCAGGGCTTGCAGCAAAATTTGATCTGCTGGCCGTCATAGACCCGGGTGACGGGGCCGCCCATGCTGTCGAGATCGTTGCCGGTGACGAGGCAGGTCTTGAGCGGGTAAGGTTTGACCTTGCCGGCGGTGGCGGTGGATTCGGAAGTGGCGCAGGCGGCGAGCGCAAGGCCGAGCAGGAGGGTGGCGGTCAGGGTGCGGAGTGTCGTTTTCATGATGTTCGTTAGTGGATGCGGGTTTGTTCGTTTGGTTTTTCCAACGGCAAGAAGCCGTCAAAAGCGGATGAGCACGCCGGCTCCGAAATCGTAATCGGAGTGGTACTGAGCGATGAGAGAAACGCTGCGCGTGAGCGTGAAGTCGGCGCCGGCGGTCCATTCCCAGCCGGAGCCGGTGTCATAAAACACCTCGCCGAAAACGCCGAGGCGCGGGGTGAGTTGAAGTTGTTTGGCAAGCTGAAACCGGCCGTCGCCTTCGCTATCGACGCTGAGATTGGCCCACAGCATGAGCGGCAGGCGATAGTTGATACCCGCGATGAAGCGATCCTCGGCATCGTCCTGATTCGTCAGGCGGTATCCAGCGAAGGCTTGGAAGTTGGCGTTGAAGTAGCGTTGATAGACCGCGTCGATTTCGTATTCCGCATCGTCCGCGACTTCTCCCTGCCATCCGATTTCCCAGGCGAGCAGGAGGTCGTTTTTGGGATTCATCCAGTTCAACAATCCCTCGCTCATGTGGGACTGCACAGAGGCCGCGCCCCAGAGGTAGGCCATGTCATGCTGATGCTCGCCGAGGCTGCCGGAGTGGGCGTGGGTGTGTCCGCTTGGGGGCGCGTTCGGAGCGGCGGCCATGTCGTGATGACCGGTGGCAGCGCCCGCCTCGGTTTCATAGCGGAAGACACGCGCCATGCCGCTCATCATGTGATAGAGGATGTGGCAGTGGAACATCCAGTCGTGCCGCTCGTTGGCCTCGAACTCAAGGGTGCGCCGGCTCATCGGCGGCACGTCCACCGTGTGCTTCAACGGCGAGCGCGCGCCCTGGCCCATGAGCAGGCGGAAGAAGTGCCCGTGCAGGTGGATGGGATGGTGCATCATGGTGTCGTTCACCAGTTCCAGCTCGATGATCTCGCCTTTTTTGATCGTGATGTAAGGCTCCTGTGCGATCGTTTTGCCGTCGAAACCCCAGATGTAGCGAAACATGTCGCCGGTGAGGTGAAGCGTGATCTTCCGGCGCGGCAGCCGCGCGGGCAGCGTCGTGTCTTGAACGGCCCGCAGCAGGCGGTAGGGCGATCCGGGGCGCGGCAGGCGTAGCGCGGCGCGCGGGTCGTCCTCCTGCTCCTCCAGCGCGAGATTCAGCATCTCGTCCATGCGGTAGAGATTCGGCCGCGGCGGGTCGCTGGCAGGATGCGGCTCGCCTTTTCCAAAGAAAGCGGATACATGGCCGCTGCCATCCTGCGTGGTGGCGCGCAGTTCGTATTCGCCGCTCGCGGGGATGGTGATGAGCACGTCGTAAGTCTCGGCGATGGCCATGAGAAAGCGGTCCACCGCCACCGGCTGCACCGGCGGGCCGTCCGCCGCCACGATGGTCAGCGGTCCGGCGCTGGAGTGCAGGTAAAAGTATGTCGCCGCCGCGGCATTGATGACCCGCAGGCGCACGCGCTCGCCGGGGCGGCCCTCGATGCGCGTCTGGCGTTGTCCGTTGATGAGAAAGGCGTGATAGCCCACGTCGGAGATGTCCATCGGCATCATGCGATCCCACTCGCGGCGGAAGTAATCCTTCAACTGGCCGCTCCGCCACGCGCCGAGCACGGATTGCGCATTGCGCCGCATGAGGCCGAAGTAGTCGCTGCCGCGCATGAGCATGCGCATGACCTCGTGGGGATCGGTGTTCGTCCAATCGGAGAGCACGAGCACCTGTTCGCGATCCGCCTTCACCGGCTCGCCGCCGCGCGGCTCCACGACGATGCCGCCATACACACCACTCTGCTCCTGGAGATGCGTATGCGAGTGATACCAATAAGTGCCGCTGTGCCGCAGCGTGAATTGGAAAGTGTGCGTCTGCCCCGGCAGGATCGGCGGCGTGGTGACGTAGGGCACGCCGTCCTCCTGGTTAGGCAGCAGCAGGCCGTGCCAGTGCGTGGAAGTTTCCTCGCGCGCGAGGCCGTTATGCACGCGGATGCGCGCGAAGTCACCCTCGCGGAAACGCAGCGTGGGGCCGGGAATGCCGCCGTTGATGGCGAGGACGCGCACGGGCTTGCCCGCCGGACTGAGCAGGTGCTCGGCGATGTGGAGATCGTATTCGACCACGCGCTGCCCCGGAGCGGGCACGGAGGCGCCGCACTCGTCGCAGGCGATGGCGGCCACGGGCGCGGCAAGCGCGGCGCAACAGGAAAAGAGAAACGGTTTCATGAATTTTGAATCGGTGTGGAACCAAGGAGGAACCCGCCCGCGGCATCATGAGACCCGGAGGGGGCGCGATGCGCGGGCATAATGCGTCTGCGTGAGACACCGATTCAAGTCAGGAAAGAACAAAACAACACCGCGAGCCGGACGTGCGGCACGACGTTGGCCCGGGCTTCGCGCGCGGCGAAAAAACCGCGGCGCGCGAGATCATCCGCCATGACAGCGGGCAGAGTGAATGCCTGCGCCTCAGCCCACACGATCTGCGGGAGCAAATCACGCCCCGAGGCGGGCGGCGGTGTTGCGGGCGCGGGGTGGGCGGGAGCGGATGGAGCCGGCGCGCAGTGGCAAACATCCGCCGCGGTCGTTTGCGCCAGCCCCGCGCAGCAACTCATCGAGCACTCCGCGTCTGAGGTCACCACTGGGTTCCTTGCCAGCAATGCTCCCGGAATCACCTGCGCCAGCAGCGCGATGACCGTGAGCAGGAGGCGAGCGAACGTCATGAGGGAAATATGTCCACCAATGGCGCGGAGTCAATGAGGGTCCATGCCAAACATCTTGCCGCTTCTTGTTCCATTCTTGCTGGTTCGTGGATCGAGGAAATAGTAGTAGCCGGGGGCGTACGCCGCCTGGAGCGCGGGCCTCCGAGCCCGCAGCGGGTGGCGCGCTGTTGAAAGGATCGCTCGGTGAGAGCGTCCGGCATGGCGGCCAATGAACCGTGGCAAAGCGGGAATCCGGCTGGGAACCGGCTCGGACGGCACACGCGCTGCGGGCTCGGAGGCCCGCGCTCCGGGAGGGCGTTCACCGGCCAAAAGATATTCCCCGCGAGATAAACGAGCGCATCCTATGAGATCTATGAACCAGATGGCTATGAACCGGAATCGGAATCATTGTCGCTCAACTGATGCCCCTCGCCGGTGATGCTGATTTTGGCTTGGACGATCTCATTGGCGGTGAGCTGTCCGTTGCGGGTCTCGCCGTCGAACACGATGGCGGGGTCGCCGCTGCGGGTGAGGTGATTGTGCTGGAGCACCAGCGCCTCGGTGTCGCCCGCGGCGTGGATGGCGGGGCCGCCGAGGTCCATGAAGGTGGAGGCGGTGACGCGGCTGTCCTTGGCGTTTTCAAAAAGCACGCCGGGGCCGCTGTGATGCTCGAACAAGCAACGGTCAAAATGAACGGCGGGCCGCGCTTCAGCATCGTCGCCGCTGCCCATGACGCGCACCAGCGGCGTCTTGGAAAAATCCGCGGCGCTGTCGCCGGTGGTGAAGGTGAGCTTGGCGATCAGCAAGCCTTTGGAGGAGCCTTCGACTACCAGCAAAGGGAAGGGTTCTCCGGCTTCCTTCACGGGCAGCAGCCAAGTGTCCTCGGCGTCGAGGCCGATGAAACGGAGTTTCCCGGCATTCTTGATGACGAGCGGTTCCGCCAGCCGATGCCGCCCCGGCGGCAGCACCACCTCGCCCCCGCCAGCGGCGATGGCGTCATCGATGAATTTTTGGATTTCCTTGCCGCTGAACCCTTCGGCGTGGAGAGAGGCGGACAAGAGGCAGCAGACGAGGAGAGTGGGGAGGCGCATGGCGGGAAAGGGAAATCCGAAGCCCGAAATCCGAAATCCGAATGTTGATCTTCGGGCTTCGGATTTCGGATTTTATCAAGGTGTGGAGGTTATAGTCTGCAGCGCCTCATCCGTAAAGTCCGCGTCGGAGTAGTTGATGCCGGAGTCGGAGCGCACGCCTTCGACGGTGGTGGCCGCGCCGGTGGCGTGGTCGGTGACAGTGAAGGCGGCGGGGATGTAGTAGCCGGTTTTGTTGCGCAGCACTTTTTCCGTGAGCACGGTTTTGAGCGGCTTGGCGGGATCGCTGCCGAAGACCTCCATCTTCTGGGTGACGAAGCGTTTGGCGTCGATCCAACTGCGCACGAGGCGGGCGGTGGACTTGGAACCGGCGGGCGCTTTGGACTCGACGATGTGGCAGGGAATGTTGCCGACGTTTTCCGAGCCGGCGAGCGTCTGCGAAGGCCAGTCGAGAAACTCGGCGATGACGTCGTCCACGTTCAGCGCGGTGTCGAAAAGGCCAAACGCGCGGTCGGCGGGCCGCAACGGTTTGATGCCGCCCGCCGGGGTGAAAGTGGCGCCGGTGAACTGGCCGCCGGAGATCTTGAGCAGGACGCCCTCGCCCTTGCGCGCGGCGGGAAAGAGGAGTTGGTAAAGGTGCTCGGATTTGCCGGAGTCGGCGATGCGTCTTTTGACCTGGACTTGCAGGACTTCGGCCTTGGCCGCGCCGGGCGCGGTGTGGGCCATGCGCAGGCGGGCGTAGATGCCGCCGCTGGGTCGCGCGGCCTTGACTCCGGCGAGAAGCTGGGCGGCGGTGTACTCCTGCGCCGGGGCGGCCGCCGGAACGCAGATGGCGAGGAGAAAAAACAACGCGGTTGAGCGGAGGGACGACGAGGACATGGCGGGCGCAGTTTCGCGCAACCTGGAAGGTTGCGCCACTTTAGACTTGGCGGATGGCGAGGCTGGGATTGATACGAGTGCAATGCAGCGCGGGATACAAACCGCTGCCGACGCCGACCGCGACGGCCAGCCCGAACGCAAGGCCGATGAGATTCAAACTGATGTGCGGCTCGATGCGCCCCTGCATCCACGGCATGACGGCGAGCACCTTCAGCATGACGATGCCGGCCACGATGCCGACGACGCCCGCCGCGGCGCACAGGGTGACGGACTCCAGCAAAATCATGCGCAGGATGCGCCCGCGCTTCCAGCCGAGCGCGAGCAGGATGCCGATCTCTCGCGTGCGCTCGAACACGCTCATAAACATGGTGTTCATGACGCCGAAGGTGCCGACCAGCAGCGCGATGATGGAGGTGCCCCAGTTCATCGCTTTGAAGGTCTTCACTCCGTCGGTTTTGGAAACCATTTCGTCGGCGATGTCCACGCGGCAGCCGGGGATCTGCTCCTCGATGACGCGGGCCACGGTGTGGGGATCACGCGCGCCGGGGTCGAGCCGGATGTTGATAAAGTTCACCATGCCTTCCTTTTGCATGAGTTCCTGGAGCAGCGGCAGGGCGATGATGAGCGCGCCATTCTCCACCACGGCGCCGCCGTCCACCACGCCGAGCACCTCGAATTCATCGATTTCCAATGTGACGCGGTCGCCGGCTTTCTTTTCCAGCATCTCGGCGGCCAGGGTGCCGAGCACCACGCCTCTTTCCTCCGCGCTGGCCGGCAGGCGGCCTTCGACGATTTTGAGGTTGTCCCACAAAAAGCTGTCCCACTCCCGGCCGGAGACGACGAGCATGGGCACGTCCTCGATGCTGAGCACCTCGGTCAGCAGGCCGGCGGCGGCGGCGACTCCGGGGATCTTTCCCACCTGCGCGGCGGTGTCCTGGGCGAACGGCTGGGCAATGAGACCGCCACCGGAGCGGCGGATGACGAGATCGGTCTTGCGCGCCTTGTAGGCATCGCTCCAACTCGCCTCCAGCCCCCAGGCCAGACCGAGCAACGCCACCACCGCGCCGATGCCTAACCCGATGCCCATGACGGTCAGCAGAGTGCGCACGCGGCGGCGGCTGAGGTTTTTGACGGTGAGCTGGAAGAGGGTCATGGGAAAATCTGTGTGCGTAGTGAATCGTCCTCGTCCTCCTACTCGTCCTCGATGGGGCGTTGGTCAGCAGTCAGTGAGTGATGCCTCTTACTCGTGCTCAATTGGAAAATGGAACGTGGAGAATGAGTCAAGTCCTGGAACATGGCGGGGTCAAGAAATGGAGGAAGCCTGCCCGGCGGGCGGAGCGGCGACGCGGCTGTCATCGCTGACGAGGCCGTCCTTCATGGTGACAATGCGGTCGGCGGTGCGGGCCACGGCGGGATCGTGGGTGACGAGGATCATGGTGTTTTTGCGGCGGTGGTGGACGCTGCGCAGCAGTTCCATGATTTGCGCCGAGTTGCGGGAGTCGAGATTGCCGGTCGGTTCGTCGGCCAGCAGGATGGCGGGTTCGTTGGCCAGGCTGCGGGCGATGGCCACGCGCTGGCGCTCGCCGCCGGAGAGTTTTTCCGGCATGTGGTCGAGCCGGTGGCCCATGCCCACGGCTTCCAACAGCTCGCGGGCGCGGCGCTGGCGCTCCTGGCGCGGCCAGCCCATCTCGAACATGGGCACCTGCACGTTTTCCAGCGCGGTCAGCGTGGGCAGCAGCAGGAAGGACTGGAAAACAAACCCGATGTGCCGGGCGCGGAACTGGCCGAGATCGGGGAAGCGGGACAGCGGCTGGCCGCGGTAGCGAATCTCCCCGGCATCCGGCGTATCCAGCGCGCCGAGCAGGCTCAGCAGCGTGGATTTGCCGCTGCCGGAGCTGCCCATGATGGCCACGTACTCGCCCTCGTGGATTTTCAGATCGACCCCGCGCAACGCGAGGACATGGCCGTCGTCGAACTCGCGCCGGACACCCTCAATCTCCAGCAACACGGCAGGCGCGGGCTGGGCGGCGGAATCGGCGGGCGAAGGATCAGGCATGGCGGGCAAAGCGCTCATCCTTGAAGTGATCCCGGCCCGGCGCAACCGACAAGTGCCCCGCCTCTCCGAGGCGGCAGGGCTTCGCACCTGGAGCGCACGCAGCCTGCCTGCCTTTGGCATGGTCCCGCGTGCTCTTTTCGGCG
>CAZNKC010000096.1:0-18228 GCA_964573315.1 uncultured Verrucomicrobiaceae bacterium | reverse complement strand
TGGCGACCGCGTGGAACACGCCATTGGGAGCGACGAAGTGTATGGCCTCATCATGGAGGCGAAAGCGGCGGATGAGGCGAATCTCGTGCCGCAGGGGGTGCTGGACGTGGAGGAGAGCTCGGAGCGCCCGGTGTTGAAGCGAGCGGTGGGCAAAGATGAGCCGGTGAGATGGGATGATCTGGACCTGCCGGCGACGCGGATGCTGGAGTTGTGGCGGCGGCAGCAGGACTTGCTGGCGGCAAACGCGCGGCTGGTGTTGGGCGGGGTTTTTGCCAAAACCTGATCCCAACTTGGCCAAAATGTCACTGGAGAAGCGGAGGGGACCGGCGTAGCATGATCCTGGCCGCCCAAGCGCCGCCTGTTTCCTGGCGGCGCGTTTCTTCCGCCTTTCCGTTTCGCCCCATGAACGACCACATATTGTCCAGCTATGACAAGGCTCTCGCCAACCTCCGGGAAAAGGTGCTGACCATGATCAGTGTCACGCGCAAAAACCTGGATGCGGCGCGGCGCGGACTGCTGGAGCGGGACACGGATCTGTGCAATGCGGCCATCGCCAACGACCAGGACGTTAACGAATTGGAAAAGGAAGTGGACCGGCTCGGCATGGAAATGCTGCTGAAGTTCCAGCCGACGGCCAACGATCTGCGGCAGATCATGGGCGCCTTGCGCGTGGCCAGCAACGTCGAGCGCATCGCCGACCAAGCGGCGGGCATCGGCAAGCGCGCGCGCCTCATCAATCAGCTCCCGGAGATGACCGATCTGCATCTTATCCAGCCGCTGTTTCAGCTTTGTGTGCGCAACCTGGAGGCGAGCTTCGCCGCCTTCGTGGACGAAGACCCCGCCGCCGCCGCCGCCGCCCGCGCCGCGGACAAGGAGTTGGATGCCGCTGAAAAGGCGTTCGACCACGAGATGCTGCGAGTCATGGCGGGTCAGGCCAGCCCGATGGAAGGCTGCCTGCATCTCATCTTCGTCGCCCGTTTTCTCGAGCGCATCGGCGATCACGCGAAAAACATCTGCGAGGACACCATTTTCATCGCCGAAGCCAGGGATGTGCGTTTCATGAAGAACAAGCGCGACGAAGAGCAACCCGCGCATGGAGTGTAGCTCAGGCATTCTGCCTGAGACGAGTGGTCCGGGCATTCTGCCCGGTTCACACCTAGCAGGCAGAATGCCTGTGCTACGCCGGCTTCACCAGCTCTTCCGCCAGCCGCGCCACCTCCGCCGTGGCCGGGCCGATGCGGTGTTCGTGAAAAGCCGGGGAGACGTCGGTGCGGGTGGCGTTGATCTCGATGCAGCGGGCGCCGGCGGCGCGGGCGGTGTTGACGAATCCGGCGGCGGGATAGACCGCGCCGGAGGTGCCGATGGAGACGAAGACGTCCGCCCGCTCCAACGCGTCAAAGATGCGGTCCATCTCGAACGGCATCTCGCCGAACCAGACGATGTGCGGGCGGATGCCGCCGGTCTCGCCGCAGGCTGGGCAGGGGGTGTCCGCGCTGGTATCCTGCTCCCAGGCGTGGACGGCGGCGCAGTTGACGCAGCGCACGCGCCGCAGTTCGCCGTGCATGTGAATGAGCTGTTCCGAGCCGCCGCGCTCGTGCAGGTCATCGACGTTTTGCGTGACGAGGAGGAAATTCCCAGCCCACGCTTTTTCCAACCGGCCCAGGGCAAGGTGGGCGGCGTTCGGCGCGACGGTTTGCAGAGCGGCGCGGCGCAGGTTGTAGAAATGATGCACCAGCGCGGGATTGGCGCGGAAGCCTTCCGGTGTGGCGACTTCCTCGACGCGGTGGCCTTCCCAGAGGCCGTTGGAATCGCGAAACGTGGGCACGCCGGATTCCGCGGAGACACCGGCGCCGGTGAGGATGACGAGATTGGGCATGGCGGATTTTCAGGAGGGACGGTGGCGCAGTACGCGGACGCGCTCGCGCCCCTCGCGGCCGGCGAAGGAGTTTTCGGGAACGTAGTCGGCGAGGATTTCGAAATCGTCCGCGAACAGCATGTCCAATTCTTCGATGGGAAGGGGAAAAGGCGGCCCGGATTCGCCGGGGTCGAGGTCAGGATTGATATACCAGACACCGGTGATCTGGCCGCCGGGTTTCAAGGCGGCGCGCACTCCGGCGGCGTAGCGCGGGCGGAGTGCCGGGGCCATGCCGCTGAGGCAGGTGTGCTCCACTACTACGTCGAAGGCGCCGCGCAGTCCGGCGGGGAGATCGAACAGATTACCCTCCACAAAACGTCCGGCATGTCGCGGGTAAGCGGCGCGGGCCGCAGTCACGGCGGTGGGGGAGAGGTCGAGTCCGGTGACATCGCAGCCGCGATCCGCCAGCGCGGCGACATCATGCCCACGTCCGCAGCCGACGACGAGTACGCGGCCCGCCAGCGGGCGGCGCGCGATTTCCACCAGCAGCGGCGGTGAGGGCTCGCCGTGATCCCACGGGGTTTCGCCTTGGACGTAGCAGGATTCCCAGTCGATGTTCATCGTGGCATGATGCACGGACGGAGCGGTGGCGCAAGAGGCGGGAGCATGGGGCAAAGTACCACGCCTCTCCGAGGCGTCAGTATCTGGAAAAAAGGAATGCCGGTTGCGTTGCGCGCGAAGGTGGGGGAATTTGCCCGCCCTTTGCCCGATTATGAACAAACTGGACGAAATCATTGCCCACAAACACCGCGAGATCGAACGCCTGCTGCCGCTGGTGGACAAGCTGCGCGCGGCGGCGGCGGCGCGCAATGATTTCCGGCGGTTTGGCGAGGCGCTGGTGGCAGACCCGTCACGGCTGGGCATGATCGCGGAAGTGAAGCGCGCCTCACCCTCAGCGGGCACCATCGCGCCGGACTTCGACTACCTCACCATCGCGCGGACCTACCAAAAAGCCGGCGCCAGCGCCATCTCGGTGCTCACGGATGAGAAGTATTTTCAGGGCAGGCTCGACTACATGACCAACATCCGGCAGGAGCTTGACATCCCGGTGCTGCGCAAGGATTTCATCATCCACGAAGCGCAGATTTTCGAGGCCGTGGTGGCGGGCGCGGACGCCATCCTCCTGATCGTGGCGGCGCTCGACCAACCCACGTTGACACGGCTGCTGGATACCGCCCACGCCTACCAGCTCGATGTGCTGGTGGAGGTCCACGATCTGCCGGAACTGGATCGCGCGCTGGACACGGAGGCGCGCATCATCGGCGTGAACAACCGCAACCTCAAAACCTTCACCGTGGATCTGGGAACCACGGAGCGGCTGGCGGAAGAAGCGCCGCCGGATGTGATCCTGGTGTCCGAAAGCGGCATCAAAACGCCGGAAGACGCCGCCCGCCTCGCCGCTGCCGGGGCTGACGCCCTGCTGGTGGGGGAAACGCTGATGCGCAGCCCGAACGTGCTGGCCGACTTGCCCGCCCTGCGCTGCGCGAAGCCGGCAAACGCGGTGCGCGGGTGAGAGGGGCGCCCCGCCGCTTGCCATCGCCGCTGTCACGGCGTAAAAGGATGCGAAACACCTGCCAATGAGCGACGCCCCCGCCAAATCCATCAACCCCTGGACCCTCTGGGTACCGATCATCATGATCGCTCTGGCCGGAGTGGTGACCTACAACTGGCTTGCCTATCTGGAACTCAAGACCAGGGAGGAGAAAGAAGGCCGGCCGCCCTTTCTGCATCGCGCCGAGGGCGATCTGATTTTAACCGAGCGGGACGGGCGGCAGGTGCGCTTGAGCGACCTGCGCGGCAAGGTCATCCTCGCCTCCTGGGTCTTCACTCGCTGCCCGCGCGGTTGTGCCGGCGTGGTGGCGAAGATGAAAAAACTTTCCGAGGACTACGCCGGCCACCCCGGCCTGCATTTCATCGCCTTCGCGCTCGATCCCGAGGACACGCCGGAGATGATGAGCGACTTCGCTGAACGGCTCGGCATCGCGCCGGACGCGCCGTGGTGGTTCGTCAACGGCGACCCCGTGCAGGTGCGTGAGTTCCTGACGCGGCAGATCGGATTCCGCCCCGTGCAGACCATGCCGGAGGAGGATCGCCTGTCCCCGGATGACAAGTACATGCACGACCTGCGCGTTGCCTTGATCGACCACCAGGGCAACGTCCGCCGGCTGGCTGATTTGGTGAACATGGACCCCGAGATCGCGGACTACTGGGACGGCCAGTTGCGCCGCGACCTCGACTTCGTGCTCAAGGAGCAAGCCCCAGCCGCGAAAAAAGCCACCCCATGACTGTCTCCGATCTTCCCGCCCTCAACGCCATCCTCAACAGCATCGCCACGGTGTTGATCGTCGCCGGTCTCACCGCCATCAAGCTGAGGAAACCCAAGTTGCACAGCGGATTGATGATCTGCGCCTTGGCCGTCTCCGCCGTGTTTCTGACCAGTTACTTGATCTACCATTATCATGCCGGTCATGTGCGTTTTGCGGGGCAAGGCTTGGCGCGGCCGGTGTATTTCACGATCTTGATCTCCCACGTCATCCTCGCCATCGCCAACCTGCCGATGATCATCCTCACGGTTATCCCGGCCCTGCGCCAAAGATACGACAAACACCGCCGTTTGGCCAAAATCACCGCCCCCGTCTGGCTCTACGTCTCCGTCACCGGCGTCATCGTCTATCTGATGTGCTACCGCTGGTACGGGCCGCCGTTGTCTTGAGGGGCTGCGGGTGGCTTCCTTTTGCGGCAACCCTGTTGCCGCTTTGCGGCGGCGGCAGCCCTGCTGCCGGGGGTGAATCCCCTCCGCGCGTCTTGCCAGCAGGGCTGGCGGCGGGAAAGCGGCAGCGGGGCTGCCGCGCATCCAAAGAGTTCCGCTTGCTCTGCCCTCAACTCGAAAGAGGCGCGCACCCACTTCCCGGATAAACTGGAAGATACAGGCAAATGCCTGTGCTACTACCTCCCCTGCATCCAGAATCGGCCTGATCCGTTGGCGTTGACGTAGCTGCCGGTCACCAAACCCTGTTTTTGCAGCAGCACGCCGCCGAAGCTTTGATTCACGCCCTGCGCTGGATTCTTGTAGCTGCCCGTTACCAAGCCTGTCTTCGCGTTCACTTTCACCGCCAGTTTGTCCGGGCCAAAGTACAACACCTTGTTGGCGGTGGTCCAGGTCGCCACCCGGTCCAGTTCGGGCAGCACGGCAGTCGTGGAGAGATTGGGGCCGGCCCAGCGGCTCCAGATGTTGTGCCAGTCGTCCGCCAAGCCCTCCCAGGCGCGTTCGTTTTTGCCCGGCGGCGTCCATATCGCGCCCACCACTTGGCGCGTCACCTGGATGCCGCTGGTGTACACCGCCGGTTTGGTCACGGCGGTATTTTGCTTCACCCAGCGCCAGAAGCCGTCCACGTCGCTCACGCCCGCTTCATTCCGGAACATCAGCTTGCCGCCCAAATAACCTCGCGCCGGATTGCCGCCGTACAGAGTGCGGTAAAAGCTCCATTCTCCCGCCTCCGTCACATGACCGGCGAAGGTGGTTTTGGTTCCCTCCGCCAGCACCAGCGCGCCGGTGATGACGCCGGTCTTGCTCACCTTCAGCGTGCCGTAGCCGTCGCCGCCGGGTTCGAGCGTGGGATCCACCGGAGCAGGCGCCAGCAGCGCCACTGTATAACCGCCTTCCTGCGGCGCGGCCTGCCCACCGCTGTAACTTGGCAGCCGCTGCGCCGCCAGCGTGTAGGTCTCCGAGCCGTCCGCCACCGTGCCCGCCAGTTGGCAGCCGGTGGCGGGTGCGTTTTCTTTTTTCAAGATCAGGGTGATTGTCAGTCCATCCACCGTGATCGTCGCCGTCGCCGGATTGTCGCCGCTCAACTGATCGCGAAAAGTGTACTTCACCCCGCCGAGCCATAGCACGCCGCTGACTGCGCCGGTGGCCGTCACCTTGACATTCTCCAACGCGCCGGCCACGCCGCTGCCATCGCCGAAGACGCCGCCGTAGGTTCCCGCCGCGCCCGGCTCCAGCGATTGATCGCTCAATCCCGGCGGCGCGGCCTCGCCCGCCGGAACGTCCGCCACGACTCCCACGCCCGCGTCCTCGCCGCCGGGATAGGGGAAGCTCGTGCCCGGCTTGATGCGCAGCGCGCCGCTGCCCGCGCCCAGCACGAATTGCCCCGCTGCCAGTTCCTGCTTTTGAAACACGACACCCTGCGCCTGCACCCGCAACTTGCTCGCCGGATCGAGGAAGCTGCCCGTCAGCAGGCCGGTGCTCCGGTTCGCGCTGCCGCTGAGTTTTTCCGGCCCGTAGTGGACCAGCTTGTTGTTCAGCAGCCAGCTCAGCACGCGCTCCACTTCCTGCCCGGCGGTGGGCGGCAGGCTCGGCCCGATCAGGTTGAAAACCGCGTTCGGATCGGCGTCGTCGAGCGCGCCCAACAAGCGGATGCCGTTGGGATAGGAAATCAAACGGCTGCCCAACAGCGCCACCTCGACATTGAAGCCATCCTTGTACTGTTTCTCCTTCGCATCCTCAAACTTCTTCCACTGCAACCGTCCGTCGAAATCGCTCACCCACGGCAGATCGCGGAAGAGCACTCGTCCGCCGATGCGGCCCTTCTCCGGCTTGCTCTTGTACAGCTCACGATACAGGAAAAACTCGCCGTTTGCGGAAAGGTACGCCTTCTCCGTGAAAGCTGTGCCGTCGCCCAGCTTGCCTTTGACGGTCACCAGGCCGGTTTTGGAAACCGTCACCGCGCCCCAGCCGTCGCCGCCGGGCTCGGAGCTTCCCCAGCCCAACTGGCTCGGCAGCAGCATCGTGAATTTGCCCTGATGGGCCACCGGCGCGACGCCGGCCGCGCGCGGCAGGTAGGCCAGCGCGACGAGGTCCGGCTGGCCTGATTGTTTCCAGGTCACCGTGCCCGAGATCACGTCGTCACCGCCCGGCAGCACGCGCCGCAGCCACAGCCGCACCTCCACCACGATGCCGCCTTTGAGATTTGCATCCACGCTCAACGAGCCATCCGCCTTAAAGGCCCCGCGCAGCTTGATGGCCTGTCCATTCAACCGCGCCACCCCGCTCACCGCGCCGCCGGGGGCGTTTTTCTTCGCCTTGCTCACCTTCAAATTCTCGATCGTGCCCAGCAGCGTGTAGTCGTCCGCGTCATCGCGCAGCAACCCGTCATAAATCCCCGGCGCGTTCGGGCTCCAGACGCCCAGGTCGTTGGTCGCTGGCAGGCCGTTTTCCCAGGGCGGCGGCTCGACGATTTGCCGGTCGGCGCGGTGATCGAGCACCAGCGTGGCGGTGGCGAAGCCTTCATAAGCCGGATCGTCCACGACCGCGAACACCGCGTACGCGCCGAGATCGGCCGGCAGGGTGGACTCGCCGTTATAGGTCACCACCACGTTCAGGCCCGGCGGTATCGTCGTCACCGTCACCGTCTTCGGCGTGCCGTCGGGCGCTTGCGCGAGGTTGGAGAGCAGCACCGTGGCGGGCTGCAACAGCGTGCCGTAACCCTGGATGGCGAAGGTGAAAGGATTGTCATCCGCGTCATCGCTGGCGATGCTCACCGCAGCCGTGCGCAGTCCGGCGGCGGATGGCGTGAAGGTGATGGTGAAAGCCGTGGCCGTCTGCGCCGCCACCGGCGAATCCGGCTGCGCCGCGACCGTGAAATCCGCCGCGTGCGCCCCGCTCACCTGCACCTTTGGCGATCCGGTGAGCGTGAGCGGGCCGGTGCCGGGATTGGACAAAGTGAAAGTCCGCTCCACCGAGCCGGCTGTCACCTGCGCCAAACCGAAATCGCTGTGATCGTCCAAGCTCGGTGTGTTGTCACCATTGGCGATGTTCACCGCGTTGCCGGAAACCGTGATCTGCGGCACCGGCGTGTCGTACAAGCCATAGATCAACGCGAGAATATCGTCGTCACCCGAAGGACCGTAAGAGGCATATCCGGTGATCGCGATCACGCCGCCGGGTCCAAGCGCCAGTTTCGAGGGATAAGTGTACCCGCCGGTGGGATTGACAAAAAACGCCTCCTTCAGCACCTCGCCATCAGCTCCGGCATAGACCAGCGTGTAGATTTTGGATTCGGTCGTGCCGGACACCACCGCATTGCCGTCTTCATCCAATTTAAGAGCGTAAGCGGAATCGGTTAAATTGTCGGGGCCATTGTAACGCTTTTCCCAAAGCACCGCGCCATCCGCCGCCGCGTACTTCACCGTGTAAAAATCCGAATAATAAGCGTTCGCGCCTGAGTTGTAAGAAGAGGAAGAGCCGGTGACGAAGACGTTGCCATCCGCGTCCGCCGCCACCGCGCTTGCGGAATCCGAACGGTTGGCGGAAGCGTTGTTGTAGCGTTTCTCCCAAATCAGCGCGCCATCCGCCGCCGCGTACTTCGCCGTGTAATAATCCGAATAACCATTGGAGGCATAAGTATAGCCGGTGATGACGGCATTGCCGGCGCCATCCACCGCCACCGCCGTTGAGTAATCGTAGGGAAACGAGTAAGTGGAGCCGCCGTAGTGCTGCTCCCACAACAAAGCACCGTTCGCCGCCGCGTATTTCACCGTGGCAATGTTCGTGTAGTAATTGTCGTTGCTCGGGTGCTTGGCGTTGGAAGTGCCGGTGACGATGACATTGCCGGCGCCATCCAGCGCAAGGGCGATCGCGCTGTCACTGTGGTTGCCGGGGCCGTTGTAGCGTTTCTCCCAAATCAGCGTGCCATCCGCCCCCGCCAGCTTCACCGTGTAAAAATCCGACTGTGCGCCGGAGCTTGCAAAGGTATAGCCGGCGATGATGACATTGCCGGCCGCGTCCAGCGCCAGCGCGGTGGCATAGGAGGCGAAATGGCCGGTGAATTTGTGGCGTTTCTCCCAGAGCACGCTGCCGGTGGCGCCGGAGTATTTGATGGTGGCGATGTCATTGCTCGTTCCATTGTAGGAAGTGCCCGTGACGATCACGTTGCCCGCGTCGTCCACCGCCACGGCCCGCGCTTCATCGGTGTCGTTTGCCGGGCCGTTGTAGCGATTCGCCCACAGCAGGCTGCCGGTGGCGGCGGAGTGCTTGGCCGTGTAAAAATCCAGGCCCGTGCCCTGTCCTGGCGAAGTGCCGGTGACGATGACATTGCCAGCGCCGTCCAGCGCCACGCCGCGGCCGTTGTCGTCGTTGGAACCAATCTTGTTGTGCCGGTTCTCCCACATCAGGCTGCCGTTGGAGCCGGCGTACTTCACCGTGTAAAAATCGTAGTTCGTATAGTGCGGGTAAATGGAGCCGGTGGCGATGACGTTGTCCGAACCATCCACCGCCACGTCTTGGATACCGGCATAACCCGACTGCGTGGCGGGCCGGGCCACTTTCTTTTCCCACAACACCGCGCCGCTGCCGGCGGAAAGCTTCGCCGTGTAATAGCCGGACCCATTCGTGCCGAGAATCGTGCCGCCGATGATGGCGTTGCCCGCGCTGTCCAGCGCCAGATAGTAACCGTAGCCGCCATTCTGGCGTTTTTCCCACAGCAGAGCGCCATCCGCCGCCGCATACTTCGCGGTGTAGATGTCATAGCTCGAACCCGCGGAGTTTTGGGAATAACCGGTGACAATGGCATTGCCCGCGCTGTCCACCGCCACGCGATAACCGGTGTCAGATCCACCGCCAGGCCCGTCATAACGCTTTTCCCACAGCAATGCGCCATCCGCCGCCGCGTACTTCGCCGTGTAATAATCGGCACGGTAGGCGTTCGCGCTCGAGTTGTAGGAGTAGGAGTAGCCGGTGACGATGGCGTTGCCACTGGCATCCGCCGCCACGTCGTACGCATAATCGTAGCGGTTGGCCGGACCGTTGTAGCGTTTCTCCCAAATCACATGGCCATCCAAAGCGTCATACTTCACCGTGTAGTAATCGGAATAGGAGTTAGAGGGGTAGGAGTAGCCGGTGACGATGGCGTTGCCCGCGCCGTCCACCGCCACCGCTTGGGCGATGTCGTAGCTGTTGCCAGTGCCGTTGTAGGTCTTCTCCCAGAGCAGCGCGCCGTCCGCCGCCGCGTACTTCGCCGTGTAATAATCCGAATTCGTGCTGGAGACATAGGTGTAACCGGCGATCACGACGTTGCCGGCCGCGTCCACCGCCAGCGCGTTGCCGTAGTCAGTCAGGTTGGCGGGACCATCGTAAATCACCTCCCAAATCAACGCGCCGGTCGCTCCCGAATACTTGGCGGTGTAAATGTCCTGGCTCGATCCATTGTAGATATAGCCGGTGATGATGGCGTTGCCCGCGCCGTCCACCGCGATGTCATTGACGTAATCGTAACCGTTGTTGGGGTTGTTGTAGCGCGCTTCCCACAGCAGGGTGCCGGTGTTGCGGTTGTACTTATGCACCACGATGTCAGTGCCGGTGCGGTTGGAATCGCTGTAACCGGCCACGAACACGTTGCCCGCCGCGTCCAGCGCGACCTTTCTGGCGGATTCGTTGGTATCCGCCGCGCCCTGGTCATACAGTTGATACCAGCGCTGTACCAGCGGGTCTTGGGCGGACAGGCGCGCCAAGGATGCCAGAAACAACAGAACACCCAGCAGAACGAAGGAAGCTCGATAAGTCACGGAGAAATAATGAGGTAAGAGACCGAAGAGTCAAGGGGGCGTCTTCTGAATTCGATTGCCAATCGATTTCAAAGGTCTCGCGAAAAATTTCCCGGCGACTCCCACGCAATCACGCTTGACCCGCCGCCGCGCGCGGCGACGGGTCTTTCGTGTCCGAACGCCGTCCGCCCCGCCAGTTCAATCCTCATCCGTTTCCCTACCATCACGAGTTGGTGGTGGAAGTGGAGTCCTTGACGAACCAGGGCGCGGGCGTGGCGCGGGTGGACGGGTGGGTGGTTTTTGTGCCATGCGCCCTGCCGGGGGAAAAGGTGCGCTGCCGCGTCTTCCGCAACTACAAGAACTATTCGGATGCCGATCTGGTGGAAGTGCTCACGCCCTCGCCGCATCGGAGGGAGCCGCGCTGCGCCTTGTTCGGAACCTGCGGCGGCTGCCAGTACCAAAACTTGGCCTACGACCAGCAGCTCGAGTGGAAGCGGCGGCAGGTGGCGGAGCTGCTGGAACGGATGGCGGGCGTGACGTTTCCGGTGGAGGCGGTGCAGGCCTCGCCGGTGGAGTGGGGCTACCGCTCGAAGATCACGCCGCATTTTCACCGGCCCAAGGACGGGCGCATCGGCGAGATCGGTTTCCTGCGCGCGGGCAGCCGTCACGCGCTGGTGGACGTGGAGCGCTGCTGGATCGCGATGGACGAACTCAACGCCGCGCTCGCCGCCGTCCGCGCCGAGGCGCATGAGCGGGCCGGTGCCTTCAAAAACGGCGCCACGCTGCTGATGCGCGCCGCGCAAGGCAAGGTGCTGCGACGCGCCGACGATCTGGCGGTGGAAGTGGTGGACGGCACGCGCTTCGAGTTTCTGGCCGGGGATTTTTTCCAAAACAACCCGTTCATCCTGCCCGCCTTCGTCGCGCATGTGGTGGACGAGGCGGCGGCGTCCGGCGCGCGGTTTTTGGTGGATGCCTACTGCGGCAGCGGTCTGTTCGGCATCTGCGCGGCGCGGTGGTTCGAGGAGGTGGTGGGCGTGGAGGTGTCGGAGAGCGCAGTGGAGCGGGCGCGGCATAACGCGCGCCTCAACGGTCTGGAAAACTGCCACTTCCTGGCCGCCGACGCGCAAGAAATCTTCGCCAGCGTGCTCCATCCCGGTGCGGACACCGCGGTCATCATCGACCCGCCGCGCGCGGGTTGCAGCGAGGCGTTCCTGGATCAGCTCGCCGCCTTCGCGCCGCGCGCCCTGGTCTATGTGTCCTGCAATCCGGCCACGCAGATGCGTGATCTGAAGCTCCTGTCCGAAGCCGGCTGGCGGCTGCGGCGTGTGCGGCCCTTTGATTTGTTCCCACAGACGAAGCATCTGGAGTGCGTGATGACGCTGGAGCGGACAGTCTAGCAGGGGGGGCTTGCCAAGGAGGGGCGCTTTGCAAGCGCCCAAGCCTCAATGGTCAGGTGGTTACAAACCGCCGCTCCTTGCAGGTGCGTCCCGCCGAAGATCAATCCGTGTTTGCAAAAGCCCCAATCCTCCGCATTTTTGTAGTTTCTCTCAAATTTTCATGAAGATTTTAGTCACCGGCGGCGCCGGGTTCATTGGGTCTCACACGGTCGAACGCCTGCTCCGCGAGGAGGCGGGTGAGGTGGCGGTGCTGGACAGTTTCAACGATTACTACAATCCCGCCATCAAGCGCAGCAACCTCCGGGGGTTCGCGGAGCGTGTCCGGCTCTTCGATGGGGAACTGACGGACGCGGCGTTTGTGGCGTCGGCGCTGGAGGCTTTCAAGCCGGATGCCATTATCCACCTCGCCGCGCGCGCCGGGGTGCGGCCCTCGATCGAGCAGCCTGAGCTTTACATCGATGTCAACATCAAGGGCACCTTCCATCTGCTGGAGGCGGCGCGGCGTCTGGGCACGCGGAGGTTTGTTTTTGCCAGCAGTTCGTCGGTGTATGGAGTGAACAAGAAGGTGCCGTTCAGCGAGGAAGACCCCATCCTCCAGACGATCAGTCCCTATGCGATGACGAAGATGGCCGGGGAGCAGATGTGCTCGAATTACAGTCATCTCTACGGCCTGCGCTGCGTCTGCCTGCGCTTTTTCACCGTCTATGGCCCGCGGCAGCGGCCGGACTTGGCGATCTCCAAATTCACCCGCCGCATCGAGGACGGCCAGCCGATCGACAAATACGGCGCGGGCCACACGGCGCGGGATTACACCTTCATCAGCGACATCGTGGACGGTGTGCTCGGCGCGCTGCGCTACGAGGACGGGCCGCTCTGCGACATCTTCAACCTGGGCGGCTCGCAGACGGTGACGCTCAATGAATTGATCGCGACCATCGAGGAGGCGGTTGGCCGAAAAGCCATCGTCAACGAGTTGCCGGAGCAGCCGGGTGATGTACCTCTGACTTCCGCCGATGTGTCCAAGGCGCGCCGCCTGCTGGGCTTCAAGCCGACCACCACCATCCGCGAGGGCGTGCCGCGTTTCGTGGAGTGGTTCCGGCGGATGCGGGCTGAGGGTGTGGAGTGCTGAGGCGGAAAAAATCGTCCTCGTCCTCGTTCTCGTCCTCGAAAATCCGAAATCCGAAATCCGAAATCCGAAATCTGAGTGAAAAGTGAAAAGGGGTAAGTGAAAAGCCCTGAAACCTGAAACTTGGAGTCCGAACGATCAGGCAAGCTGGAAGCTTGCCCCACTTTGCTTGCATTGCGCGAGCTTCCCGTTCAATATCGGCGGCATGAGCGCGGCAACGACGGATGTGATTTTGAAGGCGGAAGGCGTCACCAAGACGTTTCCGGGAGTGGTGGCCTTGCGCGAGGTGAGCTTTGACTTGCGGCCCGGCGAGATTCACGCGCTCTGCGGTGAAAACGGCGCGGGCAAGAGCACGCTCATCAAATTGTTATCGGGCATTCATCCGCATGGGAGTTATGAAGGGCGTCTGGAAGTGGGCGGCGAGGAGGCGCGGTTCGCCTCCATCGCGGACGCGGGGCGGGCGGGCATCGCGGTGATTTGCCAGGAGCTGGCTTTGGTGGATGAGATGACGGTGGCGGAGAATCTTTTCCTGGGTCGCGAGCCGCGGCGCGCGGGCGGGCTGCTGGTGGACTGGCCGCGGGTGTACCGGGAGGCGCGGGCCTTGCTGGCGCGGTTTGAGGTGGAGATCGATCCGGCGGCGCGAGTGCGCGACCTCGGCGTGGGGCAGAAGCAATTGGTGGAGATCGTGAAGGCGCTGGCCCAGGAGGGCCGCATCCTCATTCTCGACGAACCGACCGCGGCGCTGGCAGAGCATGAGGTGCAGGTGCTGCTGGACATCCTGCGGGATTTGAAACGGCGCGGCATCGCCTGCGTGTACATTTCCCACAAGCTGGACGAGGTGTTCGCCGTGGCGGACCGCATCACGGTGCTGCGCGACGGCGCCACCATCGTGACCACGGCGGCGGCGGAGACGGACAAGGCCGCGGTGATCCGGCACATGGTGGGACGCGAGATCGCCGATCTGTTCCCGCGCCGCGCCGGCACGCCCGGCGAGGTGGTGCTGGAGGCGGAGGGACTGAGCGTGGCGGCGGACGGCGAGGGCGGCCAGGCTTTGCATGACGTGAGCTTCACGCTGCACGCGGGAGAGGTGCTTGGCATCGGCGGCTTGATGGGCGCGGGACGAACGGAGTTGCTCATGCACCTGTTTGGCTGCGGCGGCCGGAGGAAAACCGGCAGCGTGCGCCTGCTGGGACGAGAGACTGGCGCGGCGGGTCCGGCGGAGTTATTGCGGCGCGGGCTGGCTCTGGTGAGCGAGGACCGGCGGCGTTACGGTTTGGTGCTGGAGCGCGAGATTGGGTTCAATTTGTCATTGGCGTCGCTGGCGCGATTCACGCGGCTGGGATTGGTGGACCGCCGAGCGGAGCGGCGGCGCAACGAGGAGCTTTACGGCGCGTTGCGCGTGCGCGCGTCCGGGTTGGAAACGATCGTTGGCAAGCTCTCCGGCGGCAACCAGCAGAAGGTGGTGCTGGGCAAGGTGTTGATGACGGAACCCAAAGTGGTGCTGCTCGACGAACCCACCCGCGGCATCGACGTCGGCGCGAAGCTGGAGATTTACGAACTCGTGAACCGGCTGACAGCGGAGGGCAAGGCGGTCATCCTGGTGTCGAGCGAACTGCCCGAACTCATCGGCATGAGCGACCGCATTTTGATGTTGCACGAGGGCAGCCTGGGCGGCGAATTCAGCCGTGCCGAGGCGACCCAGGAGCGGCTGATGCAGGCGGCGATGGGGGCGGTCTCTGCCCTGGAAATACAATCTGGCCCATGATTTACGGTGACTTGTTTTTGATGGTACTGACGCAAACTTTCGCTCAGCCGTTGCCAAAAAAAATCGGCGGGAATACAATCCCGCCCTCCGCAAATGAGAGGCGCTTGCAAAGCGCCGCTCCTTGTGGCGCGAGCCGCTGGCTCGGACTCCTTTCAGGACTGACTTTCGAGACTCCGCGGCAAGCCGGCAAAGAGTTGCGCGACGTCAATCTCCACGCCGGGCAGTGCTGCGCTTCGCAAAACACCGTCTTCATGAATCGTCTGGAGCGAGGCGTAACCGGCGGGACCGGGCTGGCGATAGACTTCGATGCAGCGTTCCTGCGCGTTGACAATCCAGAACTCGCCGACACCTGTTTCCGCATAGATGGCGGCCATCTCACGATCTTCATCCAACGTGGTGACGGCGACTTCCACGGCCAGCAAGGCGGTGGTGGGATGGGAGTCGTAATCAGCCTCCGTGCCTGTCACGACGGACACATCGGGTTCCGGTTCGGAGTCGGCGGTCGTCAGGGGGTCTTCCTTGCGCGTCCAATACAGAGCGGGATTCAGGGTTGCCAGCAGGTATTGAAACAACCGGCCGGCCAATTTGATGTGCAGGATGGATTTGGGCTTTTTTTCGACAATGATTCCCCGCAGCAGTTCCGAGCGCGCCGGAACTAAGTTTTTATCGATCATCCCATGCCAAGTTTGGACGGAAATAGGCAGCGCGCGCTTTTGAAAGGCAGGCTTTGTCAGCAGGTCGATCATGGCGGGAAATTAACCCGAACCGGGTGGTCATGCAAAGACTCATTCTCCCGGCTCCTGCCACTCCAGCAGCAGCTCGTGCGCGGCGCGGAAGCGGGGGGCTTGGGCTAGCGCGTCGAGGAGGTGGCGGCGGGCGGTGGCGGGGTCTTCGGGGCGGAGGAGGCGGGCGAGTTGGTAGTGGATTTGCGCGGGGTTGGGTGGGTCGAGCTGGAGCAGGCGGCGGTTGGCGGCGACGGCTTGGGCGGTGTCGCCGGTGGCGGCGGCGGCTTTGGCCAGGGCTTCGTTGGGCGTGCGCAGGAAGGGGTTGAGGGCGAGCGCGCGGCGGGCGTGCTCGATGACCTGGGGCCAGGCTTCGCCGGCGCTTTCGAGTTCGATCAAGCGCAGGAAGGCGTTGAGCGCGCCGGCGTTTTGAGTGGCGAGTTGGCGGAGGATTTCGATTTCTTCCTCGCCGCGTTTTTGCTCGCGGAGAATGCGGACCTTGGCCCACCAAGCGCTGCCATCGCCGGTGTCGTCCGGCAGCAGGGCGATGAGTTTTTCGGCGGTTTTCAAGGCGGCATCCCAATCGTTGTGCTGCATTTGCATGGCCAGCAGTTGACGCAGGGCGCGCAGGTTGGTTGGATTCTTTTCGATGAAGGCGGCGAAGCTTTCCGGATCGGCGGGGTTGAGGTCTTCCGGCGCGGGATCGCTCCAATCGGCGTCTTTGCCGAAGGCTTCGGCGAGGTCGTGCAGGTGGCGGGCGAAGGCGGTCTCAAGCTTCTCGACGGGGCGGATCTGAGCGCTGAGGGCGTCGTTGATGCGCGCGCCTCCGGCGAGGTCGCGCATGACGCGCAGGAGGGCTTCGTGCCCGTGTTTTTCGACGAGCCATGTGACGACCTCGCCGGCTTGATAATAGGCGAACATGAGGTGGTCGCCGGACTTGGCGTTGAGAAAGGCCTGGCTGAGCTGGCTGACGGGCGTGGCCTCGCCATCAAGGATCATTTTGCGGAAATCAGCAGTCATTTTCATGCCCCAGGCGGGATCGCGCCGGTTTTCCTCATAAACGGAGATGCCTTCGCTGAGCCAGCGCGGCATCCGGTTCTTGGTGGCGGTGAGGGTGACGACGTGGCAGAACTCGTGCCAGAGGGTGGACTCCCAGTTGTTGCGGCCATGCCCGATGCTGCCGGGGCTGTTCATGGTGACCACCGAGCCGAAGCAGGCGCCGAGGATGCCTTGGCCGCCGAGGTTGCCGAAAGTGCGGATGGCGAAGTCCTGCTGGCTGGGGAAGAACTCGACGAGCGTGGCGCGCGGCAGGTCGAGTTCGTAACGCTCGCAGAGCACGCGGTGCGCCTCCTCTAGCAACTCCACGACACGCGGGCCGTAGATGGGCTGCTCGCGCGCGGGCATTTTGACGGTGAAATGCGCGGTGCGTTCCTGAGTGTAACCGGAGAGTTGTTTTTCGAGAGTGCCGAGGTTGTGGGCCAGGACGTTGTAACCGTCGGCGGAGCGGATGGCGGCGGCGAGTTGGAAGGCTTCATCTTCCTCGCCGAGACGGAGCAGGTCGTTGCAAAGCTGGAGTTTGGCGGGCAGATGCGCGGGATCGAAGGTGAGCGCTTGGCGCTGATGCGATGCGCCTTCGGCGAAACGGTAGGCGCGGGAGACGACGCGACCGAGGGTGTGGTCCACCTCCGGGTTGCGGTCCCAGCGTTGAAGACCGGAAGCGCGGGCGGCTTCGACCTTCTCCGCGTCCGCAGTGGTGATGGCGGCGATGGCGGCGCGCAAGGCCCAGGCGGCGGGGCTGGTGTCGTTGAAGTCGAGGATGCTCTGGATGTCCGCCTCGGCATCGAGGAATTTCTCTGCGCCGATTTGCAACTCGGCGCGCAGCAGCAGCGCGCCTTCATGCCGGGGGTTGATCTCCAGGGCGCGGGTGATGTTTTCAGCGGCGGCGGCGCGGTCGGAATTCATGAAGGCGGCGGCGAGTCCGTGGCGCAGTGCGGCGGTCTCGCCATGATTTTTGAGGCCGGCGCGGAAGACGTTGGCGGCGCGGGCGGCGTCGTTTTTTTCGAGGGCGAGGCGGCCTTCGGCGAGCCAGGGAGATTCCACCTTGGGGTCTTTTTTCTGCGCGGCTTGGTAGTAATTGGAGCTGACCTTTTGCGCGTCCGCCCCAGCGGCGAGTGCGGCGCGGCCCAGGGCGGTCCAGTCCTCGGCGGTGCGGTCGTTGGCGGCTTTGGCGCGGGCGGTGTCGTTGATTTGTTGCAGGGTTTCCTGCGCGCTGTCCTTGCGGCCGAGGCCGCGCGCGAGGTCGTGCCGCCGGATCAGCAGGCGGAGTTCGCCGGGATAGGCGGCGAGCATGGCGTCGGACTCCTTCAGCGCTTCGTCCAGCCGTCCCAGCGCGCTCAAGGCATCGAGGTGAATGAAACGCCACTCGACGGAGCGCAGCCCGCGCTCTTTGGCGAGGTTGCCGACGCGCACGCAGAGGTCGTACTCGCCAGCCAGAAGAAGCTGGCGCACGGGTTCCAGATTGCGGTCCTCGAAAATTTGCTCCAGATCGAACATCTGCGCGCGCGCCGGCGGCGCGGTCAGGATGAATGCCGCCAGAGCGATGAGGAGCGGGCGGAGCCAAGTGCGCTTCATGAACGCCAATAGAACGGAAGAGCGGCAGGGGAGCAAGAGCAGATTCGACTGGCGGTCGAATCCCAGGGCTTCGCGCATGGAGCGCACGCAGCCTGCCTGCCTTTGGCATGGTCCCGCGTGCCCTTTTCGGC
>CAZNKC010000095.1:8398-18360 GCA_964573315.1 uncultured Verrucomicrobiaceae bacterium | reverse complement strand
GCGAGGACGCCGGAAAGAGCACGCGGGACCATGCCAAAGGCAGGCAGGCTGCGTGTGCTCCATGCATAGCCCTGCCCTTCTTGCTCCGCGCGGCGATTTCATCCTATGAAAGCCCGCGCCGCCGCGTTAACTTAGTCTGCCATGTTTTCCCCGACTCCGCCTTTCTCCCCGTCCCGTTCCGCCGCCGGCTTGCTGCCGGGTGTCTGCTTGCTCGCTTGCATTGCCTGGTCCAGCGCCGCTGAAAAAGAAGAGGCTGCCGCGATTCCGGCGCCCGCCACCAGCGCTGACGCGGTCTTTGCCGCGCCGCCGCCGATGGATTTGAACGGCTTCGGCAGCGATGAACCGGTGGACCGGCCCGACATGCCGTCGCGCGGCGTCATCAAGTTCGGCCCGAAGGATTTCGTCCACACCACGATGGAGCATTGGGAGCAGTACGACTGGGCCGCTTTTCATCCGAAACGCTGGGGCCGCTACTCGGTGCGCGTCACCTACACCCTGGGGCGCCCCAGCCTGCCGGTGCAGTTCCGGCTGGGCGAGCAACGCCTGAAAAAGAACGTGCCCGCGGCGCGCGAGCCCAAACAGATTCACCTGGGCGAGGTGAACATCGAGAAGGCGGACATCGCGCCTTTCTCCATGTTCTCGCCGACCTCCGGCGCACAGCCGGGCATGGACATCCGGGAGGTCGCCTTCGTGCCGGTGCGGGAGAGCGATGAAACGCTGGAGCCCGCCGCCGACGGCAGCATCACGCTGCCGGCCAAGGCGGCCACCACTTGGTCGGAGATCATGCGCTACGAGCCGAAGGCGGAGAAAAACTGTCTCGGGTTTTGGAGCGAGACCGAGGATTTCGCGGAATGGGAGTTCGTCGCCCCCCAGCCGGGCCGTTACCGCGTGGTCGTCACTCAGGGCTGTGGCGCGGGGCAGGGCGGCAGCCGGGTCGAGGCGCGGCTGGCGGATCAAGCCTGCGCGTTCACCGTGGAGGACACCGGCGGTTTTCAGAACTGGAAGGACATCGATGCCGGTGTCATCGAGATCAAAGCGCCTGGCTTGCAGCGCCTCGCCCTCAAACCGTTGGAGAAAAAAGCCAAGGCCGTGCTTGATGTGAGCAAGGTGGTGCTCACACCCGTCGGTGGCGCGGGTTGAAAAAGCGCGCGGGGATCCGGCCATCGACTTTTCTCCATCAACAAAACCGACTTTGCCCATGCCCGCCGAACCTCCAACTTCCACGGACCGCGCGCGTCCAGGCTTGGCCGGCTCCATTTGGGGCGAGGCGCGCGCTTTGTTCGCCCTGCTGTTCGATTTCTCGTTCAAACATTTCCTCACCCCGCGGCTCGTCCGCGTGCTTTACAGCCTCAGCCTGCTGGCCGCCGTGTTGTCCGCGCTGGCCTGGATGGGCAGCGGTTTCCGCGAGGGCGTCATGATGGGCCTCTTCACGCTCGTCACCGGTCCGGTCGCTTTTTTCATCTACGTGCTGGCCGCCCGTGTCTTGATGGAGGTGGTGCTCGCCATTTTCCGCATCGCCGAGCGCCTTGAAAATCTGCCCCCGCCTCCGCGGTCGTCCTCCTCATCCGAACGTTGACCCACAACACCGCCTGCCCCGCCTTGCCGGAGGCTGCTGGTTTTGGGGGATGACAAAGAGGGGGAGCGCAAGAAAGGGCTTCCTTTCCGCCAGAATCAGAACCATCCATCTCTTGTCATCCCCGCAAATCCGGCCATCCTGAAATCATGTCCGCCGCCGTCGCCCCAGCCATCCCGACCGAACACACGGAAGAAACCAACGCCCGCATCCTCGCCGTCAGCGAGGACCGGGTGAAGGGCTTTGTCCGCCATCCGTTCCAATTCATTTCCGAACAGAGCGGCGTGGACTTTGACACCGTCATCGAGCGCATCCGCGCCATGCTGGAGGCCGGTGTCATCCGCCGTGTGCGCCAGACTCTGCTGGCCAACAAGCTCGCCGAGGGCGCGCTCGTCGCCTGGAAAGTGCCGAACGACAAGCTCGACGCCGCCTTCGACTTCATGTTCAAGGAGGATCCCTTCAGCGGTCACGTCGTCCTGCGCTCCACCGACCGCGAAGTCTCCGGCTCCGATTACAAACTCTGGACCACGCTCAAAGTCCCCGCCGGCAAATCCCTGGCGGAACACGCCGACGTGCTCAAGCGCCTCACCGGTGCGGAAGAATACCTGCTCATGCCCGCGCACGGCATCTTCGCCCTCGGAGTCGGTCACGTCCGCCGCAAGACCATCGAGCCGGGCGACAAAGCGGACGAGCCGGCCAAAATGATGACCACCAGCATCGCCGACCTCACCGAAGAGGAGTGGACAGTGCTGCTCGCGCTCAAGGGCGAACTCACCGCCGATGAGATCGGCCCCGAACCCTGGGCCGGACGCGCCGAACTCGCCGGCGTCACGCTGGAGCGTTTCTGCGAGGTTGCCGCCGCGCTCGATCGCAAAGGCGTCATCGGCCGGTTCTCCACCTTTTTGGAGCACGTCAAACCCTCCCAGGCAGGCGTCCGCGTCACCCGCTTCAACGGCCTCTTTCACTGGAAGGTGCCGGATGGGATGCAGGAGCGCGCCGGCGGCGAGGTGGGGCGGCACCCCATCATGACGCATTGTTACTGGCGCGAGGGCGGTCCGCGCTTTGGCAACGTCAACATCATGGGCGTCGTCCATGGCACGGATCGTGACCTCATCATGCGCCACAAAGCCGCTATCGACGCCCATCTCGAATCCTGCGGCTTCCCGGTCGAGTACACCAACGTCTTCTGGGGCGGCCGCAGCGAGATCAAGCCGAGTGAAATCTCGCCCGTCGTCTATGCCGGATGGCATGACAAATGGCGGGATGTGCCCGGCCCCGTGGTGTAAGCGCAGAGGGCAGGGCGCAGAGCGATAAATCCGCCCTGCGCCCTGCTCTTTGCCCTCTGCACCTTGCCGCACAAGCCTCGCCAGCGTAATCAATCCCTGTCATGCCAGCCACCCTGCCCCCGCCTTTCCCCACCACCCCGGAAGAAGAACGCGCCGACGACGCCTACTGCTGCGAGATCGATGACCGCCACCTCATCAGCGGCCCCAACCGCCGCCTCAAGGAGCTGGGCCTGCTTTTCAAGGTCATGCGGGATTTTCTCAAAGGCTTCCGCGCCCTGCATTTCGTCGGCCCCTGCGTCACCGTCTTCGGTTCCGCGCGGTTCAAGGAGGACCATCGCTATTACCAAATGGCGCGGGAGGTGAGCGCCGCCATCGCCCGGCTCGGCTTCACCGTCATGACCGGCGGCGGCCCCGGCATCATGGAAGCCGCCAACCGCGGCGCCAAGGACGCCGGCGGGCGCAGCGTCGGCTGCAACATCGAGCTGCCCTTCGAGCAGTCCCACAACCCCTACCTCGACAAGTGGGTCACCCTGCGGTACTTCTTCGTCCGCAAAGTCCTGCTGCTCAAATACAGCTACGGCTTCATCATCATGCCCGGCGGCTTCGGCACCATGGACGAGATGTTCGAGGCGCTGACACTCATTCAGACCGGCAAGATCAAAAACTTTCCCGTCGTCCTCATGGGCACGGAATATTGGCAGCCCATGCAGCCCCATCTCCGGCACATGGCGGACAACGGCGTCATCAGCCCGCAGGACATCGATCTCATGATCCTCACCGACTCGGTGGAAGAAGCCGTCGAACACCTCAAGCACCGCTCCGTGAAAGAGTTCGGCCTGCGCCGCCACTGCATCCCGCAACAGAGCACGCTGCTTGGCGAGAGGGGCTTGGAGGGTGGTTGATCCGAAGCCGGAACGCAGCCCATCATGCAGGGATAAAATGGGCGCATCCGGGAAGCGAGCGCATGAGAAGCGGAGAGTTTGAGCCGCGCGCGGCTTCTTGGACTGCGGCAACCCTGTTGCCGCTTTGCGGCGATGGCAGCCCTGCTGCCGGGGGTGAACTCCCGCCAACATGGAGGCTCCCCTCCGCACGCCTTGCCAGCAGGGCTGGCTGCGGGAAAGCGGCAGCAGGGCTGCGCGCAGTCCAAGGTCTTCCTCCCGCTCCGCGAGACGGCGATGTCAGGGTTTTTTGAAAAGGTCGCGGACGTCCCTGCCTATCACTTTCTCGAAGCCGCGGCGGAATTTGGTTTTTTCTTCTTCCTGGCTGCGGTTGCTGGAGGGGCGCGAGGAGGAATACCTCCTGGCGGGGCCGCTGCTCCAACTGGACTTGTCCTCCAGGCCGTTCAACTCCAGCGCGCTCAGCGTGACGCTGTCGAGCCGCCCGGTTTTGGGCAAGGAATTGGCCTCCTGATAGGTTTGGATGGCTTTATGTGTGCCTTTGCCTGGCTTGCCGTCCACGGAGGAATCGTAGTGGCCGCCCGCCTTGAGTTTTTGCTGGGCTTGGTGGAGGAGATAACCGCGTCCCGCCTTGGAATAGTCTGAGTAGGAGGACTCGGCGAAGATTTCGTCCAGAGGCCAGTAGCCCTGTTCCGGTTCCACCAAGGGCATGATGGGCGGCGCGGGCGGGCCGACGGCAGCCGCATTGGCTGCGTCCGGCGCGGCGGCGGGGGTTGGGGCTGGTGGAGTCTGGTCTTCTGGAGCCGGGGAGGGAGGGGCGTCAGCGGCGGCGGGCGGCGCCGCTGCGAGTTCCCCTGCCATGGCCGCAGGCGTGGGAGGAGAGGTCTCCGGCGCGATCTCGCTCGGTCCGGGCGCGGGCGGCGCGGGGGCCTCCGGCGGACGGTCTTGCATGGCGAGCGATGGAGCCGGCTCCGGCGGCGTTTGCGCGGGAGCAGGCTCAAGCTGGGGCAGGACGATGCTTTGCTTGGTGACGGCGTTGCGTTCGATGCTGAACTTGGCCTCCCGGGTGACGCCTCCGTATTCGAGAGTCATCTGGTAATCTCCCACCGGCAGGCTTTTGGCATCAGGGGTTTTGCCGGAATAAGACTGGCTCAATCCTTCCGGGACGGACTCGATGCGGTAGAGCGCGCCAGCCGGTTTGGAATCCAGCTCGAGTGTGCCGGTGCTGCGCGCCAAGGTGACGACGGCAGGCGCGACGGTCTGTCCGGCTTTCAACTCGGTGGTGGCGCTGTTCTGCTCGTAGCCCTCGGCGGAGATGGTGGCGGTGTATTGCCCCGCCTTCAAGCCGGAGAACACCGCCGGCGAGGGCAGGGTTTTTCCATTCACCGTGATGAGCGCGCCCGCGGGTTCGGCGGTGAGTTCCCAGGAAGCGGGGCGGTTCACCCACCACCAGCCGGCTCCGGCGATGCCGGCGAGGACGACCACGGCGGCGCCGGCCAGAATCCCCCACGGCACACGCGCAGGCTGGCGCTGCGGCTGCACGGGCGTCTCGGCAACAGGCGTGAGCTTCGGCGTCGTGGAATGTTGTTTTGTGGCAGACTGACGCCGGCCCGTTTGCGCGGGACGCAATCCGAGGCGCTCGGCGATTTCCCCCGCCGTCTGCGGGCGGCTGGCGGGGTCTTTCTGGAGGCAGTCGGCAATGACGCGCTCCCAGTCCTCCGGGATATCCTCGCTGGCCGCGATCTCCAGTTCCTCGCGCCGGTCCTTGACGCTGGGGGCGGTGCGGGTGGTGATTTGGCGCGAGATGTCGCCGGTGTAAAAGGGCGGTTTGCCGGCCAGCAGCTCGAACAGCGTCGAGCCCAGGGAATAGATGTCGTCGGTGGGACGCGGGCGCTCGCCCATGGCCTGCTGCGGGCTCATGTAGAGCAGGGTGCCGCTGGTGCTGCCGCGGACGCTGACGCGGCTCATCGTGTCCGACAAGCTGCGGGCGATGCCGAAATCCGCCACCTTGATGCCGGCCTGCCGGTCGAGCATGAGATTGGCGGGTTTCAAATCCCGATGCACGATGCGCCGCTGCCCGTGCGCATAGTCCAACGCGTCCGTGATCTGCAGGATCCACGGGGCAAGATCCACCGTGTGAAACACCTGTTGCGGGCACTCCAGCCGCTTCTCGGCGAGGCTGACACCATCGACAAACTCCATGCTGATGGCCGCGGACTCGCCGTCGTCCACGAAGTCATAAAAGCGCACGATGTGCGGGTGGGCGAGGTCGAGGCCGCGCTTGGTTTCCTCCTTGAGTTCCTTGAGCGCGACCGGATCGGCTCCGATCAAGTCGGGCAGGAATTTCAAAGCGACCTGACGCTCCAGCTTGGTGTCCGTGGCCAGCCAGACGATGCCCATGCCGCCGCGGCCGAGGACGCGGTCCAGGCAGTAGCGGTTGAAGACCTGCTGCCCCACCCCGGCCTGCTGCCGGATGGTCTGCTGCAAATCGAACGCATCCGAAAGCGGGTTGGTGGACGATCCGGTGGCGGTTCCAAGTTGGGACGCCCGCGCAAGCGTTTCCCCATGCTGAAGGGTGTCGTCCATTGGGTTCATGGCTGAAATCCGCTAAAATTCTATCTGCAAAAACCCCGCAACATACGCCGGAAACAGCAAATGCCAGTGAAAAACGACCCGGCGGGGCGGAACCCCTCACTCGCTCACGCCTCCTCGCAGGCCGCCACCTCAAAGCCCCACATGCCCAGCAGCAGGGACATGCCGGGCCGCAAGGGCGCCACGTCGCCCGGCTGCAGCGGTTCTTTGTCGAGGATGATTTTGTCTCGTTGCACACATTCGAGCCAGATTTGCCCGGCGTGCGCATGGCATCGCGCCAGCACCTCCGCACCGCCGCCGGAGCCGAAAGTCACGCCGTCGGAAGGCTTGCTGACGATCGCCGCATCGGTGAAAACCCACGCCACTTCCATGGGCAGAGCTTGGGGATCTTGCGGGCGCAGCAGGCAGGCGCCGCGCCGGGCAGGCGCGCCATCCTCCGCCGGCCAGCCGGACACCACGGGCGGCGCATCCGGGAACGCGGTGGGCAGGGGGAGAAACTCGACGGGATACTCCCCGGCCACCGACACGGAGAAGGGAGGCACGAGACTGGCGCCGCCAGCCAAGGGCACCCCATTGCGCGTGCTGAGATTGCCGGAGCCCGCGTCGCGCAGGATGATCTCCGCCTCGTCGAGCACGGCTTCGCATTGCAAACGGCTGATGGCCAGCGTGCGCGAGTCATTGACGGGGTTGCGGGGGCGGAACTGGGTGACGAAATCGCGCGCCGTGGCACGTCCGAGGGTGAGTTGAGCGGCGGCCACGATGCCGAGCAACGGCTGGCCTTTGTCGTTCGGGATCAGCCGCAGACGCAGGACGTTTTGCGCCGGCTGGTTCGCAAAGACAGCGGGAACGGCAAGCCTGGAGGGCGGAGATGAAGCACCGCCGCCGCCCTGTCCCGGTTCCAGAGGTTCAGGCGGCAAGGGAGGCGGTGCGGCATGAGCGTAAGCGTTGGCCGTCTCGCCGTGGCGGTGGGTGCCCTGAGTGGTCGTGCCGGACCTGCCCCCGGTCAAAGCCTGGAAAAAGTCACCCAGGGATTCAAAATCGTGCCGCCGGGTGCCGCCGAGCGCGCTGCGCAGCAGATGATTTTGCTGCGCGCTCAGCGCGACCAAAGCGCGGAAACGTTCGTTTTGTCCCGCGCCGGTGCTGACATCCTCGCCGAGCATCTGGCAGCAGAGCGCCGCGAGCGGAGCCACATACTCACGGTCCTGCTCCGGGATGGGCACGAGGTTGTGCGCCTGGAAACCGGGCACGACGCCGCGCGTCATCATGCTGTCTTCCTCCTCGGCGGCGCCCACGCCGAAAAGCGGCAGGTCGGGAATCAGGAGCGTGACCCCGGCGTTCGCAAAATCGACGTGGATCTGGTGCGGCTCCAGCGTGAAGCGCGGCCAGCCGCGCGCGACCGCGAAGCGCAAAGCCTCCGCAACACTGGCGAGCACTCCTTTGACTTGCTCGAAACGCTTCAGACGCTGCTGACGCAGGCTGTCCAGAAGGTTTGGCGAGGCGGGCAGCCCGGCCACCAGCCAGTGAAAACCGGAGTCGAGATGGGAATCCGTCACACGGCTCAGGCAGGGATGCGAAGGCTCGCTCATCACTCCCGCGGCCTGGCGCTGCCTCTCCAGCAAGGCGGGCGCGATGGGCGTGGCGTAAGCCGCGCAGCTCAGCAGGTATTTGGGCTCGCGCCCGCGCAGCTCCCGCGCGGCGAAGCGGCGGTGTTGCAAAGAAGGGCAGGGCAGGCGGCCGACCGGCTCGTAACGGGTGCGGATGTCGTTCTCGAGACGCGAAAAATTGACCATGATCAGGCAGCGGAAGAAGGCAGGGCCAGCGGCCCGGGGCGCAGCACCCAAGCCATCAAACGCCGCCCAGCATAGATCATTCATGCGCCCTGTCATGGAAAGATTAGGGGGCCGTTCCTTTTCCGCCAAACATGGGGTTGAATGAGATGTCGATTGAAAGGCCGGGCGCGGCGGGCGCGTTGCCGGGAGACGATGATGAGGATTTCTTTTTTGTGCTGTGCGGTTTTGGTGTGGGGTTTCGCGGCGGCCATGCCGGGGGCGGAGAAGCCGAATGTGGTGTTCATCGCCATTGACGATCAGAACGACTGGATCGGCTGCCTGGGCGGGCATCCGCTGGCGCAGACGCCGAACATCGACGCGCTGGCGGCGCGCGGCACGCTGTTCACCAACGCGCACTGCCAGGCGCCGCTGTGCAATCCCTCCCGCACCAGCCTCATGACCGGGTTGCGCCCGAGCACGACGGGTATTCACGGCCTGAGCCCGTGGTTTCGCACGCTGCGGCAGTATGAGGATTTGGTGACGCTGCCCCAGCACTTCGAGAACAACGGTTACCGGACGCTGAGCGCGGGAAAAATCTATCACGGCTGGCGCGGACCGGGCGGAGACGGCAAGGGGAAAGGCAAGGGCGGTCTTCAGGGCGCGCGGCAGGTGATGGAGTTTCAGGAGGCGGGACCGCCGGGAGGGTTCGGCACGCGGCCGCCGCAGAAGCTGATCCCGGCGACGCCGTTCGGCAATCACGGGGCGATGGACTGGGGCGTGTGGCCGTTGGACAACGACGACACGGAGAAGGGCGACTACCAAGTGGCGTCGTGGGCAGTGGAAAAACTGGAGGCGATGCCAAAGGACCGGCCCTTCTTCCTGGCGACGGGTTTTTTCCTGCCGCATGTGCCGTGCTACGCCACGCAGAAGTGGTTCGATTTGTACCCCGACGATGACTCGGTGCTGCCGGAGATCCGCGAGGGCGACCGCGACGACACGCCGCGCTCGTCCTGGTGGATTCACTGGAGCCTGCCGGAGCCGCGTTTGCAGTGGGTGCGGGAGAGCGGCCAGCATCGCAACCTCGTGCGCTCCTATCTGGCCTGCACGAGCTTCGTCGATGCGCAGATCGGGCGCATCCTGGAGGCTTTGAAAAAAACCGGGCTGGAGCAAAACACCGTGGTGGTGCTGTGGAGCGATCACGGCTGGCATCTGGGGGAAAAGGCGATCACCGGCAAAAACACGCTTTGGGACCGCGGCACCAAGGTGCCGCTGATCTTCGCCGGGCCGGGAGTCAAAGCCGGGCAGAAATGCAACCGGCCCGCCGAGTTGCTGGATATGTACCCGACGCTGGCGGACCTGTGCGGGCTGCCGCCGCCGGCGCATCTGGAGGGGCTGAGCCTGCGCCCACAGTTGGAGGATGCGACCGCGCCGCGCGAGCGTCCGGCCATCACGTCGCACAACCAGGGGAACTTCGGCGTTCGCACGGAAAAGTGGCGTTACATCCGCTACGTTGATGGCGCGGAGGAACTCTACGACATGGAGAACGATCCGGGCGAGTTCGACAATCTGGCCGGGCAGCGCCCGGGCGTGGTGGCGGAACTCAAGCAATGGCTGCCGAAAATCGACAACGGCCCCGCGCCGGGGAGTTCGCACCGGATTTTGACTTTTTATGACGGGGTGCCGGTGTGGGAGGGCAAGCCCATCGGCGCGGATGAGCCGCCGCCGCAGGACGCGCCTTGAAGGCGCTCAAGGCTCAAGGAGAGGCGCTTTGTAAGCGCCAGTGTCGTCTTGAAGAAGAAGCGCTGCGCTTTGAGAACTGGCGCCTTGGGGGCGCTCTGAGGCGCTT
>CAZNKC010000095.1:0-8298 GCA_964573315.1 uncultured Verrucomicrobiaceae bacterium | reverse complement strand
TGGCGCTGTTTTGCCAGCTATTGCAGTTATTCACACTTTTTAACCATCGCCCCGAATCGCTTTGTCACAGAGCTGTCAAGCTCGAATTTGCTAAAATTTTGATAGTTTTGACCTATTTTTCGTTCTCAAACCTGCAAATCACCACTTGTTTTTGCAAAAACAGCCTCCAAAGGTTGACGCGGGGGCAGAACTTTTTAACATAGTGTCGTCTGTTGAGGTTCTTCTTCGCGGACCATGACTTGCCTGGCTTCCTCGGCCGGTCATTTCGTGAAACGGTCCCTATCGTTGTTGGTTGCTGGATCGTTGGCCCTGCGGCTCCGCATGCCGCAGGGCCTCTTTTTTTCCGAACTGACGCCTTGAGGGCGCTCTGAGGCGCTTGCAAAGCGCCGCTCCTTGAGGGGATCTCAGGGCCCTTCGACCAGCTCCGGGTACAACGCCAGCAGCACGCGCTGGGTGATCGTCTTGACGAGACGATGGGACTCGCGCACCACCACGTCCGGCATGGCTTGCTTCTCCACGCCGAGCTTCCACAGATTGTCCACCGCCTCGGCTTCCTCGTCGATGACCAAGCCGGCCACCTCGCGCCAGCGCTCCGGTTTTTCCCCCTCGTGCCAAGCGCCGCGGCCGCGGCCAAAGTGGGCCACCGCCAAGTAAAGCAGCACCGCCAGCCGCGTCTGCTCGCGGAAATGCTCGCGGGACCAGTGCAGCCGGTGGTCGCCGCCGCGCACGAGGTTGTAACTGCGGATCACGGCGTAGGTCGTCAGGCCGGTGGCCAGACCGCCCACCAACATGCCGCCGCCAAAGGTCATGCCACCCGCTTTCAAATCGGCGATCAAGCCGCCCATCGCGCCGCCCGCCACGCTGCCGAGCACGCTCCAGATGCTTTCGGAGACTTTGTCGGGTTTGTAAAACTGCCCGCGCTGCAAGGCCGCCGCCACACTGCCGGCCCGGCCATCCAGGCCATGCAGCAGGATCAGCGCGTTCGTGGCGCGCTCGGCGCGCTCCGCCAGCCGGTTCGCCAGCGTTTGGCGCGCCTCGGCGTACTCGCGGTTGATCTCCGCTCTGCCGATGCCTATTTTTTCCCAGAGCGACTCCATGCGCACGTCCGCGCCATCCAGCACGGCGGAGGCCAGCAGGTCCGCCAGCAAGCGCATGGCATCGTCGAAGATAGTGAGGTTGCGCGTGCGCCAGGCTTTCTTCAGCCCGGCGAACACGGCTTTTTTTTCCTCCGGCACCAGCCCGGCGAGGGTGTCCATCAAGGCATCCTCCTGCACCCAGCAGCGCGCGAAGGCGTCCAGCGCCAGCACGCCGCGCACCTGCGGCCAGGCGGCGAGATGCTCCCGCCATACCACCGTCTCCTCCTCCGGCAAGCCGGCGGGGCCGGTTTGGTTGAGCAGCACCAGCACCGGTTTGCGCAGCCAGTCCAGCACTTCCATCTCCGCCGCCAGATAACCCGCCGCCTCCGGCGGCTCGCCGGCGTTCACCAGATAGAGCACCACGTCCGCTTCCTCGCGCACGTTTTTCAGCGCCTGCTGGCCGCACCATAGCGGCTTGTCCGTGACGCGGTCCCAGGTCTGGGACAGAAACCACAGCAGCGCGTTGCGCTCCCGCCGCAGCCGCTTGAGCAGCCGCGCGCTGTCGCCGAAGCCGGGGGTGTCCCACAGCCGCAGCACTTGGTCGCCTTCCTTCAGCAGTGTGTGGGACTCGTTGAAAAGCGTCACATGCGGCGCGTCGCGCACCTCGCCCACGTCGCGCCGCAACAGCGTGCGCGCCAGCGAGGTCTTGCCGGCGTTGGTGTGGGAGATGAGGCTGAGCGTCACCACGCTTCCTCCGGCGGGCGGAGCGGCGGGGTGCGCGGCAGCGGGTGTGGGGTCGGTGGGCACGGCGGGGTAACTGTCAAAATCGTTCTCCTACTCGTCCTCGTCCTCGATTTTTTGGATTTCGGATTTTCGAGGACGAGGACGAGGACGAGGACGAGGACGAGGACGAGGACGGAGAATCTACTCCGTCCCCAGCCTCAAAACAATCCCCCGCGCAATTCTTCGCAGCCTTTTTCATCCGCCGTCAGCACGCGCTCCGCCGCGCTCGCCACGGTCTCGCGCCACAACTGCTCGCGGCCCGCGCGTTTCTCCTCCGTCCAGCGCGCGCGCAGACCCCAGGCATCCAGCAGCACGACCACCTCGGCCTCGAAATGCCCGGCATCCAGGCGTTGGCGCAATTTTTTCAAAAAGTCACGCTGCACTTCCTCCTCCGGTGTGGAGGCCAGGAAAAACACCACCACCACGCGGCCATCCTGCGGTTCCCAGGAGGCGGTCCATTCATCCTGCTCGCCCTCCGCCACCACGCGCATGTCGAAGGCGCTGCGCCCGCCGAAGACCATGCCCAGCCAGTCCTCCCAGCGCCGCCGCACGCGTTCATCGAGAACCGCGCCGGGAGCCAGCACCAGCACCGGACGATCCCCGCCCTCGACGCGCCGCAGCAGGCGCAACGCATAACCCGGCCAGCCCTGCGCCGCCACCGCCCGGCGCAGATCCTGCCGCGCGCGCGCCAGCGCCAGCAGCGCCAGCCCCAGGCGCGGCACCGCCACGCCGAGCAGCAGCGTGCCCGCGTACAATTTCAACCACGGCAGCGCGTCCGCCGGCCGCGTCTCCAGACCCGCGCCGCGCCGCATCGCCGGCACTTCGTCCAGCGGCACCGGCGTCCCGGTCAGCGCCGACGCCGGAGCGAACAGCGTCTTGAAGAAACGCGCCGCGCCGTTCGAGTCCAACAGCGTGCTCTCCCACACCACCCGGTACTCCCGCGACCAGCCGCGCGCGAACAACGCCGCCATCGACCCCAGCGCCACCACCGCCGCCGCCAGATGCAGCCAGGCGCGCGCGCGCCGCTGGAGCAGGCGGAGGCCCCAGCCGCCCGCCAGATCGTCGAAGGCTGCACGGATTTTTGTCACGGCGGCGTCCTCATTTTGTCCGGCGTCCCGCGCGCCGCGCCGCGCCAGCCATTCCGCCCAACCCGCGCCGCGCGGCGGTCCGCTCGGATCGCGGGCAGGCAGGCATTCCAAGATCAAGCTCGCCGTCATCACCACCGCGTTCCACAGCAGCAAGCCCACCAGCGGCAGCGCCAGCAGATTGAGTTCGCGTTCGTTGCCGAGTTGCGTCATCGCAAAACCCAAGGCGAGCGCCCCCGCCCAGCCGCCCCATACCAGCGCACCCGGCACACCGGGCGGACGCAGGGAGAGCGGCGGCTGTTGCGGCGGCGGCTTGTCGGTGCGGGCCGTGTCATCCAGCCAACGCGCCCGCTTTTGGATGAAAGTTTCCACCGCTCCGGTCAGCCGGTGCGGATCCACCCCGGCGGAGTTCAGACCGTCCCGGCAGCGCACCGTCGCTTCCGCCGCGATTTCCGGCGACAAAAATGTGCCGTCCGCGTCCGCGCTGTCCAGCGCCCGCCAAGCGCAGCATCGCTCCCATTCGTTCCGGTTCATCGCGTCCGCGCCGTGTTCGTTTTCATTTCCACCTCAGCCGTGCTTGAAACGCAAATCCTTGATCCCGGCCTGGCCCAGCCGCTCCCGCAGCCGCGCCAGAATGCGCGGCTTTTCCATCGTCAATGCGTGATGCACCGCCGGTTGCAGCAGCCGCACCACCAGCACCCCGCGCACCACCGAGTCCGGCCGGGTGTGCTGAAAAAGAAAATCTCCGACGATGCCGCGCCAAGCCTCCAGCACCTCCTCCAGCCGCACCCGCTCCGCCAGACCGTATTGCTTGATGATGCCCTCCACCAAATCTCCCGCCCGCCGCGCCGGCAGATCCACCAGCGGCGGCTCCGGCGCGCCGCGCCAAGCCGAGATCAAGGCATGGCGATGCCTTTGAAAACGCGTGGGTTTGGCGGCGGACATAGACAGCGCACCATGCACCGGCCCGGCACGCCGCGCCACTGGAATTCATTCTGCTGGTTGGAATGAGGAACCACGAATGGACACGAATGCAGATGACGGCGAGCCAGCGGCTCGCGCCACGAAAATCCATTCGTGTTTATTCGTGGTTCAAAACGCAGAACACTCCCGGCATCCCGCCACTCCCCTGGGATTCGATTGCCAATCGAATCTACGACCACTCCCTCAACCGCTCCGGGAACGGGCAATCCGCGCACGCCGAATGGTCCTCCAAACAGAAGTCCTCGTAAATTTGCAGCAGGCCCTGATGATGGAACAACTTGCGATTGAAATCCTTGGCGAGGCCAAGCTCGCCAAACAGCCGCTGCGCGGCGCGCCGCACCTTTTGATTGTCCAGCAACGCGGGCAGCTCCAGATACTCCGCCCACAGCCGGGTGCGCTCCGGCAGCAGCAGAGGATAGACCGTGTTGGCCAGCATCTCCTGCACCCGCGTCTCTCCGATCAGAGCGATGGGTGTTTCCGACGGTGCGGCCTGCAGCGTGTAGTGGGACGACCAAAAATCATGGCGCAGGCCCAGCAGCACTTCCCGCCACGCCGGCAGGCTCCAGCGCGTGGCGTCCAGCAGCGGCGCGGACACGGCGGCCCAGTTTTCCAGCATGACAGCCAGCGCGCCGAGCCGGCGCTGCGGATGGTTGCCGGGCCGGATCGCCGTCATTTTCCAGCGCACGGCATGCCAGGGCTCCAGCCAGCGCAGGCAGCCGCCGCGCAGCTTCCACCAGCGCGACCACAGTTGCTTCAAATAACTCCGCGTGGCGTCCTCAGTCCGGTCCGGCGGCAGGTCTTCCAAAAATCCGCCCACCCCGAGCAGCAATGCCTGGCGGCTCAACTCGTCCTCTTTCAGCAACCGTCGCACCGGCAGCCGCTGCGCCAACACCGCGAAGGGCCGCTGGTTCTTGCGGTAGCCGAGCGTTTGTGCCAGCGCCTGATACACCGCCTGCTCCCGGCCATGCGCGGCCGCCAGCGCGTGCAGCCGTTTCGACTTCAACCGCAGCCGGTGCTGCGCCGCGCTTTCGATGAGGTCCGCCACCCGCCTCGGCTCCATGTCCCGCAACGGCGCGGCGCAACGCCCCAGGTGCGCCGCCGCCAGCCGGGTCTTCGGCGTGGCATCCGCCGCCAGCATGTCCCGCGTGAGCCGCACCTGGGCCACTTCCTGGTGGTGGTGGGTGCGCGTATAGAAACGCTGCTCCGCCGGCGCTCCCAGGAAAACGTGCAGCACCACGCGATCGTAGTCCGGGTTGGCGCCGTGCTGATGCCGCTCCCAGTCGCGCGCGTCCGGGTCCAGCTCGATGTCGCCTTTCAAAAGCTCCCCGCCCACCCGCAGCGCGCAGCCGGTGAAGTCCGGCCCGGCCCCGGCGTTCCAGGCGCCGAAATCCTCGATCACCGCCGCGCGTCCGTCCGTGGTCGTGAAAGACGCGCCGAACGCGCCGGAGAACCACAGGCTTTGCAGGTCCAGCTCGCTCATCGGCGCCTCCAACCCCGGCAACGCGGGAGATTCCTCCACACCCGCAAAGATCGAGTCACGAAAGCGCTCGTAGCGGTCGGCCAGCGGCAGAGGGATCGGAGTCATGGCAGAGCGGACATTTCGCGGTTCAACTCCTTTAAAGATACGTCCGCCAGACTCTCCACGCGTTTCCAAGCGCCGTCAAAGTCCAAATGCCGCGTCATCGGCCCCGGCGCCACCACGCAGCGGATGCCCGCCGCCTGGGCCGCCTTCAGGCCGTTGAGCGAGTCCTCGAAGACCACCGCCTCGGGCGCGGCCACACCGAGCCGGCGCGCCGCCAAGAGGAACAGATCTGGAGCCGGCTTCACTTTTTCGACCTCGTCCGCCGTGGTGAGGTGGTGGAAATGACGGACGAGGCCCAGGTCATTGAGCCAGCCCTCCACCCACCAGCGCGGGCTGCTGGACGCCACTGCGCAGGGCAGCCCCAGCGCCGCCGCCTCCTCCAGCCGCTCCGCCACGCCCGGCAGGATTTCCAAGCCCTTGCGCAACTCCTTTTCCCGGACCGTGCGCCGTTTTTCCAGTTCGTCCCAATCGAAGACACGCCCCGTGCGCTCCTCCAGGTCCACGCGCGGATCGTACGCCACCCCGAAGTCCGAACCGATGATCGCCGCGTAAGTCTCCACCGCTAGATGCAGCCCGTGCTCCTCGAAAATCTCCCGCCACGTCTGGTAACCCGTGCTCTCCGTGTCCACGATCAAACCATCGAAATCAAAAATCACGGCGCGGAGGGAGAGCATGGGGCGGAAAAGAAAGGGGAAAGGCTGACCGGGTTAAAGCATGACGCGGCAGGTCGCAAGATGAAAGCGAGACGCAATTTCCAGATGCCTTCCATCTGGCAAAAAAAACGCCTCGCCGCTTGCCATTTGGGAACTGGGGTTGCAAAGTAAAAGCCTCCCCACCCATGAGCAGTGTCTTCGATCCTCTGACCCGGTTTTACGCCTCCTCCGTCGGCAAAAAGATTCTTGTTGCTCTGACGGGGCTGATTTTGGTGGCCTTCGTGCTTGGCCACATGATCGGCAACCTTTTGGTCTTCGCCGGCCAGGACGCGATCAACGAATACGGCCACATGCTGCAAACGATGGGGCATGGCGGGCTGATCTGGGTGGCGCGCGCCGGGCTGCTGACTGCCGTGGTCATCCACATCGTGACCACCATCCAGCTCACCCGGCAGAACCGCGCCGCGCGCGACACGAAGTACGGCCGGGAGGCCACCCGCGTCGCCACGCCTGCCTCCCGCATCATGATTTACAGCGGTCTCACCGTGCTGGCCTTCATCATCTACCACCTGCTGCACTTCACCGTGCGCGTGAGCAATGACTTCAACAGTGCCGCCTACAAAACCGAACTCCACGGCGAGACCGTCCACAACGTGTACAAAATGGTCATCGACGGCTTCTCCTGGGCGCCCGCCGCCGTGTTTTACATCATCGCCATAGTGCTGCTCTGCAACCACCTGATCCACGGCGTCAGCAGCCTGTTTCAAACGCTCGGCCTTACCACCGCCAAAACCTGGCCGCTGTATCAAAAGCTGGCCCAGGGATTCGCGCTGCTGATCCTCATCGGCAACTGCTCCATCCCCATCGCCATCTGGCTCTTCGGCTATGGCCGCTGACCCCCGCTTACCGCTCACTGCCCACCGTTCACCGCCCATGCTCGACTCCAAGATCCCCTCCGGACCGATGGCTGAAAAATGGTCCCGCCACAAGCGTGACTCCAAGCTCATCAACCCCAAGAACAAGCGCAAGTACACGGTGCTGGTGGTGGGCAGCGGGCTGGCGGGCGCGGCGGCGGCGGCCACGCTTTCGGAACTGGGTTACAAGGTAAAATGCTTCTGCTACCAGGACAGCGCGCGCCGCGCTCACTCCATCGCCGCCCAGGGTGGCATCAACGCCGCCAAAAACTACCAAAACGACGGCGACTCGGTCTATCGCCTGTTTTACGACACCATCAAAGGCGGCGACTTCCGCGCGCGCGAGGCCAACGTGCATCGTCTGGCCGAGGAAAGCGTCAACATCATCGACCAATGCGTGGCCCAGGGCGTGCCCTTCGCCCGCGAATATGGCGGCGGCCTCGCCAACCGCTCCTTCGGCGGCGCGCAGGTCTCGCGCACCTTTTACGCGCGCGGCCAGACCGGGCAGCAACTCCTGCTCGGCGCCTACTCCGCGTTGTCCAAAGAGGTCGCCCACGGCGGCGTGGAAATGTACACCCGCACCGAGATGGTGGACATCGTCGTCGTGGACGGCCAGGCCAAAGGCATCATCACCCGCGACCTCGTCACCGGCAGGCTGGAGGCGCACGCCGGCGACACCGTGCTGCTCTGCACCGGCGGTTACGGCAACGTCTTTTACCTCTCCACCAACGCCATGGGGTGCAACGTCACCGCCACTTGGCGCGCGCACCGGCGCGGCGCGGCCTTTGCCAACCCCTGTTACACCCAGATCCACCCCACCTGCATCCCGGTCAGCGGCGATTACCAAAGCAAGCTGACCCTCATGTCCGAGTCCCTGCGCAACGACGGCCGCGTCTGGGTGCCGAAAAAGGCGGAAGACTGCGGCAAACCCGTCGCGCAGGTCCCCGAAGCGGACCGCGACTACTACCTGGAGCGCAAGTACCCCAGCTTCGGCAACCTCGCCCCGCGCGACATCTCCTCCCGCGCCGCCAAGGAAGTCTGCGACGATGGCCGCGGCGTCGGCCCCGGCGGGCGCGGCGTGTATCTGGACTTCGCCGAAGCCATCCGCGAGTTCGGGGAAAAAACCATCGCCGAGCGCTACGGCAACCTCTTCGACATGTACGAGTGCATCACCGGCGAGAACGCTTACAAGCAGCCGATGCGCATCTATCCGGCCGTGCA
>CAZNKC010000094.1:0-18396 GCA_964573315.1 uncultured Verrucomicrobiaceae bacterium | reverse complement strand
CGCTGATGATGGCGGGGTTGGGGCTGGCTGTGGCGGCGTTGCTGGCGGTGTAGGTGAGGGCGCCGTTGAGCGTCACGATACGGCCTGCACCGATGCGCAGTTCCGCGTAGGTGCTGGCGGCAGCGCCTATCGTCAAGGTGCCGCCGACGGTCTGATCCTGACCGGTGGTCATGATCTCAAGCAAGCCGTGGTTGACCGTCACGGCGGCGGCGCCCCACTTGGCTGCCCCGTCCAGGCGCAGGGTGCCGGTGCCGCCGAACAAGGCGAAGTTGCTGTTCACCACGGTGTTGCCGGCGTAGGTGTTGGCGCCGGTCAGAAGCAGGGTGCCGGAACCGGTGAAGCTGAGGTTGCCGGCCGTGCTGGTGCTGCCGTTGGCCACGACTCCAGAGATCGTCACATTGCTGGTGCCGGTGATGGTCAGGGTGCGGTTGGTGGCGTCGTTGGAAAGGTTGATCTGGCCTTGCAGGGTGATGAGGCCCGCGGTGCTGGCGTTGAGGACGCGGTTGCCGCCGCTGTTGGTCAAGGCGCCGGTGATGGTGAAGCCGTCTGGGCCGGCGAGGAAGGGGCTGCCGTTCAGCGTCACGGCCTTGGAGAGGGTCTTGGTGCCGCCGCCGTTGCCCATCAAAGTGGCGCTGGTCAGCGTCAGGGCGCCGGTGGTGCCGAGACCACCGGTGGCGTGGTGGATGATCACCGTGCCGGAGGTGAGGGTGGTGGCGCCGGTGTAGGTGTTATTGCCGGTCAATTCCAGCGTCCCGTTGCCGACTTTGACCAAGCCGCCAGTGCCGGAAATCACGCCGGGGAGCACCGCCTTGTCCGTGGCCGAGCCGGGGTTGTCGATCACATCAATGGTGCGGACGGCGGCGTTGGTGTCGATGGGATGCACGAAGGTGACCACGTCATCCGCGGTGGTGGAGCCGAAAATCAAGGCGCTGCCCGTGCCGACGAAGTAGGGTGTGGAACCCCAAATCAGCGCTGCGCTGGCGTTGCCAATGTTGACGGTCAGCGGGCCGCCCTGGGCCGCGAAGCCGCCGCTCCTGTTGGGCGCCCAGCGCACTTGGTTCACGCCCACGCCAAACGCCCGGTTGAAGGTGCCGCTGGCTTCATAAACACCGCCGTTCAGCACCAAGTTGGAGTTGGTGATGCTGCCGAACAACGCGCCGCCGGAGATGACCGTCGGCCCGGTGTAGGTATTGGTTCCGGTCAGGATGAGGGTGCCGTTGCCGAGCTTGTTGAAGCCGATCTCGTTCACGCCGCCATTGAGGTTGGTGATGGCGGTGTTCAGAGTGTAGCTGGCGCCGGCAGCGCTGATGTCCAGGCCGAGCAGGGAGCCGTGCTTGAAGCCGCTGGTCGCCGTGGCCAAGCTCAGGAAGTGGGCGACATCCGCCTCTGTGAAGGTGAGGGCGCCGCCGATGCTGAAGCCGAGGGTGCCGCCGGCGTTGACCACCAGGTTGTCCGAGGTCCACTTTGTCCGGTCGTCGCTGTACAGGGCTTCGGGCCGGGTGATGAGCAGCGCGCCGCCGTTGACCGTGATCGTGCCGGTGTTCTTGTTGTCGCCGGAGAGGGTGAGCTGGGAGAAACGGCGCTCGACATCGCTGAAGATGTGACCTTCCTGGACAATGTTCACCACGTTCGGGCCGATGTCGGCGGTGATCACCACGCCCGCGGTGGCCAGATTGCCACCGTAGTGGATGATGTCGCCCACCGTGTTGATGCCGAACCCGGCGATGGCGAGGGTGCCGGGGTTGGTGGTGGCCGTGGTGGTGGCGTTGGTGACGTTATTGTTGAGGATGAGGTTGCCCACGCCGTTGAAGCCGCCGGTGAACTGGGAGGCGCCCGCGGTGCCGATCTTGCTGAGCACCACGTCATGATTGTCCAAGGTGATGTGGCCGGCGAAATTGACGATGCCCGTGGTCGTGCCCGCATTGATGGTGGCCACACCGGTGTTGCCGCCCGCCACATGGATCGGGTTCTGATAAACCAGGCTGTTGACGGCCTGCAGGGTGGCGTTGGCGGTGCCGGTGAAGTCGCCCAGGGTGATGACGCTGTTGTTGGAGCCGAAGGTGTTGACGTTGTTGCCGCCGGTCACCGCACCCGCCTTGATGTGGATGCCGGCGATGCTGTTGGCGCCGGCGCCCAAGGTCAGGTTGCCGTTGCCGGTTTTGGTGATGACAGAGGTGCCGTCGCCACTGATCACGCCAAGGGTCAGGTTGGTGACGGTAACCCCCACCCCGTTGTTGTTGACGTTGAACGTCGGCGAGCCGGTCAAGGTCGCGGCGCCGAAGACCAAGCTCTGGGTACCGGAGGTGGCGAGGCTGTTGGTGTTGACCGTGACCGTGCGGTCACCCACGATGGTCACCGGGCCCAGTGTGTGCGCCAAGCCGGCGCCGGCCGTCAGGCGCTCCGTGGAAATCGTCACATCGCCGCTGATGGTGGTGGGGCGGGCATGGTTTCTGGCGGTGCTGTTGGCCAGTTGCAACTCGCCACCGTTGAGGAAGAGCTGGGCGGCGCCGGCGCCGAGGCCGGTGGTGCCCGCCGTCGTCACCCGCAGGATGCCTTCGTTGAGGATGAAGTTGCCGGTGAAGCCGGGGTTGAGGGCGGACACTTGGAGCATGCCATCGCCATCCTTGGTCAGGCTGCTGGAACCGGAGATGACCCCGCTCACGTCGAGCGTGGTGGCGGCGTCCGCCACGTTCCAGGTCTGATCCGCGCCCACCACGACGGGGGCGGAGATCGTCACCGGGCCGGCGGCGCCGGTCTGGATTTCAATGCCTTCCGCGCCGAGGGTCAGGGAGCCGGCCAAGCCGGGCGCAATGGTGAGCGCGCCGGTTCCGGAATCGATGAACTTCACGCCCTTGACCGAGACGGGAGAATCGAGGGTGGTATGGATGGGATCGACCGCGGCATTGGTCGCGCTGAACAGAATCACGTTGCCCGCGCCCGGGGTGTAGCCCGCGTTGGTATCGCCGTTCGGCGTGAGAGCCCAGTTCGAGTTGCTGCCGGCCAAACCACCCCAACTGCCGTTCACCGAGCCGGTCCAGTAGAGGTTTTCCTCCTCCGCCACGGCACCGGTGACGCTGAGCGTGACCGTGCCGCCGTCGGTGTTCAAGTTGTAATAATAACCGGAGGGCAGCGAGCCGAGCTGGAGGAATTCCGCGCCGGTGATGCTGGCCGCGCCGGTGATGAGGTCGTAGCTGTTGCCGACTCCGAAGCCGGCAAGCGCGGCGCCGCCGATGTAGCCGCCGCCCGCGTTGATGACCAACTCGCCGCCGCCGCTCAGCACGAGGCGGTCCGAACTGCCGGTGGCTCCCAGATCGAAGTTCAGCCAGCCGCCGGTGCTGGCGCCGCCGAGCACGATGCCGGCGCCGGAAGCCATGTTCGAGATGACGGTCGCGGCATCCACGGACAGATCGAAGGCGCCGTTGCCATTGAGACCCACGGTCAGGCTGGAGGTGTTCGACGCCAAGCTGGGGACGGCGGAGAGAATGCCGCCGTTGACTACGGTAGCCCCGGTGTAGTTGACGGTGCCGGTCAGGACGATGCGGCCCGCGCCTTCCTTGGTCAGGGCCAACTGGCCGCCGACGCCGTCGGTCAGCGTGCCCGCGTACGTGCCGAGGACGCTGTCCAGGGTGCCGGCACCGATCGTCAGCGTGCCGTTGGCGTTCTCGGCATTACGGATGATGCCGGCAGCCACGCCGGTGAGATTGCCGACGCTTGCGTTTACGCCGTCCAATTCCAAAATGCCCGCCGTCATGGTCAGCGTGTTGGTGCCGGCGCCGAGCGTGCCCGCGCCCTGAAGCCGCACGATGCCGTTGGCGGCGTTGAGCGTGGTGCCTCCGGTGTAGGTGTTGGCTCCGGCCAGCACCAGCGTGCCGGTGCCGGTCTTGGTGAGGAGGCTGGGCGCCGCGCCGTCGGCAATGACCGCGTCGATGACCAGCTCCGCACCCGTCTGGGTGGAATCGTTGACGACGAAGGTGCGGTTGGCGTTGAGGAGAATCGTGCCGTTGTTGACGAAGTTGGAGCCGGAAGTGGTGGAGGCGGTGTAGGTGACGTTGCCGCCGAGGGACAGGACGCCGCCGTTAAGCTCAATGACGGAAGCCAAGCCCGCCGCGCCATTGCCCATGGTGAGCGTGGTGACTTGTTGGAAACCGTTTTGCAACTCCAGCGTTCCCGCCAGCACCGCCAGCGGGCCGCCGACGTTGCCCGCGCCCACCGAGAGATTCGAGCCGGGTGATACAACGACCACGCCCGTGCCGTCCGCCGAGTTGACCGTAGTGGTGCCGGTGTAGAGGTTGGCTCCATTGAGAGTCAGGGCGCCGGTGCCGGTGTAGGCAAGGCTGCCGGCGAAGGAGCCGTCCACGATCTGGCTGTTGATGGTGATGTCGCCGGTGCCGGCGAGGGTGATGGTGCGCGCGCCGACGCGGTCCACCAGGGCGAACAGAGGCCCGTCAAAGGTGAGCAGGCCGGTGTTGTTGACGGTGAGGGTGCGGCCGGACGTGTCGAAGCCGTTGAACTCCACGTTGCCGGTGAAGGTCAGATCCGCGCCGCTGATGACGCTGTTGTAGTGGACAGTCAAGCCGCCGAGCGTGGCGGGGAGCGCGCCGGCGTTCAAATGCCCGCCGACACCCTGGCCGGCGGCGGCCCCTTGGCGGCCAAGCACGATGTCGGTGCTGGCGGACAACACGTCAGCCGCACCGAGAACCAGCGCGCTGCCCGCGTCCGTGCCCGCCTCAATGGTGACGCTGCCGCTGAAATCAATCGGCGCGTTGATCGTCAGCGTGCCCGCGCCCAGCTTGATCAGCCCGCCGCTGCCGCCGTTGCCGATGGCGTTGTCGATGGCCACATCGTTGCCATTGGTGTCAAACACCGCGCCGCCGCTGTTGAAGGTCAGCAGATGCGCCGTGGCCGAGGGGTCGAAGGTCGCGCCCGTGGCCCAGCGCAGACCACCGCCGAAGAAGTGCAAGTCACCCGTGCCGAGGGCGTCGAGGGTGGAAACTTCGATCAAGCCCTGGTTGAACCAAGTGCCGCCGTCATAGCTGTTGGCGGCGTTGGTCAGGGCCAGAATGCCGTTGCCGGACTTGGTCAGCGACGCAGCGCTGGTCAGCGGGGCGGCGATGGTCAGCCTGCCGGTGGGGTTGGTGACGTAGATGAGGTATTCGTTCGTGGCGGTTTGCAGGGCGTCAAAACCGCCCAGCGTGATGGCGTTGGCGGGCGTGGTGGTGGTGGCCAGCAGCGCGCCACTGGCCAGGGTCAGGGTGTCCGCCGAGTCGCCGGTGATGGTCAGCGCCGCCGTGCTGGAGTCCAGCACCAGGGAGTTGATGGTCTTGCTGCCGCCGGTGAGCGCGGCACCGGGATTGGCCGCGAAGCGCACGTTGTTGGCGCTCACCCCCGCCAGGGCGTTGTAACCGGCGGCGTTGAGGGTGTACTCCGTGGTGAGGTTGAGCGGGCGCACACCCTCGGTGGCGTTCACCCAGGTGACAAAGGAGTTGCCGAACTGCAAGAGCAGGTTCGCCTCCGTCACGTTGTTCGCCACTCCGGCGGCGCCGATGAAGTAGGGGATGATGGTCATGGTGGCGGTTTCAGCCGCGCCCGCGCCGCCGATCGCGCCGGCCGGCTCGACCAAGGGAACGATGCGGCCCCGGGAACCGGTGCCGCCTCCCAGGTTCTGCCCGCGCAGCAGGGCGGTGGCAAAGTTGTCCCGCTCGAAATCCGCGAGGATCAGCGTGCCGATCTGAGCGGCGGTGGTGACGGCGTTGTTCGTGGCCTGAATCACGTTGTGCCCCGCGCCCAGCCGCACGACGCCGATGGTGTCGATGCGGGTGGCGGCGTTGGTCGTTTGCAGCCACAGGCCGCGGTTGTTCACGGCCTGGCCCAGCGCCGTCATCGCTGTGTTGTTGAGGATGACCATGGTGTTGTCGCCGATGCGGTCCGTATTGGCATTTTGATCCTGCAGGATGAGCAATTCGGCGGCGTTCAAGGTGATGGTGGCCGCGTTGCTGATGCGGCCGCTGGCGCCATTGAGCTGCAGCAGCCCCTGGTTGACGATCACGTCACCGGTGAAGTCCAGGCTGGTGCCCTGCAGGACTTGGGCGGCGGCGCCGGTCTTGACCAGGGTGCCGTCGCCCACGAGCGAGCCGGAGAATGTCCGGGCGGCGCCGGCGTTGACGATGAGGGTGCCGGAGCCGATGAGCGCCGTGGCGCCGAACACCGTGGTGCCGTTGCTGGCAACCGCCCCGGTCATGTTGCCCAAGCCGCCGGTCAAGGCGGTGCCGTTGTTGATGTCCAAAGTGGCGTGCTTGAGCTGCACTTGCGAATACGGCCCGACGCCATGCGAGCCGAGCGACAGCACGCCGTTGGTGACATAGGTGACACCGCGATGGACGTTGAAGCCGGTGAGCGCCAGCGTACCGTGGCCGCCTTTGTTCACGATGGTGGCGCCGCCCACCTGGGAGGCGATTTCAAACGGCGCCGCCAAGTTGTTCTGGTGGATCACCAATTCGGCCGCAGTACCGACGGCGCCGAGCAGGATGCCGCCGGTGATGGAGGCCGTGCCCGTGCCCACGTCGGGCGAGACCAGGATGCCGCCGCTGGTGATCATCAAGCGGTTGCCGGCGCCGATGTCCACCGTGGAGACCGTGTCCGCCGCTCCGAAGCGCAGGCTGTTGATGCTCAGGTTGCCGCCCAGCGTGCCGAAGTAACCCGCGCTGTCCGTCACATTGTCCCCGGCCAGCCAAGTGCTGACGTCGTCCTTGTCCGCAGCGCCGGTGAAGGCCGTGATCTGTCCGCCATCGACGGTGGCGAAATGGCCGCTGTTGACCGTGGCCCAACCGCCGAGGAGGCCGTTGGCGGTGTTGACCGCGGTGGTGTTGATGAAGCCGCTGCCGGGGGTGAACTCGAAATCCATGCTGCTGCCCGCCGCGCGGGTGATGGTGGTCAGGTTCAGCGTGAGGGGCTGGCCGCTGCCATGCTGCAGGCGGAGGCGCGAGTTGCCGGCGTTGACGGTCAGGGCGGTGATGTTCTGGGTGGTGGGCGCCGTTTCGTTGCCAATGAGCGTCAGCCGGCTGCCGGCGATGGTCAGGCCGGCCGTGGGCGAGACTTTGCTGGTGTTGGACTCGGTGTAGTCCAGGATCACCCTGCCGGTGTTGATCGTGGTGAGGCCGGTGAAGGTGTTGGCCCCTTTCAGGACGAGCGTGCCGTTGCCGGCCTTGGTGATGGCGCTGGGGGTGCCGCCGTCGGCGATGTTCGCCGCAATGATCATCTCCGTATCCGTCTGGCTGGATTTGTTGATGGTAAAGGTACGGGCGGCGTTGAGGGTCACCGTGCCGGGGGTGATGGTGGCGGTGCCGGAGTTCACCGAGGCGGTGTAAGTGATGTTGCCGCCCAGCCGGAGGGTGTTGCCGTTGAGGTCCAGGGCGGCGTTGCTGCCGAGCGGACCGTTGCCCATGGAGAAAGCGGCGACGATCAACTCCTCGTCCAGCAGGTTCACGGCGCCGCTGAACACCGTCAGCGCGCCGGCAGGCCCCAAGCCTGAACCGGGCATGATATGCACCGTGCCGGCGGCGATGAGGGCGGAACCGATCGTGGTGGCGCCGGTGTAGGTGTTGGTTCCGGAGAGCGTCAGGTCGCCGGTGCTGGTGTAGGCGAAGGCGCTGGCGCCGGTGCCGATGCCATTGGTAATCGCGCCGGAGATCAACACGTCGCTGCTGCCGGTGATGGTCAGGGTGCGCGCGGTGGTGGCGTGCTCGGAAAGGTTGATCTGCCCGGCCAACTCGATGCCACCCAGGGTGGTGGCATTGAGGATGCGGCTGCCGGTGTTGTTGAGCCAAGTGCCGGTGAAGGTGAATTTGTCGTCACCGGCGATGTTGAAGGTGCCGCCGTGGATGACGTTGTTGGCGATCACACGGTCTCCACCGGCGCTCTGCAGCGTGCCGGAGGTCAACGCCAAGGGGCCGAGACCAAATGCTTGGTCGTTGCTGATGACCACCGTGCCCAGCGCGCCGGTGTTGAGCGTGGTGGTGCCGGTGTAGGTGTTGAGACCGTTGATCGTGATGATGCCGTTGTTGGTGGTGAAGGACAGGCCGCCCGACGCCGTGCCGTCAATGATCCGGCTGTTGATGGTGATGTTGCTGGCGACGGGCACATCAACGGTCGAGCCGCCGGCGAGGGTGGTGATGCGCGCGGTGGTGCCGCGGTCCACCAGGACGAACAAGTCGCCGTCAAAAGTCGTCGTGCCCCCATCGTTGCGGAGGGTCAGGCTGCGGGCGCCGCCGCCGTGGACCTCGACATTGCCGGTGAAGGTCAGGTCCACCCCTGCGCCAGCAATGGTGCTGTTGACGTTGAGGTTCAGATTGGCCAGCGTGGTGTTAAAGGCGCCGATGTCGAGCCAGCCGCCGAACGCGGGCAGGACGCCGGCGTTGCCGTTGCCCATCACCAAGTTGGTGGTGACAGGCAGCACGTCCGCCGCGCCGAGAACCAGCGCGCTGCTCGCGGCCGCTGCCGCGGCGTTGCCGGTGACGGTGAGGCTGCCGGTGAAGTCGATGGGCGCGTTGAGGGTGAGGATGCCGTTGCCGGTCTTGGCCAAGCCGCCGGAGCCGCCGCCGCCGATGGGATTGGCGATGGTGACATCGTTGCCGTTGGTGTCGAAGATGGCGCCGCCGCTGCCGAAGTGGGTGGTGCGTTCGGAGGGATCGAAGTCCGAACCTGCGGCCCAGCGCAGACCGCCGCCACGGAAGTTCAAGTCTCCCGTGCCCAAGGAGCCGAGCGTGGAAACCTCGATCAAACCGTGGTTGAACCAAGTGCCTCCGGTGTAGCGGTTGTCGGGGTTCGTCAGTGCCAGGATGCCACCGCCGGACTTGGTCAGTCTGGCAGTGATGCTGGTCAGCGGGGAAGCAATGGTCAGGGTGTTGGCGGCGTTGGTGACATAAACGAGATACTCGCCCGTGCCGGTTTGCAGGGAGGTGAAGCCGTCGATCGTGATGCCGTTGGCGGGCGCGGTGGTGGTGGCGAGCAGCGCGCCGCTGGCGAGGGACAGCGAATCCCCCGCGGCACCGGTGAGGGTCAGCGCCGCCGCGGTGGAGTCCAGCACCAGGGAGTTGATGACCTTGCTGCCGCCGGTGAGCGGCGCGCCGGGGTTGGCGGCGAAGCGGACGTTTTGGTTGGTCACGCCGGTCAGGCCGTTGTAACCGGCCGCATTGAGAACGTATTCGGTGGTGAGGTTGAGCGGGCGCAGCCCTTCGGCGGCGCTGACCCAGGTGACGAAGGAGTTGCCGAGCGCCAGGGCCACGTTGGCGTCGGTTTCCGTACCGGCCAGCCCGGCGGCGCCGATCATCCAGGGAACGATGGTCATGTTGGTGGTGGCGGCGGCGCCGGCGCCGCCGATGGCACCCGCCGGAACGACGGGCGTGGTGATGCGCCCGCGCTGGATGGTGCCGCCGCTGCCGAGGCTCTGGCCGCGCACCAGCAGGGTGGCGTTGTCCTCGCGGATGAGGTTGTTGATGGTCAGCGTGGCGATCCGCGCCGTGGTGCCGCCGGCGGCGACGGTGGACTGGATGACGTTGTGGCCAGCACCCAGCAAGACCGAGCCGACGATTTCCACCCGGTCGGCGTTCTGGCTCTCGTTGCGCAGCCACAGACCGCGCGTGGCGGCGGCGGAGTTCAACAAGCTCGCCGTGTTGTTGAGGCGGATCGAGGCGGTGTCACCGATGCGGTCGATGCTGACGGTCTGGTCCTGGTCGATGAGCAGTTCACCACCGCCGTTGATGGTGAAGCTGCCGGCGTTCGACAGGCGGCCATTGAGCACGTCCAAGTGCAGCAGGCCGAAGTTGACGATCACGTCGCCCGTGAAATTGACGCTGTTGCCCTCCAACTCCTGGGTGCTGATGCCGCTCTTGATGAGGGTGCCGCCGCCCTCCAGCACGCCGGTGTACACGCGCGTGGCCTGGGCGTTGTGGATGTGGAGCGTGCCCGAGCCGATCTGCACCATGGCGGGGCTCACAGACCCGGAGCCGAGCGAGGTGGCGAGGCCGCCGATCCGCTCCGTGCCGTTGTTGATGTCCAAAACCACCCCCGCGGCGTTTTCCAGCGTGATGGCGGAATAGGCGGAGCCGTAACCCCCGGTGAGCGACAGCGTGCCCTCATGCACAAAGGAGACGCCGCGGTGCGTGTTGTAGCCGGAAAGCTCCAGCACGCCGGCGCCGGTCTTGTACAGGCCGTTGGGACCGCCCACATCGGCGGCGATGAGGAAGGGGGCTGTGGTGTTGTTCTGGTGGACGGCCAAATCACCCGGGTTCAGGTCCACGGCGCTCCCCAACAGGAGGCCGCCGGTGATGGAGGCCGTGCCCGTGCCCACCCCGGGCGAAACCATGATGCCGCCGCTGGCGATGGCGAGGACGTTGCCGCCAAGGTCCACCGTGGAAACCGCGTCCGCCGCTCCGAAGCTCAGGCTGTTGATTCTCAAATCGCCGCCCAGCGTGCCGAAGTAGCCGGCGCTGTCCGTCAGGTCGTCACCGGCCAGCCATGTGCCGAGGTCGTCCTTGGCCGCGGCGCCGGTGAAAGCGACGATCTGCCCGCCGTCCACGCTGGCAAAGTGAGTGCCGTTGACCGTGGCCCAGCCGCCGAGAATGGCACCGGAGCCGTTGGTTGAAGTGGTCTGGACGATGCCGCTGCCGGGCGTGAAGCTCAAATTGAGCAAGCCGTTCACGTTGCGGGTGATTGCCCCCACGTTCATGGTGAGGGTCTGGCCCGCGCCGTGCTCCAAAACGATGCGGGAGCGGCCCGCGTTGAGGGTCAGGTCGCTGACGCTCTGACTGCTGGCGGCCGCGGCGCTGCCTTGGAGAATCAGCAGGCTGCCGTTGGCCATGATCAGACTGCTTTCGGAAATCTTTTGGGTGTTGTTCACGGAGAAGTCCAAAACCGTCTTCCCGGCGTTGAGCGTGGTGATGCCGGTGTAGGTGTTGGTGCCCCTGAGCACGAGCACGCCGTTGCCGGCCCGGGTGATGCCGGCGGAGGACGCGCCGTCCTGAATGTCCGCCGCAATGATCATTTCCACCTCCGTTTGGGTGGAATCGTTGATGGTGAAGGTGCGGGTGACGGGGGTGTCGGCGACGCGGGTCAGCGTGAGCGTGCCGGGCGTGACGAGAGCCAAGCCGGAGTTCACCGAGGCGGTGTAGGTGATGTTGCCACCCAAGCTCAGGGTGCCGCCGTTGAGGTTCACGGTGGCGGTGGTGCCGAGCGGGCCGTTGCCCATGGTCAGGGCGCCGATGGACTGGGTTTCGTTTTGCAGGTCCAGCAGGCCGCTGAACACGGTCAGGGTTCCGACGCCGATATTCGAGCCGCTTGCCACCGTCAGCGTGCCGGCGGCCACAGTGGCGGAGCCGATGGCGGTCGTTCCACCCAAGGCGGGGTTGGCGGCCTGCAGGGTGAGGGAACCGTTGCCGGTGTAGGCAAGGTTCATATTGAAGGCGGTGGTGGTGGTGATGCCGCCGGTGATGATCGTGTCGCCGCTGCCGCTGATGGTCCAGGTGCGCGCGGCGGTCATGTTGTTGGCCGTCACCGTGTTGATGGTCAGCGTCTTGCCGCTGGCGATGTTGTTGGTGGTGGCGACGTTGTTGGCGGCGGCCAGCAGCGTCAAGTTATTGGCGAGAGCGATGTTGTAGTCGCCGGTGTAGGTCGTGGTGGTGTTGTTGTTATGCAAGACCGGCATGCTGAGCGTGCGATCCGCGCCGTGGGCGAAGACGGTGGCGGTGCCCGTGGTGAGCGACGGGGTCGAACCCAGGGCCGCGTCATTGCCGATGCCCAAGGCGCCGGCGGTGACCGAGGTGGCGCCGGTGTAGGTGTTGGCGCCGGTCAGAACCAGCGTGCCGGTGCCGATCTTGGTCAGCCCGCCGTCCGTGCCGGAAAGCACGCCGGAGAGCACCGCCATGTCCGCGGTGGTCAGGACGTTGTCCACCACGCTGATGGTGCGCACCGCGCCGTTGAGGTCGATGTTGTTGGTGAAGGTCACCACATCATCCGACCAGACGGCGCCGAACAGCAACTGCCCCGCGCCGGAGACGAAAGAGGGCGTGCTGTCCCAAACCAGGGTGTCCGCCGGGTCATTGCCGCCGAGGTTGACCGTCAGCGGGCCGCCGAGGGCGGCGAAACCGCCGTTGATCCCGGCCAGCCATTGAATCTCATCCAAACCCGTTCCCAGGGCGCGCTCAAACAGGCCGCTGCCCGCGTACACCCCGCCGTTGAGTTCGATGTTGTTGGAAACGCTGTCGAGGCCGAGGATGGAGCCGAGGGTGAGCCTGTAGGCGCCGGTGAACCCCGTCTTGTCGGTGACGCCGGTGATGTCCAGAACGCCGGCGCCGGCCTTGATGAACACGCCGCTGCCGGTCAGCTCTCCCACCTGCAAGGACAGGTCAATCGCCGAGGCCGGGTTGTCGCCGACGGTGACGGTCTTGTCCGCCGCGCCAAAGGCCAGGATGCCCGGCCCGCTGATGATGGCGGGGTTGGGGTTGGCGGTGGCGGCGTTGCTGGCGGTGTAGGTCAAAGCGCCGTTGAGCGTCACGGTGCGGCCAGCGCCGATGCTCAACTCCGCATAAGTGCTGGCGGCGAGGCCGATCGTGAAGGTGCCGCCGACAATCTGATCCACGCCGGTGCTCATGACCTCCAGTCTGCCGTTGTTGACAGTGAGGGCGCCGGTGCCCAGCAGGCCGCTCTCATCCAGCCGCAGCACGCCGTTGGCGTTGTTCACGGTGGTGGTGCCCACGTTGGGGGCATATACGCCCGCGGTGGTGGTGCGCTGCTGCCGTTCGTCCAGCAGGGTCAGCGTGCCGTTGCCGGTGTAGGTCACGTTGATGCCAAAGCCCGCGACCGCGCCCGTCTCAAGCCCAGAGAGGATTTTGCCGGTGATGACGGTGTCGCCGCTGCCATTGAAGGTCAGGGTCCGGGCGGCGCCGGGAGCGGTGTATCGGAGGTTGGCGTCGATCGTCAGCAAGGAACCGGCGGCGATGTTGTTGGTGATGATGACGGCGCCGGACGTGTTGGTCGTGGACCAGTCACCGGAGACCGGCGCGAGGGTAATGCTGTGCTCCCCGGCGAAGGTCGGGTTGACCGCCGTCGTGGTAGTGTTAGTGGTGTAGGTGGAGGCGGTGATGATACGATCCGCGCCGTGGGCGAAAAGGGTGCCGCTAAAATGGACCACCGGACCGGTTCCCAAGGCGTTGTCGTGGCCGATGCCTACCGCGCCGCCCATGCCGACGCCAGTGTTGACGCCGATGGTGGTGGTGCCGGAATAAGTGTTGTCGCCGCTCAGAATCCAGGTGGCGCCGCCGTCCGCGGTGATGCTCAGCGCTCCGGCGCCATGGTTCACCAAGTCGCTGGCGATCGTGTTGCCGGCGGTGTTGGAGCCGCGCAGAAACAGAATTTTATTCTGCGTCGCCGCCACGGTATTGACCACGTTGGTCAGGATCAGCGGGCCGGTGCCGTCGGCGTGGATTTGGGTATTGGCTGAGGTGACATTGAGCCGGATCATGCGGTCGCTGGTTTCGCCGGGACCGACATATTGCAGGATGCCCCCGGCGGTGGTGCCGTTGCCGATCAAGACGGCACTGCCGGCGGTGTCAGCATTGGTGGTGTCCCCAACGCTGGAGGGGCCGGGCGTGGCGCTGTTGCCCAAGGAGGTGACGACCAGAGTGCCTCCCTGGATGGTGGTCGTGCCGCTGTAAGTGTTCTCGCCCAACAGACGCAGCGTGCCGGCAGTGTTGGTCTTGATCAGGCCGCCCGTGCCGCTGATGGCACCGGTGAGAGTGGCGTAGTCCGTCCAAGTGCTCGCATTGTCGATGACGACGATGGTACGGTCCGCCCCGTTCAAGTCGATCGGGTTGCGGAACTCGACCTCGCCGAGGGCGTGGGCGGAGCCGAAGACCAAGTTGCCGCTGGTGGCGAAGCCGCCCGCGCCCCAAGTGAGCGCGGTTTCCGTGCCGAGACCACCGATAGCCACGGTCAGCTTGTCCGAATGAGCGGCAAAACCCGCGCCGCCGGTGGTGTGCGTGGCGCTGGCCCAGGTGATGGTGCCGGTGCCAGCCACGGGCGTGTCGGTGAGGTTACGGTCAAAGAGGCCGTCCATTTGCAGGACGGTGTTGAGGGCCAAGTCACCGGCGAAAACCAGCGGGCTGCCAGCAGGCAGGGCGCCGCCGACGACAACCAGGACGCCGTTGGCGATGGTGGTGTTGCCGGTGTAGGTGTTGTTGGAGTTGCCGAGAATCCAAGTGCCGGCGTCGTTCTTGGTCACGCTGGTGATGTCGGCACCGATGCCGCTGTCGGTGATCCGAGGGTTGAGCCGGTTGTCGCCAGTGGAGGCGCCGGCCAGGATGAGCGTCTTGGCACCGATGACCCCGCCATGCGCGATGTCCCCGTAGTTGCTCCAAACGATGGCGTTGTTGAGGGAGACGCTGCTGGAGAGCGTGGCAGCGGTGCCGGCGAGGGTGAAAAGACGGTTGGTACTGGTGGATTTGGAGCCGAAGGTCAGGTTTCCGTTGATGTGGGAGCCCCGATAAACCAAGCCCCCCGTCGTGCCGCCGGTAAACACGAGGCTGGCGGCGTTGCTGGCGTCATCCGTGGCATCCCCGGCGCCGATGCCGCTGGCTTGGCCGATGTCCGCCATGAAATCCACCGTGATCAGGCCGTTGTTGATGCTGGTGACGCCGGTGTGGGTGCTCAGCCCGTTCCAGGTCTGCGCCCCGACGCCCACCTTGGTGACGCTCAGCGGGCCGCTGCCGTCCTGGAAAATCCCCGCCCAGGTGCCGGTGCCGTCAGCATTGCCCACCGTGATCGTCGCCGCGCCGCCGTCGTTGGTGATGATGCCGTTGCCGTTGAGCGCATTGACGCCGATGTTGTTGCCGCCGATGTCCAGCACGCCGGTGCCGTGAATGCGCAGTTCGGTGAAAGTGGTTGCGCCATCACCACCGAGGCGGGCGCCGGATCCAAGCTGAAGTTTCCCTTCGAGAATGCGCGTGGCGCCGGTGATGGAGTTGGCCGTGCCGTTGAGAATGAGTGTGCCCAGGCCGTTCTTGTTCAGGCCGCCGGTGCCGCCGATGATGTTGCTGTTGATGGTCAGCGTGTCCGTGACCTCATTGACGCGGATGCCGAGAATGTTGGTGCCAGGCCCGGTGATCGATCCCGTGCCCTCAATGACAGCGTTGCCGCCGGTGGCGAGGATGTTGCCCGCCGTATTGGTGCCATTGTTGAGCGTGAGGTTGCCCGTGATCTCAAGCGCGACATCTCCAACGAGCTTCACGGATTTTTGGGTAATGGCCCCGGTGCTGCTGTTTGCGGTGATCAACGCGTGATTCGCCGCGATAAAGGTATTGGCGGCACTGAACAAGGCATCCGTCCCGTAATCAGGAGCACGTGCCACTCCGCTGTCAAAGAAGGCAAAATCCGCGCCGTTGAAATAGATACGATTGGCGTTGTAACCGGACTGGCCGGTGGCCGTGATGGTGGCACCGGCACCCGCCACCAAATTGATCGCGGCATTGCCATTAGCGGCGGCCAAAGATGAAAAGACCAAACCGGCGCTGCCACCCGCTCCTGGAGTGACCAAAACAGTTCCCATCCCTGCTGTACCGGTCAAAGCACCCAGCGCCTCCGAACTCGGACTACCCGCCGCGCCGACGTATTCCAAGGTGCCGCCAGCCGATCCCGAGACTGCTTCCGTCTGGAAAGTGACAGCCGCCGCGTCAGGGAGGACATTGCGGGAGCTTCCCGTGTAAGTGTCCTGAATTTTGAGCGTGCCATTATAGATGGTGGTGGCGCCGGTGTGCGTGTTGGCGCCGGCCAGCACCCAGGTGCCGGAGCCGAGTTTGCCCACGGCGATCGTGCCGGTGCCGTTGACGATGCTGCCGTTGATGATGTTGTCCGCCGTGTTGCTGCCGCCCAGAATCAGGGTGTTGGCGCCGGCTTCGGCGGTCGAGATGCCGCCGTTGAGAACGACCGGGTCGGAACTGGGCTGGCTGGCGTAGAGGCCGCGGTTGCCGGTGGTACCCAACAGGTTGATGACCTTGCTGGTGGTCAGGCCGGCGGCGGAGGGCGTGATGCCCGTGCCGATGATGAGGGAGGCCACCCCGGTCGAGCCGGCGGATCCCAGGTTGATGGCCTCGTTGTTGTTGTTGAGGGAGCGGAAATCCGTGATGGCGATGGCGCCGCCGCCGCCGCTGACGGTGACCGCGCCGGGCAGGGTGGAGGCGGTGCCTTCGATGGTGAGCAGGCCGGTGCCAGCTTTGGTCAAAGCGTGGGTGGCGATGCCGGAAGCGATGATGCTGCCCTCGATCAGTGTGTTGCCATTGCCGCTAAAGGCGAGGGTGCGGGCGGTGGTGACCGTGGTGTTCCAGAAGGTGGGGCCGCCAAAGGTAAGCAGGCCGCCAATGTTGTTGGCGAAGGGGTAGGTGTTGTTGCCGTTCGTCGTACTGTAGCTGCTGAAGCTGACGTTGTAACCATTGCGGTTGTTCACGGTCAGCGTTTGGCCCGGCGCAAAGTGGAAATTGCCGAACGCCGCCGTGCCGTTGATGCCCTGACCGCCGACGGCGGAGCCGGCAAAGATAGTGGTGCTGACCTGCATATAGACGTTCTTGCCGAGGCTGTTGACGCCGGGGGCGTCCGAGCGGACCTCGATAACACCGCTGTTCAGATGCAGCGTTGCGTTGGCGACGCTGCCCATATTGGCCCCCAAGTCCGCGGCGGAAGAAATGCGCACGCTGCCTCCGGCGTTGGTGCGGATGATGCCGCTGAAGCCGCTGGTGTCAGCCCCGCTCAACAGCAGGGTGCCGGCGCCGAGCTTGGAGATGCTGCCGGTGCCGGTGAGCGCGCCGGTGATGGCGTAACTGCCGATGCCGGCGGAGCCGTTGGTGCCAAAGACGAGGTAGGACGTGGTGGTGGCGCCGTCCACATGCACGTCTCCCAGCGTCAGCCGGCCATTGGCGGAGGCCAGCAGGGCGCCGCCGGCCGGCACAAAAATGGAACCAGTGATGGTGTTGTCACCCACGCTGACCAGGGCGGCGCTGCCGCCGCCGATGTTTGTACTGTTGGTCGCGCCGCCGGAGTTCGGGCCGAAGCCCTGCAAGAAGATATCCCGGCCCAGCGTGATGCCGCCGCCGAGGCCGTCGAGCACCAACTGGCCGCCGGGAAAGCCGCGCGGGCCGGGGCCGGTGACGACGATGGCGGAGGTGTCCGCGCCGAGCTGGGCGGCATTGCTGATAATAAGGGAGCCGTTGGCGATGGTGGTGACGCCGGTGTAGTCGTTGAGATTGTTGGTGAGCCGCACCGCGCCGCCACCGGTGAGGGTGAGCCCAGCCGTCCCGGCCAGCAGGGAATCAAGCGTGAAAGAGTAACCGCGACTCACCTGGATGCCGCCGCTGGCCAGGGTGAGGTCGCCTCCGGTGAAGCTGTAGTTGTCCTGAATCCACAGGCTGTTGGCCAAGCTGCCGGCTCCGAGCGTGATCAACGGGCCGGTGCCGGGAACCGGGGTTCCGAAGATGACATCGTCCAGCAGGCCAGGCAGGCCCGTGTTCCAGTTGCCTGGGTCCGCCCATGTCGCATCCACCGCGCCGGTCCATTCCGTCTGAGCGGCGAGGCGGGGGCTTTGACTCCAAAACGCGAGTACTGCGATCGTGGACGCGGTCGTTTTGGTTAAGTACGTCTGTTTGAACATATTGGCGGCAGGTTGGATTCCGCGAATTTCCCCCGCCCTCGGGCAAAAAGGTATTTTTCGCGATTATTTTTATTCCGCCAAAAATGGAATGCGATGTCAATACGCTTTTCGTCGATGGCTGATGCTTTTTGATCTTTTTTCCCCGCTTCACCCGTAATTTCTGCCAATAGCAAGAAAGGAACGCCTTAAAAGGATTGGCGAACCGGCCTGTCTTTAACCCGTGCATCCCCTGCCCGCGCAGCTTGCGCACAGCGGCAACGCGGTGCTGACATATCCGGCGGAACGCTTGAAAAATCCGGCCTCGGACGCAAATTGAACCCGCAAAACAAGTTAAAATATTAATTTTAATGCTCTATTCTCTTTGTCCAAATAAGGCTTTTTCCCTTGAATTTTCCGAGAATTTTCCCGTGCGTCTTGATCCATGGCGTCCTGCGGCTGAAAAAAACGCCGCCAAGCCCGCTGGCGGAGCAAAAATTTGTGTTTGGAATCTCAAAATTTGGCGCCGGACGCTTCAAAATCCAAATTTTGCAGACAAGTGGGGCGAAAAATCAACCAAAAGCGCCTGACGGCAAATGCCGTCAGGCGCTTCTTCGGGATAGTTTGCGGGGTTTCGCTTGCCGCTTGCGCGCGACCGCCGGGCTTACGGCTCCTCTTCCGGCTTTTTGAGCAGCAGCGCCTGGCCGCCGTAGATCGGCGTCGCGTTGGCTTTC
>CAZNKC010000093.1:0-18447 GCA_964573315.1 uncultured Verrucomicrobiaceae bacterium | reverse complement strand
CGCCCAGTCCCGTACTTGCGATACTCACCCCTCAAAACTGACGAACTTGGGCTAGATGAAGGGATTGATTCCCCGCATCCCTCATCATTCGTGATGATTCGTGTCCATTCGTGGCTTTTTATTTTCCTTTTCAGGCTGAAAGCGCAAAGGAACCATGGGTTTGCTCCGTTTAGACGGTCTCATGAAAAACTCCCTTCTTGCCCTTGCTGTCGCCGCCGGTTTTGCCGGTTCGGTTTATGCCGATGCCTCAATCACTCTCAACGGTGTCCACAACTGCTGCGGCGGTTGTAAAACCGGCATCACCAAAGCGGTCGAGTCCGTGAAGGGCGCGACGGCGGAGGTGAGCGGTGAGACGGTGACGATCACGGCGCGCAACACGCCCACCGCGAAGAAGGCGGTGGAAGCGCTGCTGGACGCGGGTTATTTCGGCGAGGCCGAGGGCGCGGAGCCGCCGAAGACGGCGGCGTCCAGCCGTGTGCTGAAAGGCGCGACGGTGAGCGGCGCGCACCTGTGCTGCAACAAGTGCGTGCGCGCGGTGGAAGCGGCGGTGGCCGGGGTGAAAGGCGTGACCGGATCGAAGGTCGAGTCCAAGGCCAAAGAATTCACGGTGGAAGGCGAGTTCAGCGAGGGCGAACTGATCGCGGCGCTGAACCGGGCCGGTTTTCACGGGAAGGTGAAGTAGGAACTCCTGGAAATTGGAGAACCACGAATGGACACAAATAGACACGAATGGTTTTGAAATGGCCTCCGGCCACGGCATTCATTCGTGTCTATTTGTGTCCATTCGTGGCTGAAAAAACCGCGCGCTTCAGGGTGTGGTTTGCCGTTGGAAGATGACTTGGCCGGAGAGGGTGTCGGGCGGGTTGGTTTTCGGGTTGCCTGCGGGCAGTTGCGGGAGCAGGAAGTGGCCGTAGCCGGTGAACTCTTCGCCATCGCGGATGATGATGCCTTGGAAGCCGGTCTTGCGCGGCCACACGGCAGGGGCCGGTTTTTCCCAGTGCGCGTCTCTGAGCGTGAAGCCGCCGCTGAACAGACCTTTGGCCGGGGTGGTCTTCAAGGTCACGCCGCCGGGGTTGCCAAACATTGGAATGGCGCGATTGTTGCCGGTGATGAGGATGATGACATCCGGAATGGTCTGCGATAGCGCCACGCCGCCTCCGGTGAAGAGTAGTTCCGCGTTGCCGCCAGCAGACGCATCGAGCAGCAGCGGCGGCGGGCTGAAGTGGCCGCCGAGCGCGCTCAACTCGATGGGACCGAACCCGGCGGCGTAGGTCTGGCCGCCTTTGGGCCGGCGGTCCGGCCGCGACCATGTCAGGATGCCGCTGAGCGGGTTGTCGGTGGGATTGGCGGGCAGGCTGCCGAGGCCGAGGGTCATAACGCCGGTGACGGAGCCGGGCACGGGCTTGCCGTAAAGCGTGGCGAAGACACCAATCTCGCCTTCCGGCCCCAGGAAACCGGAGCTGGTGAGCGTGGCGGCGTCGCTCATTTTGCCGGTGAGGCGCAGCTTGCCGTCCTGGCCAACTGTGAAGCTACCGTGGCTGTTGCCTTGCGGGATGGCGGGCTGGTCGAGGTCACTATCATCGAGTTCGAGCGCGTAGGTGTGGTAGCCGGTGTAGGCGCTGGCGGGGAACTGGCTCTTATGCCAGATTTGCCGCCAGCCTTGCAAGGCGGCTTCGTCGGCTCCGGCGTGGATCTTGCCGGCGGCAAGCTGGCCGGGCGTGGTGGCGATGTCGAACTCGATAGTGAGCGGCTGCGGGGTGGGTTTGCCAGGGCGTTTCACGGCGATGCTGACGCGGGGCGGCAACACGCCGTCCTTGTCCACGGCGACGATGCCTTTGAACGGCAGCCGCTGCCCGCCCAGGAGCAAAGCGCCGGAGAAGGCGGCGGTTTTGGTGATTTTGAAGTCGAGCCGGCCACCGAGGTCGAGGTTGAGCGCGGGCTGGCGGTCGATGATGCCGGTGTAGGCGCCTTCGAGGCCGGGTGGCAGGGCGGCGATGTGGACGGTCTCGGTGACGCGCGGCGCGCCTTTGCGGTTGGAGGCGGTGACGGTGACGGTGAAGAAGCCGGCTTTGGTGGGGCGGCCTTCGATGAGGCCGGTCAGGGGGTTGATCTTGACGCCGGGCGGCAGGCCTTTGGCGGAGAAACGGCTGGGGCGGTTGGCGGCGCCGGTAGCGACCTTGACTGCGTGGGTGTAAAGTCCGCCGATAATGCCGTCGGGGAGGTCTTGCGGGGCGATGAGCGCGGGCGGGCCGGTGAAGACGGCGAGGTCGGTGGTGGCTCCGGGGAGGGCGCCGCCGGGGCCGGTGACCACGCAGCGGTAGAGGCCGGAGTCGGCGGGGATGAGGTTTTTGATGACGAGGGTTTTGCCGTCGGCCGAGGGACGGAAGCGGGCGGCGGCGGGCAGCGGGCCGTCGTTGAACGTCCAGGAGTGGGCGAGGCCGTTGCCGGCGGATTTGACCTTGAGAGTGGCGGAGGCGTTTTCGGCGAGAACGAGTGGCACGGGCTGGTCTTCGACGATGCCGGCTTCGGCGGCGGCGCTGGTGACGGACTGAGTGGCGGTGACGACGACCGAATAGCTGCCGGCATCGGCGAGGGTGACGCCCCAGAGCGTGAACGTGTTTTGGGTGGCGCCGGGGATGTTTTTGCCGTTCTTTTTCCACTGGTACTTCAAGGGCGGCGTGCCGGCGGCGGCGGCGTGGAGTTGCAGGGTGTCTCCGGCTTGGAGCATCTGGTGGGCCGGCGGCTGGGTGACGATGGGTGTGGACGAGGCTACGGTCAATTGCGCGCCGTCGCTGGTGGTGGAGCCGACGGCGTTGGTGATGACGACATCGTAAACGCCTTCGTGGGCGTGACCGGCGGCGGGGATGACGAGGGTGGTGGCGGTTTCGCCGTCGAGCGGCTGGCCATTTTTGCGCCATTGGAACTCCAGTGGCGCTTCGCCGGTGGCGGTGACTTGGAAGGTGGCGCTTTCGGACGCGGTCACGATGCGGTCGAGCGGCTGGCTGTCGATGAAGGGCCGGTAACGCAGTGGCACTTGAATCAGTTCCGAGCCGTTCCAGGCGGGCCGCTGGCCGGGCTGCCAAGCCAACAACCGGACCGGACCGGGGCCGGTGACGGTGAGTTGGCCGTCCTGCACGACGGCGGGGCCGGATACAGTGTAACGCACGGGCAGGCCGCTGCTGGCGGTGCCGTTCAAAGGAATGGGGACGCCGTAATCAAGAACGGCGACGGGCGGCACTTCGAGGGTTTGCGTGGTAGTGCCGGGATGGGCGTAGTCGAGAAAGGAATGGACGCGGACGCTGTCGGTGAGTTGGGAGTCGGCGTTGAATCCGAAGCCCCACAGGCTGCCGTCGGCGGTGGCGGCGATGGTGTAGAGGCCGGCGGTGTTGCCATTGGGCGGCAGGAGAGACCAAGCGTCGGAGTTGCCGATGCGGGTTGGCACGAGAACATTGACGCCGGTGCCGGTGCCGAGTTGGTTGGAGGTGTTGAGACCCCAGCCCCAAAGGGTGCCATCCGCTTTGAGGGCGAGGCTGTGATCGTGGATGGCGCTGATCTGGATCCAGTCAGTGTCCGTACTGATTTGCACCAGCGAGGTGCGGGTGGTGGTAGTGCCGTCACCGAGACGGCCATCACTATTGGCGCCGCAAGCCCAGAGGGTGCCATCGGCTTTGCGGGCCAGGGTATGGTTGGAGCCGCCGGAGACCTCCACCCAATCCGAATCCGCCCCGACACGAACGGGAGTGGACTGCGCGGCGGTGTTGCCAAGGCCCAGCTTGCCGTTGGCATTGTTTCCCCAAGCCCAGAGGCTGCCGTCCGTTCTGATGGCCAAGGTATGTCCACCTCCGCAAGAGATTTCCGCCCAGTCATTGCCGGATCCGACGCGTGTGGGCAGGCTGCGGCTGACGGCGTCGCCGTAGCCGAGCCGACCGTCGTTGTTGAGCCCCCAGGTCCAGAGGGAGCCATCGGTTTTGATGCCGCCGCTATGGCTGTTGGCCGCGGAGATGCGCGCCCAATCGGAGCCGCCGCCGACCCGCACATAATGATAGCGTTCCGTGGTGGTGCCGTCGCCGAGGCGGCCATCGCTATTGATGCCGCAGGCCCAGAGGCTGCCGTCGGTTTTGAGGGCCAGATTGAAGTTGCTGCCGCCCGCGACGGCGAGCCAGTCATTCTCACTGCCGATGCGGACCGGCTGGCGGCGCGGGGTGAGGGTGCCGTCGCCGATATCCCGCATGTTGGAGCCCACGGCCCAGAGGCTGCCGTCCGCGCGGACGAACCGCATGCTCCAACTGCTTTGCGCGATGGAGCGAATGCCGCCGGAGGCGATTTGCACGGGCTGGATCAAGGGATGGGCGATCTGGCCGGCGCTGTTGTAGCCGGCAGCCCAAAGGGTGCCGTTGGCTTTGAGGGCGAACGTGAACTGGTTGCCGGCGCTGGCGGACACCCAATCGGTATCCTGGCCGACCTGAGTGGGATAGCTCACGGCCCAACTGTCCCCTTGGGCGGAGTGGCCCCGGTGGTTGTTGCTGCCCCAGGCCCAGAGGGTGCCGTTCGCGCGCAGTGCCACGCCGTGGGCGAAGCCGGCCCAGATGTCCTGCCAGGACGCGCTGTCGCCGACCTGCACGGGCGTCGTGCGCTGCGTGGTGTCGCCGAGGCCGAGTTGGTAGTCCGCATTGTTGCCCCAGGCCCAGAGCGTGCCGTTCGTGCGGAGGGCCAGCGTGTGCGTGTTGCCCGCCTCCACCTGCCGCCAATTCGTATCCGTGCCAACCTGTGTGGGCGTCGTGCGCGTGGTGGTGTCGCCAAGCCCCAGGCGGCCATTGGCGTTGTTGCCCCAGGCCCAGAGCGTGCCGTTGGTACGAATGGCCAGCGCGTGGTTGTCGCCGGCGGTGACGGAATTCCAGACCGCGAGCCCGGAAATGGCCACGGGTGAAAGCTGCTGGGCGGTGTTGCCGATGCCGAGCCGGCTGTCGGTATTGTTGCCCCAGCCCCAAAGCGTGCCGTTCGTATGCACGGCGATGACGAAATTCGAGCCTGCCGCCACTTGTTTCCAACCGGCAACCGGTATCTGCACGGGACTGGTCCGGTTGGTGGTGTCCCCCAGGCCGAGGCGGCCATTGGCGTTGTTGCCCCAACTCCAGAGGGTGCCGTTGATCTTGAGCGCGACAGTGAAGTTGCTGCCGACTGCCACGTCCGCCCAATCGGTGGCCGAACCCACGCGGACCGGCACGCGGCTGTCCACAGTGGTGCCGATGCCGAGCTGGCCGCTGTTGTTGCTGCCCCAGGTCCAGAGGCTGCCGTCCTCCTTGATGCCCGCTCCGTGGGAAGCCATCGCGCCGCGGGCGATTTTGACAAAGCGGTCCGCTGCCACCAGCAACGAGCGGTATTCGACCTCTGCCGGATCGTAAGCGCCGCCGCCGGGCTGGGTGATTTTGAAAGTAACCGCGCCACCCGCGCCGGAGGGGGTGAAGACGCCTTCATTCACGGAGCCGCCGCCGGCCACGATCTCCACCTGCACCGGCAGGCCGCTGCTGCTGGCGAAGGGCAGGACGAAAGGCCCATCGGCAGCGAGCCAAGCGGGCAGGGTGTCCGGCAGGATCAACTGCTGCGCCGGCCCCGGCGCGGCCTGGGCCGTGCCGGTGAGCTGGATGACGAACGGGCTGCGGGCCGGGTCGTTGCTGGCGAGGACAAGCTGCACGGAGCGCACACCCGTGTCGAGGGGCCGGAACCTGACGCGAAAGGCCGTGGGGACGGTGCCCATCAGTTCCCGGCTCATGCCTGCCGTGTCCAAAATGAAATCCGCCGCGTGCTCGCCGGTGATCGTCACGTTGTCGATTTCCAGGGCGCTGCCGAACACCAAGTTGCGGGCGGCGAAGGGCAAGGACGGAAGGCTGTCTCCGAGGGTGACAGTGCCGAAATCGACGGTTGCACCACTGTCCGCCAACGGAGAGCCGGCGGGTTGCTCAATCCGGAGATGCGGGCTGTCTTCGCTGCTGCCGGTCAGGGCAAGGGTGAAGGCGGTCTTGCCGACGCTATTGCTCAGGATGATGAGCGTGGCGGATTTGGCACCCGGCGCGGAGGGGTGGAAGCGGATGTCCAGAGTGGCTTGATCGTTGCCGAACAGACGGTTTTGCGAGGGCGGGCCGATGGAAAATTGGTCGGCATCCGGGCCGGTGATGGATACGCTGACGAGGTTGAGCGCCTCGGTTCCGGCATTTTCCAGCGTCAGGGTCAGAATGCGTGTAGAGCCTTCGGCCACGCCGCCGAAATCAACGGTGGAGCTGCCGTCGGCCAGCGGCGTGTCAGCCGGCTGGGACACGGCAAGGCTGGCGGGGCCGGGTGTCGAGATGGAAAACAACTCCCTCCCTGCATGAGGGTGGATGGCGGTGAAAAAGAGATGCGGTCCCGCCGTGGTCAAAGACTCGGGGTTCGATCCCGGCGGACCGGGATGCAAATCCGCGCGCATCGCCAACTGGCCGCCCTGATTGTCACAGGTCCACAGCTCGCGGCCATGCGTGCCGTCATCGGCGCTAAAGAAGAGCGTGCCGTTGACGTGGGTCAGAGAGGCGGGCGCGGAGCCTTCCGGGCCGGGCCGCAGGTCCGCCACCATGACCGTGCCGGCGGCGGTGCCGTCGCTGCGCCACAGTTCGGTGCCGTGGACGCCGTCGTCCGCGGCGAAGAAAAGCTTGTTCCCCGCCCGCACCAAGCCGGTCAAAGCGGAGCCCGCCGCGCCGGGGCGGATGTCCTTGACCAGGACGGTGCCTTCCAGGGTGCCGTCGGATTTCCAGAGTTCCACGCCGTGACCGTCACTCTCCGCGGTGAAGAAGAGCGTGACGCCGACGGCGGTCAGTTCCGCCGGATTGGATGAACTCAGGCCGTGAAAGATGTCTTTCACGAACACGGTGCCTTCCGCGGTGCCATTCGTTTTCCAAAGCTCGTACCCGTTCGAGTCATAGGCGGAGAAATAGAGCGTGCCATCCATGACGGCGAAGTTGCGCGGAGTGGAACTGGAGGTGCCGGGGCGGAGATCCTTGACCAGAACGGTGCCAGCCGTGGTGTCGTTGCTGCGCCAGAGTTCGGCGCCATGGTCCGGGTGGGTGGCCTGGAAATAGAGCGTGTGTTTGTAATTGATGAACTGGGCCGGGGACGACGCGGCCGAGCCGGGATTGATGTCCTTGACCATCTGGGTGCCACCCACCGCGCCGTTCGTTCTCCACAGTTCCGTTCCATTGACGCCATTGTTGGCGGAGAAGAAGACCCGGGAGCCGATTTGGGTGAGATTGGCCGGGGAAGAGCTGGCGGTGCCGGGGTTGATGTTCGCGAGCAGGTAAGTGCCGGCAAAGGCGCCGTCGGACCGGTAAAGTTCTATGCCGGCGGCGGACTCGCTGGCGGTGAAGATGGTGTTGGAACCGAGCGCCGTCATGTTGGCTGGATTGGAGCTGCCGCTCCCTGCCACGATATCCTGGACCATGTAAGTGCCCGCCATGCTGCCGTTGCTGCGCCAAAGTTCCTGGCCACTGGTTCCATTGTTGGCGTTGAAAAAGAGCGTGCCGTTGACGTTGCGGAGCTGGCCGAAGACCGTCGAATCCGTCCCAGGCACGAGTTCCCGCACCGGCACGGTGCCGGCCTCGGTACCATCACTGCGCCAGAGTTCCTGGCCGATGACGCCGTCGTTGGCGAAGAAAAGGAGCGTGCCGTTGCAGTCCGCGAGTTGGACAGGGGTGGAGTTGCCGCTGCCGGGGTTGATGTCCTTGACCAGAACGGTGCCGGCCTCGGTGCCGTCGGTTTTCCACAGCTCCCGGCCCTGGGCGGAGATCGCGCTGAAAAACAACACGCCGCCGGATTCGCGGAAGTTGTTTGGCGTGGAACTGCCGCCACCGGGATTGATGTCACACACCAGCCAAGTGCCTTCCTCGGTGCCGTCGCTGCTCCAGAGTTCCGTTCCGGCGCTGCCGTCACTGGCGGAGAAGTACAACCGCCCCTTGAAGACGGTCAGGTTGCTGGGGAATCCGCCGCCGAACAACCCCGGCAAAATGTCCCTGACCATGACAGTGCCTGCGGCGGTGCCGTCGCTGAGCCAGAGTTCCTGGCCATCGCTGGAATTGGCGGCTCGAAAGAAAAGGAGACCATTGAGCGGAGTGAGGAACAGAGGCGAGGAGTCCCCCCCGCCAGGATTGATATCCCTGACCAGAACGGTGCCGATCTCGGTACCGTCGCTTTTCCACAATTCGATGCCGCTCACGCCATCATAGGCGGTGAAATAGAGTGTTGGACCCAGGCCGGTCAGGTTGGAGGGGTTACTGCCCAAGCTTCCCGGCAAGATGTCCTTGACCAAGACGGTGCCTGTCGCCGTGCCGTCGCTTTTCCACAGCTCGACGCCGCTCACGCCATTGTGGGCAGTAAAATATAGTGTCGATCCGGCGACGGCTAGGTTGGCGGGGTTGCTGCTGCCGGAGCCTGGGTTGATATCCTTGACCAGGACGGTGCCTGCCGCGGTTCCATCGCTTTTCCACAGCTCCCGGCCCGTGGCACCGGTGGTGGCGGCGAAATAGACCGTCGTGCCGGCCACGGCGAAATTGCCCGGATTGGAGCTGGAAACCGCGGTCAGGCTGGTGTTCGGACCGATGTCACGAACCATCCGGGTACCCTCCGGCGTGCCGTCCGTGACCCACAATTCCGTGCCGTGTTCCGGCGTGGCGGCGCTGAAGAACGCCTTTTGGCCCACGCGCGTCAGGTTGGCGGGATTGGCGTTGGCGGAGCCGGGGTTGATGTCCCGCAGCATGAAGGTGCCGGCAGCGGTGCCGTCCGTGCGCCAGAGTTCGGCGCCGTGGTGCGGGGCGGTGGCGGAGAACAGCACGTAGTCTCCCATGGACAGGCTGGTGGTGACGGTGAAGCCGCCCAGGCCACCGGTGGAGTCGCCGAGAAACTGGATGCCGCCGTCAAGCGTGATGCCGGCGCCGGCGAGCTGAATCACGCAGGGACTCTCATCCGGGTCGTCGCTGTTGATTTGCAGAGTGGCGGTTTTTGCTCCGGGGGTGTTGGGGGAGAAGGTCACGTTGAGATAAGCCGTGCCGCCGGGCGGCAGAACGCTTGCAGACGGGCTGCCAACGCTGAAGCTGGAGGCACCGGCGCCGGTGAGCGTGATGGCGCCCAGGTTGAGGACTTCATTGCCTTCGTTGCCGATGACAAGACGGCGGATGGCCGACGCAGAGGCGAGCAGTTCTCCAAAATCCATCTCGCCGTCGCCGCCGGATAAAAGAACGCCGTCCGTGTCCCGCGCCTTGATGTCGGGATAGCCAATGACCCGCACGGCGGCGGGGCGGGTGCGGACGATTTCATGGGTCGTGTCGGCAAACGTGACCGTCGCCTGATACAGACCGACGGGAAAAGCGCTCACGGCCGGGGTGAGCGAGACCGTCACCACAGCTTCTGCGCCGGGCGCCAAGGTGCCGGAGCTTTGGTTCAAGGCCAGCCAGGGCTGATTCACGGCAGCGGTCCACTCCAGCGGTTCTTCGCTGTCGTTGGTCAGGGTGTAATCCCCGGCCTCCGGCGTGAACGGCCCGCCTTCGTCCCCGCTCGCGCTCAGCCCGGTGATGGGCAGGATGGCCAGCGCGTCCGGCACACCGCCGCCGGTGATGATGAGGGAATAACGCTGCTCCCCATGGGTGAGGCTGCCGGCGTGGTTCACTGTGACGGTGTAAAGACCGGACTGCGGCGGCGCGGCCACATGGACCTGCTCGACGTTGTCCACGTTGTTGACGCCGGTCGTCGCCGACGCAGAGAGCATGGCGTTGCTCCAGTTCCCCACGTAAGGCATGACAAACGGCAGGTGGGTGCTGCCGCCGGGGCCGGTGACGGTGAGGTTGAGGTCGTTGACCAAGCGCGGTGTCCGGTTGTCATGGCTGGCGGGAGCTGTGCCGGCGCTGGTTCCAGGTGGATCGGTCCAGCACAGGGTGACGCGGATGGGATCCGCGCCGTTCCAGATGAAGTTGTGGGCATGGCTGTTGTCCGCGGTGGTGAGATGGCCTTCGATGATCGACGGATTGCTGCCGCCGTCGGCCTGTTTTTCGATGACTTGCGCCGCCGCTTCCGTGTTCATCAGCCCCCAGCCGTAGAGATAGTCGGGGCCGGGGGTGCCGATGTCGTCCGCGGTGTGGATGATGAGAGCCTTGAGCGTGCTGGCACGCATCGCCTGGCCGGGAAAACGCTGCCGGTAATAGTCCACCAGCAGCATGGCGGAACCGGCGGCATTGGGGCTGGACATGCTGGTGCCGCTGCTGGAAGCGTACGCGGAGTCGCTGGAGAAGCCCGCGGAGGTGAGGCTGGCGCCATTGGCCACCACGTCCGGTTTGATGCGGCCGTCGTCGGTGGGGCCGGAGGAGGAGAAACTGGTGAGTGTGCCGTTGGGCGCATGGCGCACGCCGGCGATTACGGCGTCGTTCACCGCGCCGATGGATAGGATGTTTTTGGCGGTCTTACGCCCGTCCATGGTGTCATACTGGTTTTTATAAGTGCCATTGCCGGCCGGATGCTGGGAGGGATCGTAAACCCGGGCGGCGCCACCGATCCCTTGGTACCAGTTGGCTCCGGCCGCCGGCGGTCCCACGTTGCGCATGTTGCCGTTGGAGAAGAAGGGCAGGTAATAAGGCAGGTTGTAGGTCATGCCGTCGAGCGTGACGGCGGCGGTGTCGTAGCGGCCAAAGCCGTAGTCCACATCGTTGGCGGGATTGCCGTCGTCACTGAACACGCCGAGCCAGGACACGCCGTCGTCGTACCAGCCGCGGCGGGTGCCGTAGGAGTGGTTGGAGAGGTAAATCTTGCCCGGCTCGCCCGGATAGGAGGCGCCGGCGGCGGTCATCTCGGAAACGTCGTTGGTGGCATTGTAGGAGTCGATGAGCGCGGCGGGAGCCATGCCGCGCGCGTTGGCGTTGACTCCGGCGCCGGCCAGGGTGCCGGCCACATGGGTGGCGTGGCTGGTTTCCGTGCTTGAGCCATCCCGCACCGTGATCCGCCCGCCGAACTCCTGGTGCGTGAGCCGCGGTATGCCGCCGGCTTCCCACAGGCCGAAGATCATGCCGGAGCCGTTCGCGTTGAACGGCGCCGTGGAGCGCACCCGGTTCGCCGCCGTGCTGATGGCGGCGTTGACGTTGTCCGGTCCTTCATAAATCGGGAGGTCGTTTTCAAAACCCACCAGATACGCCTTACCTCCGCCGGGACGGTCCACCTCCAGCGGCAATCCGAGGCGCTTCGCCTTCTCATGCGCCGCCGCCAGCTCCGCGTCCTCCAACGCTTTCATCTGTGCCACGAGTTCGGCGCGTTTTTGCGGGTCGCTGAGGTCGAGCTTTTGGGAGGCCAGAGTGGCGAGAGTGACTGGGGTGTTCGTGGCTGGGGTCGTGGTCGTTGTTGTTGTTGTTGTTGTTGTTGTTGCCACTGGCGCGGCGGCGGATGCTGGGGGCGCGGCCGGTTCGGGTTGCTGGCCTGCGGCAGGAGCCGCCATGCTGACGTTCGCCGTCCCTTGGTCCGCCGGACCGCGCACGAGCGAGGGCTGCTCCGGGGGTGGTGAGCTGCCGGGAGTTTTTTCGTCTGGAGAGGCCGGACGTGTTGGCAGCCCGGTTACCGGCGTCGTGGGCGCGGCAGGTGATGCGCCGCCAGTGGCGGCAGGCGTGCCCGGCGCCGGGTTTTGGGTGGAAACGATGGCGGCGGAGTCCGCGTGTGATGAAGACGTCTTTTCCGTCCGGGCCAAGCCGTCACTCCGTTGCGGGCGCGCGAGAAAGACGCCGGCCAAAATGCCACCGAGCGCCAATGCACAGATCGCAAGACAGAGCCACCCTGATTTTTTCATGGCGGGAGATTAAGAAATCTCGCGCGGCATGGGAAGCTTTTTATTACTTTTTGCGGCTTCGATTGGCAATCGGCTGAGCCTACGCCAACAGATCCGTCAGGATGTGGCCATGCACGTCGGTGAGGCGGAAGTCGCGGCCGGCGTGGCGGTGGGTGAGGCGTTCGTGGTCGATGCCGAGCTGGTGAAGGAGGGTGGCGTGGAGGTCGTGGACCTCCACGGGCGGGTCCAGGGGGTATTTGCCGATGTCGTCGGTGGCGCCGCGGACGTGGCCGGGCTTGAAGCCGCCGCCGGCGATCCAAATGCTGAAGCAGTCGCGATGGTGGCCGCGGCCGTTTTTGCCTTCGCGGGTGGGGGTGCGGCCGAACTCGGTGGCCCAGAGGATGATGGTGTCGTCCAACATGCCGCGCTGCTTGAGGTCGGTGATGAGGGCGGCGGTGGGTTGATCGACGTTGTAGGCGAGGTCGGCGTGCTCTTTCATGTTGCCGTGGGAGTCCCAGTTCGGGCGGGAGCCGGTGTCGATGAGTTCGATGAAACGCACGCCGCGCTCGGCGAGGCGGCGGGCGGCGAGGCATTGCCAGGCGAAGTCGGCGCCGGGGCCTTCGGTCTTGCGGTCGAGGCCGTAGAGCTTGCGGATGTGCGCGGGTTCCTGGCTGAAGTCGAAGGCTTCGGGCGCGGCCTGCTGCATCTGGAAGGCTGTCTCGAAGGATTTGATGCGGGCGGCGAGCGCGGTGTCGTGCGGGCGGGCGGCGAGGTGTTTTTGGTTTAACGTATGGGTGAGGCCGAGTTCGAGGCTTTGCAGGTTTTTGGCGGACGGCGGTGTTTGCAGGTTGGCGATGGGGGTGTCGCCGGGGATGACGCGGGTGCCTTGGTGGGCGGCGGGGAGGAAGTCGCTGGCATAAACCTGGGTGCCGCCGTAGGGCAGATGCGGGGCGATGACGATGAAGGAGGGCAGGTTTTGGTTGAAGGTGCCGAGGCCGTAGCTGATCCAGGAGCCCATGCTGGGCCGGGCAAAGGTGGGGGAGCCGGTGTGCATGCCGAGCGTGGCCTCGCTGTGGTCGAAGTGGGAGGCCTTCATGGTGCGGATGAGGCAGATGTCATCCATGACGCCGCGCAGGTGCGGGAAGATACCGCTGACTTCGGTGCCGCAGTTTTTGTTGGGAGCGGAGCCGAAGAGGTTGCCCATGAGCTTGTCCGGCCCCTGGCCGTCGCGGCCTTTGGCGAGGGGCTTGGGGTCGAAGGTGTCGATGTGCGAGACGCCGCCGGTGGCGTAGATCATGATGAGGCGCTTGGCCTTGGCACGGGTGTGGGCGCGGCGGGGGGACATGGGGTCGTCCGCGGCGAGAAGCTGGGAGAGCACGCCGGGGAAAAGCAGCGGGCTGCGCGCGAGGAGGGAGCGGCGGTTCATTTTTAGACAGGATTGCAGGATTTTGGGAAGGAGCTGACTTCAAAAACGCTTTGTGAAAGCGGGAAGTTTGAGAGTGGCGGACTCTTTTTTGAATGCTTCTTCGGTGAAGGGGCCTTTCACAATGTCTTCGGCGTTTTTGTGGGGATGATCTTCTGTTTTAGAAAAATAAAAATATTCCGTCTTGGTCTTGTCGCCATCGGGATGCCTTGCCGCGACAATCCATTGGGCGTCCTCTCCAACGGCAGTCACTTGTGGCATGACGCGCCCAATGGCCGACCCATTTCCGAGGTCCAGGCCGAGCGTCAGGTCGCTGGGAATATCCACCCAGTAAACTTCATAGCTGCCGCTCTTCCATACGGTTCCAGAATCACAGCCGGTGACCGCGGCGGTGATCAGGAGCAGTGGAAGGAGAAGGCGATGGCGGATGGGCATGGGACGCTTGGGTTTATTTGGACAGGATTAACAAGATTTGCTGGATGAACAGGATGCTCTTGCCGGCTTGACAGGAAGGATGCGCTCCCGCAAAATAGTTGCTATGCAGATCACGCTCACAGGCCCCATCGAAGCATTCGTCCAGCGCCAGATCGCCCAGGGATACCGTGATGGCGAGGAGGTGGCCCGGCAGGCTTTGCTGAGATGGATGGCCGAGGAAGCCGACACGCCGCCGTGCATCCAGGAACGCCTGGACGAGGCCGCGCGAGGAAGTTTCAAGCCGGGCGACCGCGCCAACATCGAACGCATCATCGCTTCCTGCTGATGGCCGCGCGTTACGGTGAAAGCAAGTATGTGAGAAGGCAGTCGAGAGAACATACGACGTTGAGGCGGACAGGATTAATAAGATTTTCAGGATGAACAGGATGAAGTCACTAAGGTTGAATCGTTAGAGTTTAGCTTGTTCATGCTTTTGAAGCACTATTTGCATGAGCAAGCAGATCACGGAAACCGCGAGGCCCATGATGGAAAGCAGTGCCAGTTTGATTGTCCATGAATAGGCCATTGGAATGGCTTCCTGAGTTCCAGAAATCTGAACGACCAAGGGTAGAATGTGGTGCGGAATTTTCCCCGTGAAATAGGCGAATGTTTGCCATCCGATCAATCCCAATGAGACGACCAAGCATAGCCAGAGCAGCTTTGTGATGTTTCGGTTTAGGAAGAACGGTTTCATTTAGTTCACTTGGCGGGATGGCGGAGCGGAATGATCGGCTGAAGCCTTGACTTCAGCTTGCTAATCCAAATACATAAACTCATTGGAGCGGAGGAGGGAGCGGGTGAGGGAGGTCCAGGCGGGGTGGGCTTTTTCGGTGTTTTGGCGGAGGGTTTGGAGGTGGGTGGTTAGGAGGATGGTTTCCTCGGGGGCGGGGTCGCGGGCGAAGAGGAGGCGGTGGGCGAGGCGGATGCGGTTGGCGTCGCCGGGGGTGGCGGCCATGAGGCGGCGGGCGAGGTGTCCGGCGGCTTGATGCAGGGTGTCGTCGTTGAGGAAGTGGAGGGCTTGCAGGGCGGTGACGGAGGTGTCGCGGGCGGTGGTGCAGACGTTGGGGTCGGGGCCGTCGAAGGTCTGCATGTAGGGGCTGGCGGTGAGGCGCTTGGTCATCTGGTAGATGCTGCGCTTGTTGTTGGGATAGTCGTCTTTGAAGGGGTGATGCTGGGTGTATTCCCATTCCCTGCTGGGCGGGAAGGGGTGGGGGCGGGTCTGCGGGGCGGGGTCGAGCTGGCCGCTGATGAGGAGAAGGGTGTCGCGCAGGGATTCGGCGTCGAGGCGCTGGCGGTTGAATTTCCAGTAGTGGGTGTTGGCGGGGTCGGAGGCGAGATTGTCCTCGGTGTCGGTGGAGGCCATCTGCCAGGTGCGGGAGGTGAGGATGCGGCGGTGGAGGTGTTTGATGGACCAGCCGTGGCGGATGAAGTCGGCGGCGAGCCAGTCGAGGAGTTCGGGATGGGTGGGGGCTTCGCCGCGCAGGCCGAAGTCGCTGGTGCTGGGGACGAGTCCCCTCCCGAAATGGCGCTGCCAGACGCGGTTGACGATGACGCGGGCGGTGAGGGGGTTTTGCGGGCTGGTGATCCATTGGGCGAGCTGGAGGCGGCCGCTGCCGCTTTGCGCTTCGGGCGGCAATTTTTGGCCGCCGAGGATGTCGAGGAATTTGCGCGGGACTTCGGCGCCGGGGCGGTCGGGCTCGCCTTTGAGCTGGATGCGGGCGTTGATGGGTTGGGCGTCCTGGACGGCGTAGGCGGCGGGGATGACCGGTGTGTTTTTGAGATGCTTGGCGAGGTCTTCGCCGGCGTCGCGGGCGCGCTTGAGCATGGCGTCGAGTTCGCTTTTCATGCGGCGCTGCTCGTCGAGGCTGGCGTCTTTTTCCCGGCGGGCGTTTTCGATGGCTTGGGCTTCGCAGGCGGCGAGGCGTTTTTCGAGTTCGGCGGTGAGGCGGGCGGTTTCTTTTTGGAAGGGTTTTAATTTGGCGGCGGCGGCCTTGGCGGGGATGAGGGGGACGAAGTCGCGCTGGGTTTGGAAGAGTTCGAGGCCGGGGAAAGGGTAGCGGGTGCTGGCGAAGATGCCGTAGAGGCCGTAGTAGTCGCGGGTGGAGATGGGGTCGAATTTGTGATCGTGGCAGCGGGCGCAACTGAGGGTGAGGCCCATGGTGGCGCGGCCGAGGTTGTCGAGGGTGTCCTCAATGGTGAGGTGCCAGGGGTAACGCTCGACGAGGGAGCCGAAGCGACGGGCGAGGGCGAGGTAGCCGGTGGCGATGGTTTGGCGGTTTTTTTCCTCCTGGGTGGCGGCGGGGAGGAGGTCGCCGGCGATCTGCTCGGTGAGGAAGCGGTCGTAGGGGAGGTCGGAGTTGAGGGACTGGATGACGTAGTTGCGGTAGAGGTAGGCTTGGGGGATGGGGAAGTCGGAGTTGTCGCCGGCGGTGTCGGCGTAGCGCGCCCAGTCGAGCCAGTGGCGGGCCCAGCGCTCGCCGTAGGCGGGGCTGTCCAGGAGGCGGTCAATTTCGGATTCCGGATTGCGGATTGCGGATTTTTCATCCGGCGGCAGGCCGGTGAGGGTGTAGTGGAGGCGGCGGATGAGGGTGTGCGGTTCGGCGTCGGGGGCGGGGGTGAGGCCGGCGGCTTCGCGCTTGGCTTGGATGAAGCGGTCGATGGGGTTGCGGGACCAGGCGGGGTCTTTGACGGCGGGGATGGGGGGATTGGTGAGGGGTTGGAAGGACCAGTGGGGGGTGGTGATTTTCGAGGACGATGACGATGGTTCGGGCCATTCGGCTCCGGATTGGATCCAGGCGGTGAGGGTTTGGATTTGGGCGGGGGAAAGACGCGGGCCTTTGGGGGGCATTTGCTCGTCCTCGTGGGTGGAGGTGATGCGCTTGAGGAGCTGGCTGGCGTCAGGGTCACCGGGGACGATGGCGTGGTGGCCGGAGTCGGCTTGGGCGAGGGCGCGGTCTCGTTGATCGTAGCGGAGGCCGCCGTTTTGCTCGTCGGGGCCGTGGCACTTGAGGCAGTGCTGCTGGAAGATGGGCTGGATGTCGCGGGTGAAGTCGGGGGTGGCCGCGCTGGTGGTGAGCGTGGTGAGGAGGAGGAGCGCTGGGAGCGGGCGGGGCATTTTTTGACAGGATTTACAAGATTACAGGATTAACGGGATTGTTTTATTGAGGGCTGGCGAAGCGGGCGGGGTTGAGGATGCGGCGTTTGCCGGCTTCGAGGTGGGCGGTCATGAGTTGGGCGGCTTGGTCGGGGCGGCCTTGGATGAGGGCGGCGATGATGGCTTCGTGCTCGGCGGTGGAGTCGGCGGGACGGGCGCGGTCGGAGTCGGTGACGCGGAGGATGACTTGGTGGATTTTGTCGCGCAGGCGCTCCATGGTGGAGAGGATTTCGCGGTTGCCGAGGTAGGAGGCGAGCTGGAAGTGCATCTGCTCGTCGAGTTGCATGAGGCGGTGGAGGTCGTTTTCGGCGAGGGCGGTTTTTTGTTTGGCGAGGTTGGCCTGCAATTCGTCGATCTGCGCGGGCTTGAGGTTGCCGGCGAGGCGGCTGACGATCCAGGATTCGAGGGCTTCGCGAAGTTCATAGTGGTCGATGATGTCCTCGACGCTCATGCCGCGAACGACGATGCCCTGCTGGGCGGAGATGGTGACGAAGCCTTCGGACTCGAGGCGCTCGAGGGCGACGTGGACGGGCGTTTTGGACATGCCGAGCTGGACGGCGAGCTGGCGCTCGGAGAGGAAGGTGCCGGGCGGGAACTCGCCGCTGGCGATGAGGCGGCGGAGTTCTTGGTAGGCTCGGGATTGGAGGCGGGGGCTGGGGGAGGTGGCGGACATTTTTTGGACAGGATTGACAGGATTTTTGGGGATTAACGGGATGGGGATTTTGGACAGGATGACAGGATTGGCAGGATGAACAGGATTTTGGGGAAATGGGATGTGACTGGTATGCCAGTTGTACGGCGAAGGTTTTGGGGTTCTTTCTGCTTTGATTTTGGAGAGGGGGGAGCGCGGCGGAAAGACTGTTTGTCTGTTTCCTCCACGTCCGGTCTGGAGCGCCGGGAACCGGCGCTCTCCATTCTGTAATGCCGCGGCGGCGGCATCATGAATCCATTACGTCAAGGCACTACCACGGGCGCCACCACCACTTTGCCGCCCTGCTGCGGGGTGTTGGCGGGTGTGTCGCCGATAACCGCGGGGAGCTGGTTGAGGATGAAATAACCCTCGCCCTGCCCTTCCACGATCAAGCCCTGGAAAGTCACCGGGCGCTTAACCTTTTTCTCCGGCAACAGCGGGTTGTTATCCTCCAGCGTGATCGTGCCTTTGAAGGCTCCGGTCTTGGCCGTGAACGTCAGCTTGGCGCGCCGTGTGTTGATCGTGAAGTCGTTGCTGAATGTCACTTTGTTCGTCGCGCTGACCGTGCCTTTCATGCCCTCGGCGGTCGCCAGCGGCAGGGCGTCTTCTGCGTTCGCGCCGGTCAGGAACACTTCGACGAGGTTGTTCGCGTCCGTCAGGCCGAGCACGCGCGGGTTGACGTTCTTCACCGGCGCGAGGTAGCGCGCGCCGGTGGCGAAGAGTTCCACCACGTTCCCGGCATCCGGGAAACCGCTGCGGTAGAGGCGGTTGGACTTGGCCGGATTGGCGGGGCGAGACCATGTGAGGTCACCCTCCACGGTGTTTTGCAGCAGGTCGTCCACATTCTCCACAACGATGCCGAGGCCGCCCAACACCGAGCCTTTCACCGC
>CAZNKC010000092.1:0-18559 GCA_964573315.1 uncultured Verrucomicrobiaceae bacterium | reverse complement strand
GAGCACGCGGGACCATGCCAAAGGCAGGCAGGCTGCGTGCGCTCCATGCGTATGCGCCTGGGGCGGATTCCCGGCTTGCGCGCAGGCGCGGACGGGCTTTGGTGCGGACCTTCGTTTTTTTATGAGCAGCGAGCAACGCAAACCTTTCCCCTTCGACACTTTCGAGCCGAAATGGCAGACGGCGTGGGAGGCGCAAAACGCCTTCCGCACGCCCAATCCCGACGACGCGGACTTTGACGCGTCCAAGCCGAAGTACTACGTGCTGGACATGTTTCCCTACCCGAGCGGCCAGGGACTTCACGTCGGGCACCCGGAGGGTTACACGGCCACGGACATCATCGGGCGTTACAAGCGCATGAACGGTTTCAACGTGCTGCACCCGATGGGCTGGGACGCCTTCGGCCTGCCGGCGGAGCAGTACGCCATCAAGACCGGCCAGCATCCGCGTGTGACCACGGAGAGGAACATCGACGGGTTTCGCGCGCAGTTGAAGCGGCTGGGCTTCGCCTACGACTGGAGCCGGGAGGTGAACACGACCGATCCGGGTTACTTCAAGTGGACGCAGTGGATTTTTCTGAAGCTTTACAACAGCTACGTCGATGAGACGACGGGCAAGGCGCGTCCGGTGAGCGAACTGGAGGCGCGCGGGCTGAGCCGCGAGGAGATCGACGCGCGGCGTCTGGCCTACGTGAGCGAGGCGCCAGTGAACTGGTGCCCGGAACTGGGCACAGTGCTGGCGAACGAGGAAGTGGTGGACGGCAAGAGCGAGGTGGGCGGTTTCCCAGTGGAGCGTCGTCCGATGCGGCAGTGGATGCTGCGCATCACGGCCTACGCGCAGCGGTTGATCGATGAGCTGGACGGTCTCGACTGGCCGGAGAGCATCAAGCTGCTCCAGCGAAATTGGATCGGGCGCAGCGAGGGGGCGGAGGTGACATTCCGGATTGCGGATTGCGGATTGCGGAATGAGGCCACTATCACCGTGTTCACCACGCGGCCGGACACGCTGTTTGGCGCGACTTACATGGTGCTGGCGCCGGAGCATCCGCTCGTGGACGCCATCGCCGCCGATGAATGGCCGGAAGGCATTCCCGAGGCGTGGAAGTCCGAAGCCCGAAATCCGAAATCCGAAATCGAGCGCTACCGCAAACTGGCGGCGGGCAAGAGCGACCTTGAGCGCACGGAATTGGCGAAGGAGAAGTCCGGTGTTTTCACCGGCGCTTATGCGATCAATCCGGTGAACGAGGAGAAGATTCCGATCTGGATCGCGGACTACGTGCTCATGGGCTACGGCACCGGCGCGATCATGGCGGTGCCGGCGCATGACGAGCGGGATTTTGAGTTTGCGACGAAGTTTGAGTTGTCGGTTAGGCAGGTGGTGGAGCGCGAGTGCCCTCACTCGCAATCCGGCAACGACGCGGCGAGTGAGGGCACTCGCGCTCCTTGCTTCGCCGGCGACGGTATCGCCATCAACTCCAGCTTCCTTGACGGCTTGGCGACTCCTGACGCGAAGCATCGCATCACGCAGTGGCTCGAAGAAAAAGGCCTCGGTCACGGCACGGTGAACTACAAGCTGCGCGATTGGCTGTTCAGCCGCCAACGCTATTGGGGCGAGCCGTTCCCTATCGTGTGGGAGGATGGCATGCATCGCGCGCTGCCGGAGAGCGAGCTGCCGGTGGTGCCGCCGGAGATGGAGGATTTCAAACCCACCGGCACGCCGGAGCCGCCGCTGTCGAAGGCGTCGGATTGGGTGAAGTACTCGGACAAGGCGACGCGGGAGTTGAACACGATGCCGCAGTGGGCGGGGTCGTGCTGGTATTATCTGCGTTATTGCGATGCGGGGAATAGCGAGCGGTTTGTGGGTGAGGAGGCGGAACGGTATTGGATGGTGGGGCAAAATCCGAAATCCGAAATCCGAAATCCGAAATCGCCTGGCGGCGTCGATCTCTATGTCGGCGGCACGGAGCACGCGGTGTTGCATCTGCTTTACGCGCGCTTTTGGCACAAGGTGTTGTTTGATCTGGGTTATGTCAGCACGCCGGAGCCGTTCCAGCGGCTGGTGAATCAAGGGCTGATTTTGGGCGAGGACGGGCAGAAGATGTCGAAGTCGCGCGGCAATGTGGTGAATCCGGATGATGTGGTGGATGAGTACGGGGCGGACTCGCTGCGGCTTTATGAGATGTTCATGGGGCCGCTGGAGCAGGTGAAGCCGTGGAGCATGAAAGGCGTGGAAGGCGTGCATCGCTTCCTGGCGCGGCTTTGGCGCGTGGTGATGGAGCAGAATCAGGCGGGCGAGTGGGTGATTTCGTCCCAGCTTCAGGATGTGCCGGCGGACAAGAAGCTGCTCAAGGTGCTGCATGAGACGATCAAGAAGTGCGGCGAGGACATCGAGAAGCTGAGCTTCAACACGGCGATCAGCCAGATGATGATCCTGACCAACGCGCTGACGCAAAGCGAGGCGCGCCCGGTGAGTGTGGTGGCGGTTTTTCTGCGCGTGCTCAGCCCGTTCGCGCCGCATCTGGCGGAGGAGTTGAACGTGCTTGTCCGTTCCGTTTTCCCCGCGCACGCGGTGTCCGGTTTCGTGGCGGACGCGGCTTGGCCGGAGTACGATCCGGCGGCGCTGGTGGAGGACGAGATCGAGATCGTGTTCCAGGTGAACGGCAAGCTGCGCGACAAGGCGCTGGTGCCGGTGGGCGCGGCGAAGGAGGAGATCGAGAAGCTCGCTTTGGCCAGCGCGCGCGTGCAGGAGTTCATGGACGGCAAGCCGGTGAGGAAGATCATCGTGGTGCCGGGGAAATTGGTGAACGTGGTGGTGTGAGGAGTGGAGACCGGGCGCCATCGCCCGGCGGTAAATGATTGCGGACGAGGGCGTCCGCGCTCCTTTGTACCATGCGTATCGCTATTCTCCATTACACCAAACCGCCCGTGGTGGGTGGAGTGGAGCGGGTGATCGGCGATCAAGCGCGGGCGCTGGAGCGGCTGGGACATGAGGTGGTGGTTTTCGATGGCAGTTCGCAAGAGCGGCAAGGGTTTCGCGAGTGGCTGGAGCGCGGGCGCCTTCGCCCGCTGTCTCAACGAGACACGGATGGCCGGCAGGGCTCTCCATTCGAGCGGGTGCGGCATTGGATGGAGTCGGGAGATGTGTCGCCCTACTTCGAGCCTGCCAAGGACATCGAGAAGCATCGGCATGGCCTGCCTCATTGGCAGCAGGCCGGGAAACTGGTGTTCGTGACTTGGCGGCTGGCGGATGCGCTGCCGCAGGAAAAGCTGGCGGAATTGCGCGAGATGAAAGCGCGATGGGAGGCGGAGCATCCCAAGCCGTGGTCGGATGCCGATGAGCGGGCGTTTCACCGGTTGTTCGACGGGCAGGTGGAGCGCTGGCTGGATCAGGGGATGGGAGAGTGTGTGCTGCGTCGCGCGGATGCGCGGCAGCCATTGCTCGACACGCTGCATTTCGCGGATGGACGGGATTATGACTTGCTGGGATATGTGGTCATGCCGAATCATGCGCATGTGGTGTTCCGGCTGCGGGCGGGCATGAGACTGGAGGATGTTGTCAAGGCTTGGAAAAGTGTGTCATCGCGGCGGATGGCGCAGGTTTTGGGACGAAAGGGTGGGATTTGGCAGGAGGGGTATTGGGATCGGTTGATTCGGGGGCCGGAGCATTTGGGGCGGGTTTTGGATTATATGCGGCGGAATCCGGCGGAGGCGGGGTTGCGGGAGGGGGAGAGTGTTTGGTGGGAGTGGGGTGGGAGATCGAGTGCCTTCACTCGATTTTCGGCGAGTGGGGGCACTCGTGTTCCGGCGGGTGAGGGCACCCGTACTCCAGCGAGTGGGGGCACTCGCGCTCCGGCGGTCATCGTCCACAACGTCTTCACCATGCCGTTCGATCTGGAGTGGACGCGGGAGCTGACGGCGCTGGCGGAGGCGACTTGGCGGGAGGTGGTTTGGGTGAACTGGGTGCATGACGTGGCGGCGGTGAATCCGGCTTATGCTTCTCCCGGCTGGCGGGAACCGGCGCCGCGGGCGGTTCATGTGGCGGTGTCGGCGCCGCGGGCGCGGGAGTGGGCGGAGGTGGCGGGGTTGGCGGCAGGTGCGGTGACGGTGATTCCCAACGGCATCGATCCGACGGCGGTGCTGGGGCTGACGGAGCGGGTGGCGGCGCTGGCGGAGGCGTGGTCGCTTTGGGACGTGGATTTGCGGCTGTTGCTGCCGGCGCGGCTGGTGCGGCGCAAGAACGTGGAGTTGGGCATCGACCTCATGGCGGCTTTGCGGGAGTTGGGTGTCGAGGCGCGATTGCTGGTGACGGGCGCGCCGGACCCGCATCAGGGGGATGGGCGGGTGTATTTCGAGGAACTGAAAAAGCGTGTGTCGGAACGGGGCGTGGAGCGCGAGGTGGTGTTTGCCGGGGAAGACGGCACGCTGGCGGACGCGGACGTGGTTTCGCTTTATACTCTGTGCGATGCCTTGTTTTTTCCGAGCAAAGGGGAGGGGTTCGGGCTGCCGCTGTTGGAGGCGGCGTTGCATCGGATGCCGGTCTGGTGCACCGGGCTGGAGGTGCATCGCGCGGTGGCGGCGGGCGAAACGAAGTTTTTTCGGCATGGAGTCAAGCCCGCCACGCTGGCACAGCGGATGGAGAAATGGCTGCGGACCAACAAGCTTTTGGCGGAGCGGCGGCGGGTGTGGCGGGAGCATTCTTGGCTGAAGCTGTGCAAAGAACGGCTTGAGCCTTTGCTTGAGTCGGCTATCAGAGAGCGATGAACCGCCCCCTGTCCCCCCAGTCCGAGGTAGTCGCCCTATTGGAAGCCCGTCACGGCAATGCGTTTGGCTTTTTAGGGCGGCACCGGCTTGAGGACGGACGCGGCGTGGCGCGCACTTTTCAACCGAAGGCGTTGCGCGCTTGGTTTTGGCCGGAGGGCGCGGCGGAGGGATTGGAGGCGGAGAAGGCGCATCACTACGGTTTGTTCGAGATCGAAATCCCACCCGGTCTCATGCAGTGCCGTTATGAGTGGGAGTATGAAGACTTCGAGGGCGGCCGCTGGCGGACTCCCGATCCTTATGCGTTCGGTCCGCTGCTGGGAGACCAGGATATGTATTTTTTCCGCGAGGGCACGCACCGGCGACTTTACGACTGCCTGGGCGCGCATCCCGTCACGCTCGACGGCGTGGAGGGCATGAGCTTCGCTGTGTGGGCGCCGAATGCGCGGCGTGTCAGCGTGGTGGGGGATTTCAATAACTGGGATGGCCGCGTGCATCCCATGCGCCTGCGCATCGAGTCCGGCATCTGGGAAATTTTTCTGCCCGGTGCGCGGCCCGGCATGCATTACAAATACGAACTGGTCAGTTCCGAGGGCCATCTGCTGACGAAGAGCGATCCGTTCGCTTTCTTTTCCCAGCATGGCACGCAGACCGCCAGCCTCGCTTTCGACCTCGAACAATATCGCTGGGCGGACGGCGAGTGGATGAATCAACGGGCGCGGCGGGATTTGTACACCAGCCCGATGAGCATTTACGAGGTGCATCCCGGTTCCTGGAAACGGGTGCCGCACGCGGGCAACCGCTGGCAGTCCTGGCACGAGATGACGGAGGATTTGATCCCTTATGTCAAAGGCTTGGGTTTCACGCATATCGAGCTGATGGGCATCTCCGAGCATCCTTTCGACGGCTCGTGGGGGTATCAGGTCACGGGTTACTTCGCGCCGACGAGCCGCTATGGGAATCCCGATGAATTCCGCGCTTTTGTGGATCGCTGCCATCAGGAGGGCATCGGCGTCATCCTCGACTGGGTGCCCGGTCATTTCCCGAAGGACGCGCACGGGCTGGCTCGTTTCGACGGCACGGCGCTCTTCGAGCACGCCGATCCGCGCCAGGGCGAGCACCAGGATTGGGGCACGCTCATTTTCAACTACGGCCGCGCCGAGGTGCGCAACTTCCTCCTCGCCAACGCGCTGTTCTGGCTCAAGGAATATCATATCGACGGGCTGCGGGTGGATGCCGTGGCGTCCATGCTTTATCTCGATTACTCGCGTAACGAAGGCGAATGGGTGCCGAATGCCTTTGGCGGACGCGAGAACTTGGATGCGATCGCCTTCATGAAGGATCTCAACCGCATCTGCTACGAGGAAAACCCCGGCACCACGATCATCGCCGAGGAAAGCACCGCTTGGCCCGGGGTGTCGAAGCCGGTGGACGTCGGCGGCCTCGGCTTCGGATTCAAATGGAACATGGGCTGGATGAACGACTCGCTCAACTACATGAGCCATGATCCGGTGCATCGGAAGTATCATCACGGTGAGGCCACCTTCTCCATGCTCTACGCCTATGATGAAAATTTCATCCTGGTGCTGAGCCACGATGAGGTGGTGCATGGCAAGGGGTCCATGATCAATAAAATGCCGGGGGATCGCTGGCAAAAATTCGCCAACCTGCGCATGTTTTACGCCTGGATGTGGGCGCACCCCGGCAAGAAGCTGCTGTTCATGGGCGGCGAGTTCGGCCAGTGGACGGAGTGGAGCCACGAGCGCAGCCTGGACTGGCATGTGTTTCTCGGCGCGGAGCACGCGGGCCTGCAACACTTGGTGCGGGATTTGAACGCGCTATACACGCGGCACCCCGCGCTCCACGCCGGCTGCCACCGGCCCGGCGGCTTTGCCTGGCTGGACGCGGATGACGCGGCGGGCAGTTTGTTCGTGTTCGTGCGGAGCGCACTGGACGGGGAGAAAATTTACGTGGTGGTGAATGCCACGCCGGTGCCGCGCAAAGGCTATCGCCTCGGTGTCGCGGAAGCGGGCGCTTATCGCGAGCTGCTCAACACCGACCACGCCGATTACGCCGGCAGCAATCTGCTCAACGCTCCCGCTTTGCTCGCCAATCCGGGTGACTGGCAGGGGCAGCCTTTCAGCGTGATGCTGGACGTGCCGCCGCTGGGGGCGGTTTATTTGGGCAAGGCGTGAGCCGGAGCGGCTTGCCGCGCGAGGGCGCGCGGGCAGGCGGTTACAAACCGCCGCTCCTTGGAGGCGATGACTTGGTTCCTCCCCTTCATTTTCAAACTGAGACACTGCCCACAATTCATTTGTCCGGCGCGGCAAGATCATGCACTGTGAGCGCATGTCAGCGCGTGTGGCCCTTTTCGGCGGCAGCTTCAATCCTCCCGGCCTGCATCACCGCCTCATCGCGGAGCGGCTTGCCGCTGTGTTTGACGAGGTGCGCGTCATCCCCTGCGGTCCGCGCCCGGACAAGACCTCGACCAACGAAATCCCGCCCGTGCATCGCGCCACGCTGGCGGACATCACCTTCGCCGGGCTGCGCGGTGTCGTGGTGGATCTTTTCGATCTCGAGCAGGAAACCTTCACTCGCAACCACCAGCTTCAGACGCTCTTCGAATCGAGCGGCGAAGTCTGGCATGTCGTCGGCGCCGATCTCGTCGAGGGCGGCTCTGCCGGTCAGTCCATCATCCAGCGCACTTGGGAGAAGGGGCGCGAGCTATGGGAAAACGCGCGCTTTGCCGTGCTCACCCGTCCCGGTTATGATCTGCCCGAGACCGATCTGCCGCCCCATCATCAACTCATCGAGACCGGCATCCCCGGCTCCTCTACCGAGATTCGCGAACGCCTTAGCCGAGCCGAACCCGTGCAAAATTTCGTCACGCCACGCGCGCTCGATTACCTCGAACGCTACGGCCTGTACCGCGCCCCGGCGCCGGGCAACTGGTCGCGCGGCAGTTTGGACGGCAAACCGTTTCACCTCGTGATCGATGCGGCCAACCCGAAGGCGCGTGATCTCGCCGCCAGCCTGCCCGATGGCGGCGCGGCGGAGCAGGCCGCTTTCATCGCCACCGTGGGCGGGGACGGCGCCATGCTGCGTGCCATCCGCGAGCACTGGCGGCAGCGGCTGCCTTTCTTCGGCCTCAACGCCGGGCATCTCGGTTTCCTGATGAATGCGCCGCAAGAGGTGCTGGGGCGGCCTTTCCCGCCCGCCGACGTGATCTTCCGGCAGCTTCCCATGCTGTATCTGGAGTTTGGCCATGCCGACGGCAGTTCCAGCAACACTTACGGGTTCAACGACGCTTGGCTGGAGCGCGCCAGCAGCCAGACCGCCTGGATCGAGGTTAGCGTCAACGGCGTCGTCCGCATCCCCAAGCTGGTCAGTGACGGCGCGCTGGTGGCCACCGCCGCCGGCTCCACCGCCTACGCCCGCAGCATGGGCGCCGCGCCGTTGCTGGCCGACACACCCGCCTGGCTGCTCGTCGGCTCCAACGTCATGGAGCCCGCCACTTGGCGCAGCGCTTTGCTTTCCATCGATGCCGACGTGGAAATGCGCGTGCTCGACCCGGAGCGCCGCCCGCTGGAGGCTTTCGTCGATGGCGAGAGCCAGGGGCTCGTCCACACGCTCAAAGCGCGCATCTCCCGCGCCGCCTCCGCCGAACTCGTCTTCTGCGCCGACCACGACATGGCGGAAAAAATTGCTCATATTCAATTTCATGGAACGAATCCGGGACCAAGGGTTTGAGGGAGGAGTGTTCAGGTTTCAGGTTTCAGGTTTCAGCAAGCACTGCCGCGCCCTTGACGTTTGAAGCTGAAACCTGAACACTGAAACCTGAACACTTACTTCCACCATGTTTTGTCCCGCCTGTGACCACCCCTTGCATGAAACCGAGGCCGCTTGCGGCAGGTGCGCTTTTTCGTTGGCGGGATGCGACGCGGTTTTCGGCTCTCCGCCCGTGCTGAAGCATCCGGTGACCGATCCGGAACACCGCCTGAGCCGGTCCGCCCGCTCGCAGGTCGCCGCTGCCGCGGCGGATTTCGCGCAGCGGTTTCCGCAGGCTGGCGTCACTTTGCTGATACTGTCCAAGCCTGATGCCGCGCCGCTCCGTCCTTGGCTGTTTTGGGTCTTCAATCGTGGTGGCTTGCATAACGCGCTGGAAAAAGGCGGCTCCTGCCGGCGGTTTTTGCTCTGGCTGGACCCGGTGGATCACCGGCTGGCGGCGATGGGTGGTTACGGCTTCGAGCCGCTGCTGCCTTCGCAGGCGTTGCGGGAAGCCCTTGCTGCCGCCGCGCCGCACGCCGCGTCCGCGAACTACGCCAGGGCCGCGGTTTCGTTCGTCCGCGAACTCGACCGCCAACTGGCGCGGCTGCATCATGCCTTGCCTCAAACCTTTGGCTGGGCGCCGGAGCACACTTGGGTCGAGCTTGGCGAGGAATTCGATGAGGAGGCCGAGGTGGAGCAACTGGAGGGTGCTTTTATTTATTGAGCACTCGAATGGCGCCCGCTTTGCGCCCTGCGCTCTGCCCTTTGCGTCTCCCCCCGGCTCCGCGCCGCCTCCGCCCGCGGATAAATGGGCGGAAACAGAGCCCCGCCCTCCGAATAAGATCTTTTCCATTCGTGCGCATTGGTGTTCATTAGCCTAAAAACCGAGTTGATGGTTGGTAGTTGAGTGTTGATAGTCCAAAACCAGCGGCCTACGCCGAAAGCACCACTTACCCGGAGAGTGAGTCACTAACGCGGCACAAGTTGCTTATTTTCAGTCTATCAACCATCAACTTTCAACCATCAACCCCGCTTTTAGGATTAGTGGTTCTTTCTCCCCATCCCGCCGCCGTCCATGAACATTCATCATCTGGAGCTTTTTTATTACGTGGCACATCATGAGGGTGTCAGCGCCGCCGCGCGCCACATCCCTTACGGCATCCAGCAGCCCGCCATCAGCGCCCAGGTGTTGCAGCTTGAGTCCAGTCTTGGAGTCACCTTGTTTCATCGCCGCCCGTTCCGGCTCACCCGCGAGGGGGAGGCGCTTTACGAGTTTATCGCGCCGTTTTTCGGCGGCTTGCCGGAACTGCGTGCCCGCATCACCGGCGGCGTGGACGAGCGGCTGCGCATCGCCGCGCCGGAACTGGTGCAGCGCGAGTACCTGCCCGCTCTGCTCGGACGCCTCCAGCACAAGCGCAAACGCTTCCGCTTCAGCCTCGTGGAGGCCCGGCAGGATCAGATCGAAAGCCTGCTCGCGGCCCAGGAGATCGACCTCGGCCTCGCCGTGCAGATGGGCAAACCCAGCCCCGGTGTGTTTTGCACGCCCATCCGCCGTCTCCACATGACACTGCTGGCGCCGGAAAAACTCGGCGTGGACAGCGCCGCCGCGTTGCTCGCCACCGAGCGCGTGCCGGTGCCGCTCATCACCCTCTCAGGCAGCGACACCGTGCGGCGGGTCTTTCTCGATGAACTGCGTCGGCGCCAAGTCGAGTGGCTGCCCAGCTTGGAACTCGGCAGCCTCGACCTCGTGGCGCGTTATGCCGCGCAGGGGTTCGGCGTCGGCCTCAGTGTGAAGCAGGCCCGCATCCGCCTGCCCAAGAGCGTTGTCGAACTGCCGCTCGACGATTTTCCGCCCGTCGTTTTCAGCGTCTTCCATCATGCCCGGCCCTCTGCTCTGGCGCGCCTCTTTATCGAGGAGGGCCGGGCGTTGGCGGAGGAGTTGTTTGGGCCGGAGGAGAGTTGATGGTTGATGGTTGATGGTTGAGAGATTCTGGCGTCAGCGTTCTGCGCGTTCTCGAAAGCAGTGACCAGTGTTGGAGTCTATCAACTCTCAACTTTCAACCATCAACTCTCCTTCGGCACGCGCGTCACCTCCACCTCCGGCGGGTCCGGCTGCGGCGGCGGATTCAGCAACTCCGGCGGCGCTCCGCGGCGCTCGAACAAAAACCGCTCCGGGCTGACGCGGTTCATCGGTGTGTCCGCGTAACCCACGCCGGGATTCACATAAGGCCCCTCGCGGATTTCAAAATGCAGGTGTGCCAAGTAGCGCCGGCCCGCCGTGCCCACCGTGCCGATCTGCTGCCCGCGCCGCACCGTCTCGCCATGGCGGACTTGGATTTCATCGAGATGGGCATAGACCGTCTGCCAGACTTGCCATAGTACCCCGCCTGTCCCAGGCGATCCCTCCAGCCCGTCCGGTTCCGGCGCTCGATGCGCCAGGATGACCATGTTGCCCCAGCCGCCGCCCGCATCCCGCGCGAACACCACCCGTCCCGCGCCAGCGGCGTACACCGGGTCGCCGAGGTCGGAATTTTGCCCGCCGATCCCGTTCAAATCATCCCCCAGATGCCGGGTGATGCGGAATGGCTGCGCGTTGTAGGTCAGCGCCCCGTGCTCCGAGCCGAGCGGGTGGTCGAACCGCGCCGCCAGCGGCAGCGTGGCGATCTCGCGCGGCGTCAACCGGTGAAACGCCGGGTCCAGCGGTTTCGGCGTCACCGCCCGCGCCGGCAGATTCTCCAGCCGGGGCGAGACTTGCTTCCAAATCGCATACACGATCGCGCCCGCCGCCAGCAGCGTGAGGGTGGTGCGGAAAAAACGGATCATGGGGGAAGGGGAAGGCGATGGCGGAAAAACCGCCATCTTCGCAAACTGACGGCGTAAAAAGCTTGCCAGCAAGCGGCAAATTTGAGACGAAAAGAGGGCAAATCGCATTATTTTATCCCTGACTCCATGACCGACACAGATTCCCAACCCCAACCCGTGCCGCTGGAAACCTTCGACCTCAAGGGCGGCATGGTGGAGAGCGATCTCAGCCAAGCCTCCGTCGATGCCTTCGCCGCCGACTTCCAGGCGCTGCGCCATTTCGCGGAAAAATTTGGCAACACCCTCGACCTCGACAACCCCTGGATGGGCGCGCTCCAGGAGGGCGGCTACAGCGTGGCCTACTCCAGCCCGGAAAAGGAACTGGCCGGCACCCCGCACGGCAAGGGCGCCCGCGTCGGCCAGCGCGCGCTGCTTTTCGAACTGCTCTCCCTCATCACCGAACAGGAAAACTGAACCGTCATGCCCGCCACCATCACCCCCACCCTCCGCGCCGCCGTCGAACGCCTCAAGCACGCCGGCTCCATCAGCGGCGTCTGCCTCGGCTGGCGCCGCCAGCTTCTGCTCAACCTCACCCCTTACCAGGACTTCCGCGTCGAGCGCCTGCTCGACGTGCTGCACGACGCGCGCGACCACTTCCGCTCCTCCGACCGCGAGGTGGACACCTTCTGGTTCGGCTTCGACGGCGTCTTCGTGCTCGCCGTCGCCCATCAGAACGGCGTCCTGCTGCTGCTCCACACCCGCGCCCACGAGGTGGATTTCCTGAAAAAAGCCGCCCTCACCCTGTTGGACGACTGCCAGCTCCTCATCAATTCCCTGCTCAACCCCGGCGAGGACGGCCCCGCCAATTCCGATACCACGCGCATGGAGGAGGATGAAACCGCCGCGTCGCACGAGACGCACCTCATCCCGCGCGGCGGGTGAGGGGAGTAGAGGGTTGGGGCGTAGAGAGTGGAGGGAGGGTTCGCCAAATGTCGGTTGTCGTTCACGGAAAGCCCGCACCGCCGATGAACGTTGAATTTCGAGTCAAACCACTCCCCCACTCTCTACTCTCCACCCCTCCACTCAACATGCCCACCCGCCGCCGCTTCCTTTCCAACAGCACCGCCACCCTCGCCGCGCCCGCCATCTTGACCGCCGCCGGAACCCTGCGCGCCGCGCAAAAGGCTGACTCGGCTGAAACCTTGCGCATCGGTCTCGTCGGCTGCGGCGGCCGCGGCACCGGTGCTGCCGCGCAGGCGCTCGGCGCGGATTACAACACACGACTCGTCGCCGTCGCCGACGTTTTCGAAAAGCAGATCGAGACCTCCATCGGCTCCCTCTCCGAAAAATTCCCCGACCGCGTCAATGTCGATCCCGACAAGCGTTTTCTCGGCCTCGACGCCTATCAAAAACTCATCGACAGCGGCGTGGACGTGGTGCTGCTGGCCTCGCCTCCCGGATTCCGCCCCGCCCATCTCCAGGCCACCGTCGATGCCGGCAAACACGCCTTTTGCGAGAAACCGATGGCCGTCGATGCCCTCGGCTACCACCTCGCGATGGCGGCGGTGGAAAAGGCGCGCGAAAAAAATCTCTGCCTCGTGGCCGGTTTCTGCTGGCGTTACAGCACCTCCCGCCAGGAAGCCTTTCAGCGCCTGCAGGACGGCGACATCGGCGCGGTGCGCGGCATGTTTTCCACCTACTACACCGGACCCGTCAAACCGATGGCCGAAGCCTCCGCGCGCACCGCGGGCATGAGCGACGTGGAGTGGCAGCTTCACAACTGGTACAATTTCTCCTGGCTCTCCGGGGACAGCATCGTCGAGCAGGCCGTGCATTCCGTGGACAAAATCTGCTGGGCCATGCGCGACACCCCGCCGCAATCCTGCGTCGGCACCGGCGGCCGCCAAGTCCCCGCCGCCGGCGGCAACATCTACGACCACTTCCACGCCGCCTACGACTGGGGCGGCGGCCTCGTCTGCCACCTCGGCAGCCGCCAGATCAAAGGCTGCCACAACGAAACCAGCGATCTCATTCAGGGCGAGAAAGGCACGCTCATCATCGGCAAAGGCAGCGCCCCGGTGATCGATGGTCCCAAACGCTGGCGCTTCCGCGGCGAGGAAAAAAACATGTACGACCTCGAGCACGAAGCGCTTTTCACCGCCATCCGCCAAGGCGAGGCGATCAACGACGGTCCGCGCATGATGCTCTCCACTCTCGTCGGCATCCTCGGCCGCGAAGCCGCCTACACCGGCCAGCGCATCACTTGGCAGCAGATGCTCGAATCCAAACAAGACCTCGCCCCGGACAATCTCGCCTGGGGGGACCGCTTCGAGCCCGCCCCGCTGCCGCAACCCGGCGTCACGCCCTTCGTGTGAACAAAAAAGTACCGCGCCTGTCCCAGGCGCGTTTCCCCAACCTCTGTGCCTCTCTGCGCTTTCTGTGGTGAATCCCTATTTTTCACCACAGAGCACACAGAGGAACACAGAGGTTTTGCAAAAGGCTCGGTAATGAGCAATAACCGATCAGCTCCCCCTCTCCCCATCCCTCCTTCTCCCCATCCCCCCCTCCCCCTAGGCCCCGGCGTGGCGGTCCTCGCCCACCACCCGGACGGACTCATCGCGCTCGACAAACCGTCCGGCATCCTCACCCACCCCAACGACCGCCCCGATGAAACCGCGCGTTCCCTCCTGGCCGCGCCTTACGACACCGCCGCAGAATGCTACCTGCTGCCGGACGACCGCCGTGCTTATCTTCTGCACCGTCTCGACTCCGCCACCTCCGGCGTCGTCTTGATCGCCACCGACGCCGCCCTCGCCGCCGCGATTAAAGACGCTTTTCTCGGCCGCGCGGTGGAGAAAACCTACCTGGCCCTCGTCTTCGGCCTGCCGCGCCATCGCAAAGAAGTCTGGCAAGATCACCTGCAAATCACCCGCGTCGCCGGCAAACTGCGTACCGTCAGCGCCCGCGAGGGCGAGCTTGCCGTCAGCGACATGCGCCACCTCCAGACCGTCACCGGCACCCCCATCCTCAGTCTCTTGGAACTCCGCCCCCGTACCGGACGCACCCACCAGCTCCGCGTCCAATGCCAAAAGCGACGCCTCCCAATCGCCGGCGACGCCACTTACGGCGACTTCGCCAAAAACCGGGCCTTCGCCAAAGCCACCGGCCACCAGCGGCTCTTCCTCCACGCCCAGCGCATCGCGTTGACGCTCACGTACAAAGGCACGCCGTTGCGGTTTGCGGCAGTCTCGCCGGTTCCGGAAATTTTTCGCAAGCCACGTTGATGAGGCAAAGGGGGGGAAGCAGTAGGCAGTGAGGCGCAACCAGCCGCAAGGAGAGGCGCTTTGTAAGCGCCTCACGCCGGAGGGCGGGGCTCTGTTCCCGCCCATTTTTTAGCGGGCGGAGGCGGCGCGGAGCCGGGAGGAGTGTCAAGAGGTCAAGTTTCAAGTGCCAAGAAAGCCGCGGCGCCTGAAACCGAAACTTTGCACCTTGAAATCCTCACCCCGCTTCCTCCAACCGCGCCAGCAGCCACAGCACATCGGAAAGCCGGTTGAGATAGCGCGGGATTTCGCCGTTGGGCACGGCTTGATCCGTGCCGGCGAGATCGTTGACGGCGCGTTCGGCGCGGCGGCAAACGGCGCGCGCGAGGTCGGCGTGAGCGCCGGCCACCGAACCGGCGGCGCCCGGTAGCGCCCAGCCCTCGAATTTGATCGCCTCGCCGCCCTCGATCCGGCTGACCCAGCCGTCCAGCCAAGCCACCTCAGCGGCACCGATGACGCGCGGATGCGTCGCCGCGTAACGCGCCTCCTGGCCGGGCGGAGTGGCGAGTTCGCCCATCAGGTCGATGAGTTGGCGCTGGACCGCCGCGCAGACTTCGACGACCTCCGCCGTTCGGGCGTGGACGCGCAGCAGACCGAGCGCGGCGTTGAGTTCGTCCACGTCTCCCAGGGCGTGGATGCGTGGATGGTTTTTGGCGAGACGGCAGCCAAAGAGGAGATCGGTCTCCCCCTGGTCGCCCCGGCGGGTGGCGATGGACATGGCGGAGGATACGGCAGCCGGGGTTTGGCTGTCAAACGGCGTTGCTAAGCAGCATGGCTGACCTCCAAGCTCCGCACCTTGAACCCGGAACGGTAGCGTTGGCGAACCTCCGCCTCGGACGCGGTTTCCAGGAAAAGCTCCACCGCCTCCCGCAGGTTCGCCTCTGCGACGTCCTCGGTTTCTCCCTGGCTGGCCACGTCGAGTTCGGGGCATAACGCCGTGAAGCCGCCAGCCGGATCGGGGTCGAGGAGCGCGGTCAGTTTGATGCTGATCACCATACGCAGAGGGGCGAGGCCTGTCAAACTGGCCCTGCGGAGGCAGCCGGAGGGGACTTTGTGAAATTTTTCACAAATTCGGGTTGCTGGAGGGCGGGTCTTTCAGATAGTGGCGCACCCCCTTCATTTTGGATGCAATTTTTTCTGGCCAGCTTTGACTTCCCGTTGCTGATCACCGCCCTGATCAAGATCGTTTTTTTGGTCTTCATGGTGATTCTGCCGATGGTGGCCTACTCCGTGTATGCCGAGCGCCGGTTCTCGGCGGTGATTCAGGACCGGGTGGGGCCGAACCGCGTGGGCATCCCGCTCACCCTGCTGGGGTTCAAGAAGGACATCCAGATTTTCGGCATCGGCGGGCTGCTGCAGCCGATGGCGGACGGGCTGAAATTCATCCTGAAAGAGGACTTCACGCCGCGCTCGGTGAACACCTTTTACTACTGGCTGGCTCCCTGCCTGACCATGGTGCCCGCCCTGCTGACGGCGGCGGTGATGCCTTTCGGCAGCGAGCTGGACTTGGCGGGAGCCTTGGCCGGATTGAATGGCATCCTGGGCTGGGTGGGATTGGGGCCGCTGCCGGTGAACTTTGTCGAGCCGGTGAAGCTGGTCATCGCCGATCTCAACGTGGGGCCGCTCTTCATGTTCGCCATCGCCTCGCTCGGCGTCTATGGCATCGTGCTGGCGGGCTGGTCGTCGAACTCGAAGTATCCCTTCCTCGGCGGCGTGCGCTCCAGCGCGCAGATGATCTCGTATGAAATCTCGCTCGGCCTGTCCATCATCCCGGTGCTGATGATTTTCGGCGAGTTGAACCTGGGCAAAATGTCCGCCTACCAGGACGCCAACGGCTGGCTGTTGCTGCCGCTGTGGGGGGAGGGGCTGACCCTCTCCCGCTGGGTGCTGCTGATCCCGATTGTGATTTCCTTCGTGGTGTTTTCCATCTCCATGTTCGCGGAGACGAATCGCACGCCGTTCGATCTGCCGGAATGCGAGACGGAACTGGTGGCGGGGTACCACACGGAGTACAGCTCGATGAAGTTCGCGCTGTTTTTCCTCGGTGAGTACGCGGCCATGATTATCGGCTCCGGGCTGGCGGTGACGCTGTTTTTCGGCGGCTGGAGCATTCCGTTCGGGCCGGTGCTGAGCCATCTCACCGGCCTGCAATTCCATTTCGAGCCGGGCAACACACCGTTCTACACCGGGCTGCTGCACATCGGCACGTTCTTTTTCAAAGTGACCCTTTGCATCCTGTTCTTCATCTGGGTGCGTTGGACGCTGCCGCGCTTCCGCTTCGACCAGCTCATGAAACTGGGCTGGCTGGTGTTTTTCGAGGTGGCGCTCGTCAATGTGTTTTTGACCGCCCTGCTGCTGTGGTGGGTACCGCTGAAATAAAGAACCGCTTTCGTCTTTCGCTTCATGGCCACCATCGTCGTCCAACGCCCCAAGCTCGCCTGGCATGAGAGGATATTCCTCTCCAGCTTCATCAAGGGCATGAAGATCACCTTGGTTCACGCCATCAAGACCTTCAAGCAACTGCGCGGCGGCAAGACCGAGGTGACGATGCAGTACCCGGAGCAGAAGTGGGACGAGAACCTGCCGGAGCACTACCGCGGCGCGCCCGCGCTGGTGACGGACGAGCATGGCCGCGAGCGTTGCGTGAGCTGCCAGCTTTGCGAGTTCATCTGCCCGCCCAAGGCCATCAAGATCATCCCCGGCGAGATTCCGAACGACGATCCCTGGGCCAAGGTGGAGAAGCGGCCCAAGGAATTCGAGATCGACATGATCCGCTGCATCTACTGCGGCATGTGCGAGGAAGTCTGCCCGGAGCAGGCCATTTTTTTGAGGAAAGACTACGCCATCACCGGCCTCTCGCGCCAGGAGATGGTGCATGACAAGGAGAAGCTCTACCAGATCGGCGGCGTGCGCGAGGGTTTGGTGAACAAATGGAACGAACTGAAATGAATGGGATTTCCCCTCGGACCAGACGAACGCAGCAAATCCTAATTCCTAATTCCTAAATCTCAAATTCCCCCAATGTCCCCGCTCTTGTTCTATTTGTTTGCCGCGATCACGCTGGGCTTCGGCCTCAACGTGGTGCTGGCGCGCAACCCGGTGACCTGCGCGCTGTCGCTGGCGGTGTCCTTCGTGGGCTTGGCGGCGCTGTTCATCAGCCTGGACGCCTACCTCATCGGCGTCGTGCAAATCCTGGTCTATACCGGCGCGGTGATGGTGTTGTTTCTGTTCATCATCATGCTGCTGGACATCAAGAGGGAAGAGGATCGCAAAGCCAACGTCCCGGCAGTGCTGGGCGGCGTGGTGCTGGCGGTGGTGATGATGCTGCAAATTAGCACCGTGCTGCGCACCTTCGACGATGGCAAGGCCACGCTCGCCGAACGCGCCCTCGCCCCGGTCGAAGCCGCCGCCAACGAGAACATCAAAAATCTGCCAACGATCCGCCGAGACCTGGAGGCGGGCATCCTGCCGGACGCCAAGCTCATGGGCCTCACCCTCTTCGACCGCTACGGTTTCCACCTGCAAGCGATGGGCCTGCTGCTGCTGGTCGGCACCGTGGGCGTGGTGGTGCTCAGCAAACGCGAACGCGCAACTCCCGCCGAAGATCCGGCAGCCGGGCCACACTCTTGATTTTTCCATGTTCACCTGTTTGCCATTCATTTTGGAGCGCACGCGTCCCGCGTGCTCTTTTCGGCGTCCCGCCGAAAAGATTGAGCGCAGCGAACACCAGGGAGCGCTCCGACTCACCTTTGAAGGCAGCCTCGCTCAAGCGGGTGAACAAAGCATCGTTTCCCAGCAATCGACACCCACCCCCGTGTGCGGCTGCCGCCGCAATGCGTTCGGCGGGACGCCGAACGCGGCACGCGAGACGCGTGCGCTCCAGGCGCGCTGGCGCGGGAGCTTCTTGGAGCGCA
>CAZNKC010000091.1:0-18665 GCA_964573315.1 uncultured Verrucomicrobiaceae bacterium | reverse complement strand
GGCAATGGCGTTGGCGTCGCCATAGGCCATCATGCCCGCGGTCGAGCCGTGGCCCATCATGCGGAAGCGGCCGGAATTGTAGATGATGATGAGGTCGGCGCCGCCCTTCTCGATGAACTTGGCGCTGATGCCGGCGCCGGCTCCGGCGGCGATGATGGGCTCGCCCTTGGCCAGCGTGGCGCGCAGGCGGTCAACGACCTCCTGCCGGGTGTAAGGGTTTCCGATTCCGGTCCAGGGATTGGGCATGGCGTGCGTGATGGGGTGGAAAATGGATTGGCAAGCGTGGGCGGGATGCCCCTTGCCACAACGCCGGAGTGTGGCGAGAGTCCCCGCCGATGCACGCGGAAGAATCCATCCAGCAGCTATCCGAAACCCACATCCAGGGCGAGCCCGCCTGCTGGCGCGCGGTGCGCGCGCACGAGCGGGACCGCCGCGCTTGGCTGCGCGGGCTGCCGGTGTGCGCGACCTTGGAGACCCACCGCATCGCCCACACCGGCGTCACCGTGGCGCGCCATCCGCATCGCGTGGCGCGGCTGCGGCAGAGCGGCTTGTATTTTCTCGCCTGCCTGGAGGGCGAGGGCCGGGTGCTGGTGGACGGCAAATGGAAAACCTGCGGCGCCGGCATGGCGGTGACGCTGCCCGCCTTCGCCGTCAACGCCTTTCACGCGATTAAAGGCACGGACTGGAAATACGCCTGGGTGCGCTACGAGCCGCAACCCGGCCAGCACGCCCTGGCCGGCTCCAGCGCGCCGCAGATGGCGGCCTTCGACGGCGCGGCGCTCTGGCACGCCATCGCCGGCCTGATCGACGAAACGGAAAGCCAGGCCGTGCCCGCGGCCATGTTTCACTGGGTGGAGCTGATCCAAGGCTACGTGGACCGCTTCGTCCAGCCCTGGCGGCAGGACGACCGCTTGGCGCGGTTGTGGGATCAAGTGGCCGCCGACGTGGGGAAAGACTGGACGCTGGAGGAGCTGGCCAGCCGTGCCTTCGTCAGCGCGGAACACCTGCGCCGCCTCTGCCGCAAAGCGCTTGGCCGCACGCCGATGCACCACGTCACCTGGCTGCGCATGAGAAAAGCCGCCGAACTGCTCTCCACCACCAACCTCAAAGTGGAAACCGTGGCGCACGCCGTCGGCTACCAAAACCCGTTCGTCTTTTCCAACACCTTCAAAGAATGGGTCGGCTGGCGACCCAGCGAGCACAGAAGCCGGTGAGGAAAAGACGCCAGACTCCGAATGAACCCGTTTGGGTGACTTGAAGATTGACGGCAGGGATGGAAATCGCGCATTATTTTGGGATGCGCTTACTTCCGGTCAAAATCGTGATTGGGCTGGCTTTCCTGGCGGCTGGTTTTGCCGTTGGGCGGCAGGGAAGACTTTCGGAGAATGGCGAAGTTGTGGCAAAGGAACCGGCAAGCCCCTCCAAAGCAAAGACATCGAGCGGCGCGGAAACTTCCGCCGACCGCCCCGAGGCCACTCCCAAGTTGGACGGCAGCACCGGGGCAGAGGCGGACGATACGGGTGCCACCGCCGCCGCGACGGCGCGTCTGCGGTCTGTATTGCAGGATTCCAAGAGCCCCCCGCAAGACCGGCTGAATACGGCGCGGGAGTTGGCAAGGCACGACCTCGAACGGGCGGTCTCGATGCTTTTGCAATTCGCGCCCCCGGATCGCGATGAACTGATCCGCGCCTTGGTGACGGGCGCGATGAACCGGGACAAAGTCGCGCAGGATTTGGTACTGAAATTCGGGCAGGCGCACCCGGAGGCATTGGCGCATGTCGCCGCTCTTGTCGGGAGCGACCTGGAGCGCCGCAAGCTGACCAGCATTCTGGCCGCGCAAGCGGCTGAGGCCGGATTGGAGGCGGGCATGGCTTATGCGAACGCGCTGCCGGACCCGCGCTCCCGCATGGCCGCCCGGCGGACGATCTTCAAGCGGTGGAGTGAAAAAGACCCGGCCGCGCTCGCCGCCTGGGTGGACGCTTCCACGTCCCTCCTGTCCGCGCAGGATTTGCAAATAGCCGGTCTCGAACTGGTTACCTGGAATCCGCAGCGGGCGGCTGAGATCGTGCTGGAAATTCCGGATCAAGCGATCCGGTTCCGCACCCTCTCCAGCGCGCTCAGCTTCTGGTCCCGGAAAAATCCAGAAGCCGCATCCATGTGGGTGTCCCGATTGCCGCCAAGCCTCGACCGGGACAAGGCGGTTTCCGGAATGGCCCTTGGCGCTGTTTCCGAAGATCCCTGGAACGCGCTGCAATGGGCCGGCACCATCGCCGATGCGGACATTCTCAGAACCAGCCTGTCCGCGGTGCTTAACGGCGCGATACAGCGATCTCCTGAACTTGCCCGCGAATGGTTGCAGCAAAATCAAGCAAGGTTTCCCCCGTCAATCATGAAATCCCTGGAAATGACAATCGCCAATCCCGGGCACACCACCTTGACCCTCAATCGTGACGGACGCTTTTACGCCATCGATTTCTGATGCAAACGACCCTCTCTCTTTTCGGCGCCGTGGCGCTCTTTGGCATAGGCTATGCGGCTGCCCGCTGGATGCCGGCGGCGGACCCAACCCCCTCAGCGGCGGCGCCAAAAAACGCCGCCGGGACGAAACGATGGGCACGCGGAGAAGCGGCGGCGCTGCTGCTGGCCGCGGCGCCGTCTGCCGGAACGGATGCGGACACGCTCCGGCCCGCGCTGCATCAACTGATCCGCGAGGAACCCGAAAAAGCGCTGGCTCTGCTGCGCGAAGACAGGCGGCTGTGGCCGCTGATGGACGGCAAGCTTTTTATCGGACTCGCCGCCACGGACGGGCCGCGCGCCTGGAAGCTGTTCACGGACTATCGGGATCTCTTCGAGTTTCGTTTCATCGCGGACATGGCCCGGGCATGGGCGAAAAAGGACGGCGCCGCCGCGGTGCCGTTCGGTCTGGCGCTGCCCGATGTCGCAGAACGCGCTTCTTTTCTGCGCAGTGCGCTGGCGGCGTGGAGCGAGCACGATTTCGATGCTTTTTTCGCCTGGGCGCAAACCCGGCCGGATGACCTGCTGCCTTATCTCGACCAAGTATCCCTCTCCGATCAAGAGACGACCCTCGACCGCCTCGCCGAACTGGCCCAGGTGTTTCCGTATGAGAACCTGCCGGACGATGACTTTCGGGAAATCATCGCCAAAGCGGCGGAAAAACCTGAAGAATTGGCCAGATTGCCCGCCCTCATCGTGCGTTTCGCCGACCCCAAGACGCGGGACAAAGCGTGGGTCGCCGTCACCATGGGGCTGGCAGACCTGGGCCGCTTGGAAGAAGCCCAGGAGGCGATGCGCCAAATCCAGGACGCGAAACGGCTGACCGAGGCCACTTCCTATCTGGCGGCCACTCTGGCTGGGGATGATCCGCTGGAGGGCCTGCGTTACGCGGATGCCCTGCCCACTCCGCGCGGGCGCGAGCTGGCGCGCCGGAGCGTGCTGCATACTTGGTCGGAGCGGGATGTCTCCACGGCAACCGGCTATTTGAAATCCAATGCCGCCGAATTGACCCCCGATGAAGCGGCGCTTATATTCAAGCTTTGGAGCGCCCAAAACCGCGTGGAAGCCGCCGACTGGGCGGCAGAGCTGCCGGATAAAAACGCGGGAACAAATCTCATCAACCGCACGGCTGCCGAATGGGCCAGACAGGATCCGGACTCCGCCATGCAATGGCTGTCCGCCCAGCCGCCGAGCGATCAGAAAGAACGCTGGATCTACAGCTTCGCTCAAGGGCACACCACCAGCACGAACTCGCCTGACTATGCGATGTCGTTGGCGTTTCAACAGCATCGCGCGCCCTCGGAGCAAAAGACAAACCAAGTCGTGACCTTGGTCAAGAGGTGGCTGAATTTCGATGAAAAAGCGGCGTCCGGCTGGCTTCGCGGCGCGCAAGCCCAACAACTAATGGGAGATGAAGAGTGGGCGCAAATACGCCAATCGCCAACGTCCAATCAACGCGCCATATTATCACAAAGCTCATCTCCGTTGGGCTTGATGAGCCAATCCGTGAATTTCGGCCAGGGACAGTTGGAGGTGTACTATTAGCGATCTGCGGCGGAAGGTTCAAGACGACGCGCTTTGCCCCTGTCTTGAGTCTTTGCTGAATCTCCGCTTCAGCAGCGGACGCAGCACCGCGCGCGGCAGCAGGCGGAAGACCCGCGCCGCCACCGCCACGCCCGCGCCGGGGAAGACGCAGGCTTGGCCGCGCTCCAGCGCGCGCAGCCCGGTGGTCACGACGTGCCCCGGCGGTACTTTCAGCAAGTCCTGCCCGGAGCGGTCGATGTCCTTGCCGTCCGCCCGCTTCGCGTTCGCGCCGAAATGGGTCGGTGTCGGTCCCGGACACACGCAACTCACCGTGATGCCGCGCCCGGCCAGTTCCACTGCCAGCGCCTCGGAGAAACTCGTCACGAACGCCTTGGTCGCGGCATAGACGGCCAGATCGGGCATCGGCAGCGTGCCGGCCAAGCTGCTCACGTTGAGGATGCCGCCGGGTGTGCGCAGCAGCGGCAGCAACCCGTGCGTCAGCCGCACCACTGCGCCCATGTTCACCTCCATCTGCGCCCGCAGCCGCTCCGGCGCGGCTTCGGCAAAGGGGCCGTAGTCGCCGAGGCCGGCGTTGTTGATCAGCACGTCTGGCGCGAAATCCGTCTCCCGCACCCGCTCCACCACCGCCGCGCAACCGGCCTCCGTACCGAGGTCCGCCGCGCACAACTCCACGCCCAGCCCCGGCTTGATGCGCAGCAAATCCTCCCGCAACGCCTCCAGCAGATCGCCCCGCCGCGCCACCAGCATGAGGCGGGACGCGCGCGGCGCCAATTGCCGCGCAAACTCCGCCCCCAGCCCGGAGGAAGCCCCCGTGATAATTGCCGCGCAAGAATCCAGTTTGAACATTCGCCGAACATGCCGCCCAATCCTTCGCCCGCAAGAACAGAGCGTTGGAGTCAGGTTTCTCGGAATACAAAGCCCGAAATCCGAAGCCCGAATTTCGACTTCTTGATTCCACTCCCGGCTCCTATCAGAAACGATTTGCGCTCATTTATGCCCATTAGTGAAACCCGCGCGCATCCCGTCACTTGGCGGCATCGGGAGCCTGCAGCGACTCCGCCGTCACCCCGGTCTGAAAATCCAAAACAGACCGCCGCAGAAGGTATTCGTAGCGCGTGGTGGTCTGGTTAATCTCGGCGGCGGTGAGATTGAGCTGCGCTTGACTGAGTTCGACGATGCCGCTGCTTCCGGCCTGGTAACGCGCTTCCGCGAGGGCGTATGCCTGGGCCGATTGCTCGCGCAGGTTCCCAGTGATGGCGAGACGCTCCAGGGCGTTGCTGGCGTTTAGCCAAGCGATCTGCACGTCGCGCGCGACGCGGGCTTCCTCATCCCGGAGCGCCTGCTCGGCTGCCTGCGCGCGCAATTCCGCCTCATTGCGCCGGGCGCGATTGAGACCGCCCGTGCTCAGCGGCCAGGACAGGATGACACCGCCCGCGGCATAGTTTTGCTCCAAGTTTTTGTCGCCCCACGGAATGGTGCCGACGGAGCCTTGCAGCGTGAGCCGGGGACGACCCAATGCCTTCTCCGCTTCGACAAACCGGTGGGCGGCATCCCGCTCCAGGCGCAGGCGCGCCAACTCCGGTCTCATGCCCGCGGCCCTCGCCACCAAGGGTTCGGCTTTCGGCGGCAACGCGGACGGCTGCACGGGCTCGCTGATGCGATACTCGCTGCCTTCCGAGTCCAGCAGCAACCGCGCCAACATGGCCTGGGCGGATTTGAGATCGTTTCGCGAACGCGCCAGCAGCAGCTCGGCGTCCTTGAGATTCACCTCGGCGAAACTGACGTCGAGCGCGGATTTCAACTCGTTCTTTTGCAGAGAAACTGTATTGTCACGCAGCACGCGGCGGGTCTTCACCGTTTGCTCCGCCACGTCCAGCAAAGCGCCGGCCTGGAGAATGCCGAGGCAGGCGGCATCGGTCTCCAGCAAAATTTGGGCGCGCGTGGTCAAGGCGTTGCGATCCTCCGCCTGCGCGCGCAAGCGGGCGCTGGCGGTGAGATGGCTGGTGCGTCCGAAGTCGGTGACGAGCTGGCTGACGCTGAATCCGGCCGAGGCGCGATCATTCACCCCAGGCATTTGCAGCGCATCAGTGACGATGTTCACACCGCCCTGGTCCTCGGTGGTGATGACGCCGCCGCCCAGCAGTTGCAACTGCGGCAGATAGGCGGCGCGGTTTTGTCTGACGATCTCCTCGGTAGCTTGCGCGGTGAGATCAGCGGCATTGACGCGCGGATGGCGTTGCATGACCAGTGCTCGCGCCTCTTCCATGCTCAGCGCACGCGGCTTGTCGGCAGCCTGCGCGGCTCCGACAGACAGACAGGCAAGGATCAAAACGAGGCGTTTCATAAGGCGGCGGGCGCGGGTTCGATGGTTTCGTGGCGGCGGTGCGCGATAAAGTAAGCGGCGGGAACGACGAAGACGGTGAGGATGACGGAGACGCCGAGCCCGCCGATGATGGCGCGGGCGAGCGGAGCGTAGGCCTCGCTGCCGGAGCCGAGGGCAAGCGCCATGGGCAGCAGGCCGATGAGCGTGGCGAGCGAGGTCATCAAAATGGGCCGCAATCGCACGCGGCAAGCGGTGACGACAGCCTCGCGCAACGGTGCGCCATCAGCGCGCAACTGGCGGATGAACTCGACGATGAGGATGCTGTTCGACACGACGATGCCGGCCATCATCACCACGCCCATGAGGGACATGACGTTCAGCGTGGTGCCGCTGAACCGGAGCATCAGCAACACGCCGATGAGTCCGGTGGGAATGGCCAGCAGGATGATGAACGGGTCCGTGAACGACTGGAATTGCGCCACGAGGATCAAATAGACGAGGATGATGGCGAGGATGAGGCCCATGCCGAAGGTCTTGAACGAGGCGTTCATGCTTTCCACGCTGCCGCGCAGGTCGATGCTCGCGCCTTCCGGTACTTGAGTTTCCTCGATGATTTTTTCGACTCCCTTCATGACACCGCCGATGTCCTCGGTCTTGGGCGCGACAAAGATGTGCATGACGCGGCGAATCTGGTAATGGGCGACTTCGGTGGGCGCCATCATCGGCTCCAGCTTGGCGACAGCGTCGAGGCGCACGGAGCGGCTCATGCCGGCGGCGCGGATCGGGATGGCGCGCAGCATGTCGAAGTCCTTCACGTAGTTCTCCGGGTATTGCACGGTGAGGTAGTAGTCGTTGCCGCTCTTGGGATCGGCCCAGAAAGTGGGGGCGATCAGGCCGTTGGACAGCAGCGCGGTGATGACATTGTGGGTGACTTCCTTCGTGGTGAGGCCGAGTTCGGAAATGCGTTTGCGGTCGAAGGCGAGCTTGATCGCGGGATAGTCCATGTCCTGCGGCACCATCACATCGCTCACGCCGGGCAGCGCGCGCACTTTCGCGGCGATCTCGGAGGCGGTTTTGTGGGTGGCCTCCATGTTCGAACCGCTGATCTGGATGTCGATGGGCGCCGGCTGGCCCAAGTTCAACACCGCGTCCACCAAGCCGCCGGATTGGAAGTAGGCGCTCAGATGCGGCAGATCGGTCCGCAGCCGCTCACGCACGCGGTCCATGTATTCGTAGCTGCCGATGCGGTGCTCCTGCTTCAAGCTGACCTGCACCACGGCGGTGTGCTGGGCGGAGTTGGGATTGAAAATCGCGGAAAAGTCGGGCGTGATGCCGATGTTGGAGACGATCAGATCGAGGTCGTCCGCCTCCACTTCCTCGCGGCAAATCTGCTCGACCTGGTGCACAAATTTCTCGTTCACCTCCAGGCGCGTGCCGGAGGGGGCTTTGAGGTTGATGTAAAATTGGCCGGGGTCGGTGCGCGGGAAGTAGGCCACGCCGATTTGAGGATACAACATCATGCTGAGCGCGAACACCACCACCAGGGAGAGCACCGTCATGACGGGCCGGATCAGGGACCATTTCAACGTGCCCTCGTAGCCGTTGAGCATGCCGTTGAACCGGCGGTTGAACCATGCATTGAAGCCTTTTTGTCCGGCATGGCCGTGGCCTTTGATGAATTTGGCGCAGAACAGCGGCACCACGGTCAGGGCCACGACGTAGGACGCAAAGAGCGAGATCACCACCGCCAGCGCGAGCGCCATGAACAAGTAGCGGCTCGCTCCGTACAGGAACATGACCGGGAAGAACACCACCGCGGTGGTGAGCGTGGCGGCCAGCACCGGCATGGCCACCTCCCGCCCGCCTTTTTCCGCCGCCACTTCGGGGGTCTCTCCCAGCTCAATGTGACGGAAAATATTCTCCAAGACGACCACGGAGTTGTCGATGAGGCGGGAAAAAGCCAGCGCGAGGCCGCCCAGGATCATGGTGTTGACTGTGCCGCCGCCAAAGGCCAGCACGATGAACGTGGCCAGAGTTGACAGCGGGATGGATAGGAACACCGCCACGGTGGCTCTCATGTTGCCGAGGAAGACGAGAATCATCAAGCCCGTGAGCACGAGGCCGATGCCGCCCTCATGCACCAGGTTGGCGATGGCGTTCTTCACGAACACGGACTGGTCGAACACAACCTGCGTGATGAGTTCCTTGGGGACATCGACAAGCTTGGTCAGCGCGTCGCGGATGCCATTGACCACGGCGATGGTGTTGGCATCGCCGCCCTGTTTGAGCACGGGCTGGTAAGCCGAGCGCTGGCCGTCCACGCGGACGATGTTGTATTGGATCTGCGTCGCGTCCTTGGCCTCCGCCACGTCACCGACGAGCACGGAAGACTGGCCCACGGTCTTCAGCGGAATCTGCGCAATCTCCTCGATCGTCTCCACCTGGCTGTCCGCGTAGATGTTGTAATTGAATGGGCCAATGCGCACGTCACCGGCGGGCAGAATGAGGTTGGAGTCATTCACCGAACGCACCACGTCCATGAGGCTGAGCTGGTGCGCCTCCAGCTTCAGCGGATCGACATAAACCTGAATCTGGCGATAGCGTCCGCCGAACGGCTGCGGCAGCGCCGCCCCCGGCACGGTGGCCACCTGCGTGCGCACCTTGTAGTGGCCGGTGTCGCGAAGCTGGGACTCTGACATGCCCTCGCCCTTCAAGGTGATGAGGCACACCGGCTGGCTGGAGGCGTCGAACTTCAGCACCACCGGCGGCAGCGTGCCGGGCGGTAATCGTCGCAGCTCCGCCATCGCCAAGTTGCCGATGCTGCTGACCGCGGAATCCGGGTTCATTCCGGGCTGGAAGTAAATTTTGATCAGGCTCATGCCCGGCAACGAGCGCGACTCCATGTGATCGATGCCGCCCGCGAGCGTGAGAAAACGCTCCATCCGGGAGGTGATGTCCTGCTCGATCTGCTCCGGCGGCATCCCGTTATAAAAGGTCGCCACGACGACCACCGGGATCTTGATTTCCGGGAACAAATCCACCGGCATCCGCACCAGACTGGTGACTCCCACGACCATGGTCATGAGACAGGCGACGATGATGAAATAGGGGTAGCGGAGAGAAAAGCGCGTCATGATTCCGTGCTGCGGCGCTTAGTTGAAAATGCCCTGCACGGCATCGCGCAGGCGTTCGATGGTGACTTGGCCCGAACGGCAGAGATCTAGCACCCGGCGCTCGCGCTCGACGATCTCCGCCGCCTTGGCCGGGATCGCGCCGGCAATCTCATGCGGCACGGAGAGCACGCCGTGGCTGTCGGCATGAAGCAGATCGCCCGGCCTTACTTCCAAGCCGCCGATTTTCACCGGCCCGCCAAATTCGACGACATGCACGTAGGCGTGCGAGACGGACACATGGTTGGCGAAGAGCTTGAAGCCGCTCGCGGTGATCGCGGGGAGATCGCGCACGGAGCCGTTCGTCACCGCCGCCACGCAGCCGAGGGATTGCAGGATGCAAGCATGGACTTCTCCGATGAAAGCGCCCGCGCCGGGTGTTTCATCGACGTCCTCGATCACCACGATGCGCGGCCCCGGGATGGTGAGGATGTGGTCCCACCAGTCCGTGCGGTCCACAAAACTGCCGCCGGTGATCGGCGGGCTGGAACAGCGGATGCGCGCCGTCACCGCATGGCCGGCGACCGGCTGGCCGCAGTTGGTCAGGCAGCGGATGCTGGAGTCGGCGTAGCCTTCGTTGCGCAGCCGCACATCGAAGGTCTCAATGGCGTTCGCCACCGTGCAGGTATCCAGCGATTGCAACGCCTTCAGGATTTCGGGAGAGATCGCGGGCTTCATCACTTGTCGAGTTTCGGCAGTTCCACCTGTTTCGGCTGGACGCTCTGGCCGTCGGAAAATTGGGCGCGGCTGCCGACCATGACGAGGTCTCCCTCGGCCAGCCCTTCGGTGATTTCCAGATGCGTGGGTGATTGCGTGCCGACGACGACCTTGCGCGCTTCGACCTTGTTCTCCTTGGTGACGAGAAAGACGCTCGCCGAGTTTTTGTCCCGCGCCACCGCCTCCACCGGCAGCACCAGCGCGTCGTTCCGGTGGTCGATCTTGAGCGCCACGGTCGCGTAAACACCGGCGATGAGTGAGCGGTCGTCATTGGACAGATCGATCTGCGCCTCCATCGTGCGCGTGGCCGTCTCCACTTTCTGCGAAACGCGCGAAATCTTCGCCACGAAATTTTTCCCCAGCGAGGGGATGCGAATTTCCGTCTCATCCCCCACCTTCACGCCCGCCACATACGAGACGGACACCGGAAACGCCACGCGCAACAAATCCACCTGTGACAGCCGCACCAGCGGCATTGACCCCGAACTGGTGCCCGCCTGAATCAGCGATCCGGGATCCGAGTAACGCCGCGTGATGACCCCCGCAAACGGCGCGGAGATTTGCGTGTAATCGAGCATCGTCTGAAAGCGTTTCGTACTCGCTGCGGCCACGTTTTGCTCTTCCCGCGCCGAATTCAGCGCCGCCTGAGCCGACTGCGCGCGCAACCGCGCGGAGTCGATGTCCTGCTTGGCGATCAAGTCCGGCTGCGCCTTATCCGCCCCCTCCAGCCGCGCCAGTGTCAGGCTCGCCTCCTCATGCACCGCCTGTGCCTTTTCCACCTCCGCTTTCGCCCGGCGCTCAGTCGCCTCCGCGTTTTGCAGGTCGAATTGCAACTCCGGCACGTCCAGCGCCGCGATGAGCTGTCCCTCCTTCACCACATCTCCGGCATCCACCAGCATCTTGTCAAGGTAACCCGTGGCCCTCGCATGAAGCTCGACCTCTTTATAGGGCCGCAGTTCCGCATCAAACGCCACTTCGCGGTAAATCTCCCCGCGCATGGCCGGAACGACAGCCACCACCGGCACCTCCGCCGCCCCAAGAACGGGGGCCAGACACAACCACAAAAATATTGCTTTAACCAATTTTAGAATAGAATGGGGAAAATTAAGAAAGTGCGATTCCATTGCTGAGATTGGGTATCAACGAGTACTGTTAAGCAATTGTTACAGAATTGTTCCAAAAAATCGAAGGGCCGTGGTTCATTTGCGGAGAGTGCGAACTCAACGTGCGCCATTTGGACAATGTTACGATATTGTCACAAAATAATGATTCACCCCGAAACCGCGCCACCGAATTGGGTACTCCGGCTGACGCCAAGGCCGTCAGAACGGGCTTTCGGCCCGGATTGCGTTTCTCAGAAGGTGGCGCCACTTCCCCAGGTCCCGGCAGCCTCCGCTTTATATTGTGACGATTTCGTCACAATTCCCCACCCGACCTGGAACAAGGGGAACCAAACCGGCCCTGAATTTCAGCCGCGCTCAGTAGTTCCATTGCACCTGGAGGGCGATGCGGTCCGCGTTGACAGCCTCTTGGTAAGGAAAGGCTCGCGTGTTCGTCCGCTCCAGCGTATGGGTGTACATGAGGGCGATCTCCACCTCCGGCCAGGGCGACCACTCCAGACCCACGTCGATTTCGTTCACCACGCTACGCGGCGCATTGCTGGCGAACTTCCGCGCGCCGTCGAAGTAGTTCCACCGCACGAAGGGGAAAAACTCTCCGTGATCCGTGTTCAGCTTCCAATTCGCCATCACGTAACCGCCATGCAAGCCGGCGGCGTCCACGCTGCGGAAGTCATCGCTCAACTGCGGCCCGCGGCCCCAGGTCCACTCGGCCTCGACGCCGAACGGCTGCGGGTACAGGATGGCGGACAGGCCGGCGCGCTCGTCCGTCACGCCACCGGACGCCGCCGTTGGCTCGAAGATCTCTCCATCCAGCTCGATTTCATTGGTTCCCACCACGAATTTGCCGTGATAGGCGTTGACGGAGGTTTCCAGAAACTGGCCGTTGGCAAACTTCCACGGATAGGTCAGCCGTGCCAGCAGATGCGGTTCCCCGTTCAGATCGGAGCGGTTCAACCCCTGGCCGCCAAACACACCCGCCGCCAGCATCCCGTAGTCACCGGAGCCTTTCAGCCCACTGCTGACCAGTTCCTTGAACCGTGACCGCACCTCCACCGGCGCCCACATGAAATAAGCGCCCTGGTCCCGCTCCCCTTCCACCGCGGAGTTCAGCGCGTCCGGCCGCTCCATCGGCGCGCGGTTCTGGGAGGATTGCAGATTCGACCAGCCGTAGGGCACCTTGGACAAACCCACACGGAAACGAAACTCATGATCTGTATCCAGTGAGATGTCCGCGTACAAATCCCGCGCTTGCAGGCCGAAGCTGCCACCGCTGCCGAACACGCTGCCGGCGAAGTCCAACTGCGAGTACAAATAAAGATGCTCGGAGAGATCCCCCGCGATCTTGAAACGGCCGCGCCGGATGATGAAGCTCTCGTCCCCACTCACCGAGCGGTCCGCGGGCACGTCCAGCAGGGACGCCCCGCCATTGAGCGGAAAGGTGGCACGAAACTGCGCGTAGCCGTCCATCCTGAGCCGCTCATACCATTTGCCGTCCAGCACACGGTCCACAATCGCCGCCGAAGTGTCGTCGAAGATTTTCAGGTTCTCCTCCACCAGCGCCAGCTTCCGCTCGTCCTCGGCCAGACGCTGCTCCAGACTGCTCATGGACTCCTCAATGTCGCCGCCGCTCTGAGCCGCCGGCTCCGCCGTGGCCACCGCCGCGATCTCCGCCTCCACCGTTTTTTTGTCTTGGTCCGCCAGCACCACGAGCTGCTGATACTCCGCGTCGCTGATGGAACCGCGGTCACGCAGGATTTTGAAGAGCGCCAGCATGGCTTCCTGGGAAGCCGGCACGGGCGTCGCCAGCAGGAGCAGGCACATCGGCAAAACGGTGATGATTGAACGCGCGAAGGAAAAATTTGGCATGGAAGGTGGAAACGGCAGCGTCACGAAGAAGCCGGGCACACCAGCCAAGGGCAGCCTTTTTTGTGACGACCGCGATTCAAATATCACATCGCCCTCTCCCGCCAGCCGCTCAGTGTGACACTTCCGTCACACTGATAAGCCTCCGCCGCGTTTTCCACCGTCACCTTTACCCCCGCGCTCTCCCAACCCTGGTTTTTGACAGTTTTCTCGATTGTGACGAAAACTTCACCGTGGCATTTTCGCCTTCCCGAAACACCAGTGCTACCAAAGCGGGACGGCTGCCGTCCCGCTTGCCCTCCTCTTTTTCATCCCGCTCATTCATGCTCCCTGGCCGATCTCATCTCTTATTGACCAGCCTCGCCTGCCTGAGGATCTGTCTGGCAGCGAACGGACAGCAGCCGGTTCTGGATGCCGGTCTCCAGCCCTACCAGCCGCCCGCCCGCAGCGTCTCCGGCAGCCTCATCTCCGTCGGCTCGGACACGCTGAACAACCTCATGACCTTCTGGACGGACGCCTTCCGCGTCTGGCATCCGCAGGTCACCGTCCAGGTGGAGGGCAAAGGCTCCGGCACCGCGCCGCCCGCCCTCATCGCCGGCACCGCCCAGCTCGGCCCCATGAGCCGCGAGATGAAACAGGAGGAAATCGACGCCTTCGAGCGCAAGTTCGGTTACCCGCCCACGGAGATCCGTGTCGGCGTCGATGCCCTCGCCGTCTTCGCCCACAAAGACAACCCCGTCGTCGGCCTCACCCTGCCGCAGCTCGACGCCATTTTCTCCCCCACCCGCCGCCTCGGCCACCCCTCGCCCATCACCGAGTGGGGCCAGCTCGGCGTCACCGCCTGGCGCGGCCGCCCCCTCTCGCTCTTTGGCCGCAACAGCGCCTCCGGCACCTACGGCTTCTTCCAGGAAAAAGCCCTCGGCAAAGGCGACTTCAAATCCAGCGTCAAAGAACAGCCCGGCTCCTCCGCCGTCATCCAGGGTGTCTCCTCCGACCCCTTCGCCCTCGGTTACTCCGCCATCGGCTACCTCACCTCCGGCGTCAAAGCCCTCCCCCTGGCCCGCCGCGGCGTTGATTTCGTGCCGCCCACCTATGAGAACTGCCTCAACGGCGACTACCCCATGGCCCGCTTCCTCCTCATCTACGTCAACAAACCTCCCGGCAGACCGCTCGACCCAACCACCCTCGAATTCCTCAAAATGATCCTCTCCCGCGAAGGCCAGGAACTCGTGCTCAAAGACCACTACTACCCCCTGCCCGCCGCCATCGCCCAATCCCTGATCGAAACCCTGACCCGATGAAAGTCCCAAGCCCGAAATCCGAGGGATCCCGGAGCGCACGCGTCCCGCGTGCCGCGTTCGGCGTCCCGCCGAACGCATTGCGGCGGCAGCCGCACACGGTCACCAGCATCATCCGCCTGGAAATATCTTCCGCTCACCCGCTTGAACAAAGCCGCTGGCTAAGATTGATCCCCGCGTCCCCCGGTGTTCGCTGCGCTCAATCTTTTCGGCGGGACGCCGAAAAGAGCACGCGGGACGCGTGCGCTCCCCGCTTCCACATCAAATCCTGTTAATCCCGTCAATCCTGTAATCCTGTCCAAAAAAAACCCGCCGCCCAAACGCTTCCAGCAGCAAAGTAACCATCCCCTCAATCCTGTCCAAAAAATGCCCCCCGTCCCCGAACGCTTCCAAGTCAGCCGGCGCACCCTCCGGTTTGACCGCTTCATGACGCGCCTCGTGGCCTTCGGCGGCATCTCCATCATCACCGCCGTTTTCGGCATCTTCGCCTTCATCGCCTTCGTCGCCTGGCCCCTGTTTCGCGGTCCCAAATTGACCCCGGAAACCACCTTCACCCTGCCCGCCCAACCCGGCGCCGTTTTCGGCCTCAACGACCGCGCCACCGCCGCCTTCACCTACCACGGTGGCCCCGACCTCGCCTTCATCACTCATCACTCATCACTCATCACTCAAAACCTCCCCCTCAACCTCCCCCCCGGCGCCACCCCCACCGCCTGGAAACTCAACACCCGCGGCGACCTCCTGCTCATCGGCACAGCGGACGGCCAAATTCTCCAACTCCACCTCATCCCCCCCGCCGACAAAAACAGCCCGCCCGTCGCCCTCACCGCGCCCGCCGCCACGCCACTCCTCCCCGGCCTGCCCATTCTCGCCCTCGACCAAACCGAGACCGGCTCCCGCCGCCTCCACGCCGCCCTCCAGCGCCGGGAAGACGGCGCCACGCTCATCACCATCGCCGACACCCGCCTCAAGCGCGACCTCCTCGGCGGCATCCAGACCGAGCCGCTGCCCGTCGCCACCCTCGACCACCTGCTGCCCGGCTTCACCCCCGTCCAAATCCTCACCCCCGGCTCCGCCGACAGCCTCCTGCTGCGCAGCGCCGAGGGCGAAGTCGCCTACCTCTTCCGCGCCGACACCGGCTGGGAACTCCGTCAGCGCTTCCGTCCCTTCGACTCCCCCGGCTCCAACCTCACCGCCATGTGCCTCCTGCTCGGCGACGTCACTGCCATCTTCACCGACGACACCGGCCGCCTCCGTCTTTTCCAACTCCACATCCCCACCGGCGCCCCGCATCGCGTCTTCGCGCTCACCCGCGAGATGCAACCCCTCTCCAGCGGCGGCGACGCCATCACCTGGATCGCCCCCAGCCCGCGCAACAAAACCTTCCTCGCCGGCAGCGACACCCAGCTCGCCCTCATCCACTCCACCACCGGCGCCGTCCGCCATCGGATGACCCTGCCCGCGCCCATCGTCCAAGCCACCTTCGCCCCCCGCGCCGGCCATATCGCCCTGCTGGACCGCGCCGGCTCCCTGCAACTCCACCGCCTCGACGACCCCCACCCCGAAGCCGGCTGGCGCGCCTTTTTCGGCAAAGTCTGGTATGAAGGCCACACCGAACCCAAATGGATGTGGCAATCCACCGGCGGCACCAGCGACTACGAACCCAAGCTCTCCCTCGTCCCCCTCGTCATCGGCAGCCTCAAGGGCACGCTTTACGCCATGCTCTTTTCCATCCCCATCGCCCTGCTCGCCGCCATTTATACCAGTCACTTCCTCGGCCAAAAAGCGCGCCACTACGTCAAGCCCGTCATGGAGATCATGGCCTCCCTGCCCTCCGTTGTGCTCGGCTTCCTCGCCGCGCTTTGGCTCGCCCCGCTCATCGAGGACCGCGTCCCCTCGCTGCTCTTGATGATCGCCGTCATTCCCGTCACCGCCCTGCTGGCCGGCACGCTTTGGAAAAGACTCCCCGTCCGCCTCCGCAACCGCGTCCCGCCCGGCTTCGAATTCTGGCTGCTCATCCCCCTCCTCCTCGCCGGCCTCGTCACCGCCTGGCATCTCGGCCCCGTGTTGGAAAAAAACGTCTTCATCGCCACCCTCGGCGACGGCACACGCATCGCCGACTTCCGCCTCTGGTGGCCCGAGTTCACCGGCCTGCCCTTTGACCAGCGCAACTCCCTCGTCGTCGGCTTCATGATGGGCTTCGCCGTCATCCCCGTCATCTTCACCATCGCCGAGGACGCCCTCTCCAACGTCCCGCCCGCCCTCACCAGCGCCGCCGAAGCCCTCGGCGCCTCCCGCTGGCAGGTCGTCCGCACCGTCGTCCTGCCCGTGGCCTCTGCCGGCATCTTCTCCGCCCTCATCATCGGCCTCGGCCGCGCCGTGGGCGAGACCATGATCGTGGTCATGGCCACCGGCAACACCCCCATCATGGACGAATCCGGCCGCCTCCTCATCGGCTCCCACTGGAACCTCTTCGACGGCATGAGAACCCTCGCCGCCAACATCGCCGTCGAGCTGCCCGAAGCCGCCCAAAACTCCACCCACTACCGCACCCTCTTCCTCGGCGCGCTCCTCCTCTTCCTCATGACCTTCCTCCTCAACACCGTCGCCGAACTCCTGCGGCATCATTTACGCAACAAATTCCGGATCGTGTAAGAAGTGAAAAGGGGAAAGTAAAAAGTAAAAAGGGGGAAATCAAGAAGTCGAGCACGTCAAGTCAACCATCCCAACCTAACATCCTGTTAATCCTGAAAATCCTGTCAATCCTGTCTAAAAAAACGAAGCCCAATTTCGAGAACTAGTAGGAGGACGAGGACGATCCCCCCTCTCCCCCTCTCCCCATCCCCCTTTCCCAAATGCCCCCCCCACCCTCCACCCAAGGCGAAGCCAAAATCTGGCTCAACGCCTCCGGCTTGGCCGTGGGCCTGCTCATGATTACCGGCCTGCTCGGCCTCATCGCTTGGAACGGCGCTTCCGTCTTTTGGCCGCACCGCGTCACCGAGGTCACCTTGAGCGACGGCAGCCGCTTCGCCGGCATCCTCGTCAAAAAGCAGACCCGCCAGGACATGCTCACCGGCGAGACCATCCCGGAAATCCAATTCTTCACCGGCAACCGCGACGCCTACGGCCTCGCCTTCCGTTACATTGACGCCCGCGACATCGCCTCCACCACGCAGCCCGCCGGACTCGCCGTCGCCGAGCGCCGCGAATACGGCAAAGCCATCCTAACACCCGAAGCCCTCCACCTCCCCGACGGCACCACGCTCGCCGCCGCCGACGCCGCTTTCGACTCCGAACTCCGAGCCCGCCTCAAAAGCGGCCCCGAACCCGGCGCCCGCCTCAGCTATCACCTGCCCACCGGCGAAGCGCGCGCCCAAGACCTCGCAGACATCCTCCATTTCCACTATCCCAACCAGCTCACCCTCACCCAGCGGCTCGGCCACTTCGCCCGGCATCTTTGGGCCTTCATCACCACACCCCCGCGCGAAGCCAACACCGAGGGCGGCATCTTCCCCGCCATCTTCGGCACCTTTGTCATGACCCTGCTCATGGCCGCGCTCGTCACCCCACTTGGCATCATCGCCGCCATCTACCTGCACGAGTACGCCAAGCACGGCCTCCTGCTCCAGATCATCCGCATCTGCGTCAACAACCTCGCCGGCGTACCCTCCATCGTCTTCGGCGTCTTCGGCCTCGGCTTTTTCGTCTATGGCCTCGGCGGCTTCATCGATGGTGGCCCGGACTCCCCGCTGCCCGCCCCCTGGTGGTTCGCCACCGCCCTCGCCGCCGCCCTCACCATCTTCGGCGCCGTCCTCCTCTCCAGCACCGGCCGCTCCCACGCCCTTAACCGCTCCCGCCGCAACCGCCTGCTCATCGGCGAAACCATCCTCTGGTCCGCCGCCACCGTCCTCACCCTGCTCACCCTGGCCAAGTGCCCGTATTTCCACGGCTTTTTCAGCGACAAACTGCCCAACCCCACCTTCGGCACCGGCGGCATCCTGTGGGCCTCCCTCACCCTTGCCCTCATGACCCTGCCCGTCGTCATCGTCGCCACCGAGGAAGCCCTCTCCCCCGTCCCGCGCGGCGTCCCCGCAGCCGCCCTCGCCTGCGGTGC
>CAZNKC010000090.1:0-18738 GCA_964573315.1 uncultured Verrucomicrobiaceae bacterium | reverse complement strand
ATCCCCGTCGAGCTCATTCCCATTACTTAATGGCATTGGCTTTAGCCGATCATTCCGAGCATCGCCAGCGCTCCACAGCCTGAATGATCAAGCGCCAGGAAACCGTGCTCCCCGGCTCCGCACTGCCTCCGCCCGCAGAATAGTGGGCGGGTGATGGCACCCGCCCTCCGGGGTCAGCGGACTTTGCCGCTTTTCACGTATTCTTCCTCGCTGAGAAAGCCGTCTTTGTTGGCGTCGAATTTCGGAAAGCGGGCCGGGGCTTGGTCGGGGTCGGGCTGGTTGCGGAGGAATTCCTCCAGCGTCAAGCGGCCGTCGCCATCCAGATCGCGGCGCTTGAAGGCGGCGGCACGGTCTTTGGGCGGGGCTTTGGCGGCGGCTTTGCCTTTGCCCTTTCCTTTCGGAGCGGGCTTGGCGGTGGGGTCTTTGAACTGAGGCTTGGCTTCAGGATGGGTGGCGAGGATGGCGCGGAGTTCGGCGAGGACTTCCGGTTTTTCGGCGGCGAGATTTTTTGTCTCCAACGGGTCGGTTTGATAATCGTAGAGTTCGAACTCGGCGCTGTCCGCGCCTTCGCCGATCGTTTTCCATTCGACCATGCGATAGCGCGCGGTGCGGATGGCGCGGCCAAGTTTGTTGCCGCGCGGATAGACGTGGATGACGCTGTCGCGGGCCGTGGCGGCGGGATCGGCGACGACTTGGGCGAAGCTGCGGCCATTCAGCCCGGCGCGCGCGGGCAGGCCGGCGAGTTCGGCCAGCGTGGGATAAATGTCCACGGTCTCGACAAGGGCGGCGGTCTTGGCGCCGGCAGCTTTGCCCGGCGCTGCGACGATAAGAGGGATGCGGGCGGCTTGCTCGTAGTTCGTGTGTTTGCACCAAAAGCCGTGATCGCCGAGATGCCAGCCGTGGTCGCCCCACAGGACGACAATGGTTTTTTCCGCGAGGCCGCTTTGGTCGAGCGCGTCGAGCACGAGGCCGAGCTGCGCGTCCATGTAACTGGTGGCCGCATAGTAGCCGTGGATGAGGCGGCGGGTGGCGGCGTCCTCAAGGCTGCCCTCGCGCGGGATGTCGCTGTATTGGCGGAGTTCGCCGCCGGGTTGTCCGGCGTAGTCGGGCGCGCCGGCGGGCGGCGCGGTGACTTCCGGCATGGGCACCGCGGCACTGTCGTAGAGATCCCAGTACTTTTGCGGAGCGACGAAGGGCAGATGCGGACGGACGAAGCCGACGGCGATGAAGAAGGGCTGGTCCGGTTTTTGCGCGGCGTTTTGCAAGCGCTTGACGGCTTCGAGCGCGACTTGGCCGTCGGTGTAGAAGGTGTCGGCGACATCGGCGTTTTCGGTGGCCGGGCCGCGCGGGCCGTTGCGGCCTTCGCGTTTGTTGGTGTTGCTTTCCGGCAACGCGTAAGTGGGCGTGGCGCCCTGCGGCGTCCAATGCGGCACGGACCAGGAGGCGGCGTCCTCGATGTTGCCGTGGCCGCGATGGAAGATTTTTCCCATGCCTTCGGTGTGATAGCCGTTTTGCAGGAAGTGCTGGGGAAAGGTGACGGCATCCGGCGCGGTTTTGCGGAAGTGCGTAGGCAGGTCGTAAATGCCGAGCGTCTGCGGCCTCAGGCTGGTGAGCAGGGCGTTGCGCGAGGGCGAGCAAACGGCCTGATTGCAATAAGCCGCCTCGAAAAGCACACCGCGCTTGGCGAGGCGGTCGATGTTGGGCGTCTTGGCAAACGTGTCGCCGTAGCTGCCGATGTTGGGTTTCAGATCATCGACGCAGATGAGCAGGACGTTCGGCTTGGCGGCGGCGGTGTGCGCGAGCAGGGCGGTGGCGAGGAGGGCGGGAAGGAGATGCTTCATGGTGGCGCGTGAACGCAGCCGGACGGCGGTTCTCTCACGGTTTATTATTTCCTGGGAAGCGCTGATGCGTTGTTTCAGGAAGCAAGAGAAGTCACTTGGCGTTTGATGCGCGCGCCGTGGGCTCTTTCCGCCACTTCGAGATCGTGCTCGGCTTGCAACCCGACCCAGAACGCGGCGGAAGTGCCGAAAAACGTGGCCAGCCGCAGGGCGGTCTCTGCCGTCAAACTGCGCCTGCTTTTGGTGATTTCAGTCAGGCGGGAGGCGGGGATGCCGGTTGACCGGGATACGGAGGCCAATGTAAGCCCCATGGGCCGGATGAACTCCTCAAGCAGAATCTCGCCCGGATGGATGACTGGCAGGTATTTCGGCGCGCTCATGGTGTTAGTGGTAGTCGATGATTTTCACTTGATGTTTCAAGCCATCTTCCCAGCGAAAGATGACCCGCCATTGCTGATTGATGCGAATGCTCCAGAAACCGGCCAGATCCCCTTGCAATGGCTCGAGCCGGTTGCCCGGAGGAACTAGGAGGTCTTGAATGATCCGGGCCTGATTGATCATCCGAAGCTTGCGCCGGGCTCGCTCCTGGATGTCGCCAGGCAAGCCACGGACACGCAGACCGCGGAAGATGCTTTCGGTGGCCGGATCGCCAAAACTGTCTATCACCCGGCAGGATAGACCAGCCTAAAATTACGTCAAGCGTAATTTTGGAAACGCCAGATACTGATCAAATGTGTGGCCCGGTTTTATTTCCACCGGATGCGCGCCACATAGACGCTGTTGTCCGCGCCGAAGGCGTTGTCCGGCGGGATGATGATGTTGGGGCTGTGGGATTGCATCCACTCGGAGACGGTGACCCAGGTTTCGTCCTCGCTGACTTCGCAGACGGCGAAGTTGCCGAGGCGGGCGCCGCGTTCGGGGACGAGGATGGCTTCGGTGGCGCGTTTGACGGCGAGCTTTTCGGTGTCCACTTCGGCCATGAAAAGGGGCGCGCGATGACGGAAGACGTGGTCATTGTGCGCGCCGCTGCGGTTGTAAGCGAGATAGAGTTTTTTGCCGCTGGTGACCCAGTGCTGCTGGGTGTTGTAATTGCCGAGGTCCGCGCCGTCGTCGAAACGCCAGGGTTGGATGGGGCCGTAGTTCAGGCCGTCGTCGCTGACGGCGACATAACCGGCGGTGTCGTTGCGCAGGGTGAGGTAGAAGCGGCCCTGGAAACGCATGAGCGAGGGTTCGTAAACGCCGCGGCCGGATTCGAGGCTGAGTTCGCTGCCGTGCTCGATGTACTTCAGCGTGACGCCGTCGAAACGGCAGCGCAGCACGGTGGTCTTGTAATACGTGTCGTCTTTGGCTTTGAAATAAACAGGCAGCAGGATGTCGCCGTTTTCGAGGTCGAAGCGCTGGGTGCAGCCGGAGCCGGAGTTATAAAACTTGGTTTTGTCCGGCATGTCGATCGTGGTCCAGGGAGTCCACTGCCGGGTTTCTTCGTCATAGATGGCATAGGTGGCTTCGCGCGGGCGGTTGTGGACGACTTTGTTATCCTGATAAAGCACGGTGTGGCCGGTGCCGAGCAGCTTGCCGGTGGCGGCGTGCCATTTCGGGGTGAAGTCGCAGGTGGCAGTGATGGTGTCGTTGGGGCCGGGCCGGCGGCCAAGCGTCTCGGGGTGCGGGGTGATGGCGCTCCAGGTTTGGCCGCGGTCGTCGCTGCGCACGTCGTTGAGTTCATAGAATACGTCGCTGCCGGTGAGGAGGAGCTGTTGCATGGTCATGACGACCTTGGGCAGGCTGCCGTTGCTGCCGGGAATGGCGCCGGCGCGCGGGTGGACCCAGCACATCTTGCCGTCGTAACCGCTTGAGACGGTGTCGAGCTGAAGGGTGAACGACGCGTCAGCGGGCGGGGGCGGCTGGAGCTGGATGGAGTCGCTCAGTTCCGGGACGGCTTTGAGCAAACCTTCGGCGACGAAGCGGGCCATCATGCGCGCGCCTTCCGCAGAGAAGTGGGTTCTGTCCGTCTCGGAGGGGGCGTAGAGCTGACAAAATTTCTCGCCTTTCTGAGTGAAGAAGGCGTGGCTGACGCGGTGCAGATCGATGACGGGGACGTTTTGCTCCCCGCCAACGGCGAGCGCGGCCTCGACGTAGGGGCCGAGGCTGGAGACGAGCTTGCCGTTTTCTCCAAAAGTGCGGCGGGCGACGGAGGTGACGAGGACGGGACGGGCGCCGATGGCGCGGGCTTCGTCGATGAAGCGGCGGAGGTTGTCGCGGTAGCTGGTGGTGGGGTCGGTCTCGCGGGCCTCGCCTTTGCCGGGCTGGTCGTTGTGGCCGAACTGGATGAGCACGTAGTCCGGCTTGGCGGCGAGAATTTGATCCCAAAGGCCGGCGGCGCGGAAGCTCTTGCTGCTGGCGCCGCTCTTGGCGAGGTTGGTGACGCGGACGCCGGGCTTGAAGAACTGCGGGAGCATGACACCCCAGCCGGCCAGCTTTTCCGCGTCACGATGCGCGGCTACAGTGGAATCTCCGGCCAGCGCAAGGTGCGGTTCCGCGGCGGGAGACAGGTGCGTCCAAACAAGAGATAAAAGGGACAGGAGAAGGGCGGGGCGAAGCGGTTGCATGGGAGGAAAAAGAACGGGCGCTGGCTGCAAAATTATTCGGCGTTGACTATTTGTAGCCCAGAGGATACATATTGAGTAATGTTTGCCGTTTGGAAAACCGATCAGTTGCGGATTGGCTGGACAATCTGCGTGACATCCAAGCCCGCGCTCGCATTCTGGTCCGCATCGAGCGGCTCAAGTCTGGTGTCATCGGTGACGTCAAGCCCGTGGGTCAAGGTGTGGTCCGAACTGCGAATCGATCACGGTCCTGGTTACCGGGTTTATTTCAAAAAAACAGGCCGGCAAGTCATCGTGCTGCTGGCCGGTGGAGACAAACAATCCCAAGCACGAGATATCCGAACCGCCCAGCGTTTGGCAAAAGAATTGGAGACACCATGAAGAAAACAACCACTACACCTTTCGATGTCGCTGAACATCTGCGCACGCCCGAGGAAATGGCGGCTTATCTCGAAGCCTTTTTGGAAGATGCGCGGGGAGATTCGGCTTTGATCGCAAAAGCTCTTGGCGACATTGCCCGCGCCAAGGGCATGAGCCAAGTCGCGCGGGACGCGGGACTCTCACGCGAGAGCCTTTACAAGGCGCTGTCAGGAGAACGAAGCCCGGGATTTGATACCATCCTGCGCGTGGTTCATGCCCTCGGCCTCCAGTTACACGCCTCTCCCGCGCGGGCGTGATGGCGGCTCATCCCGCTGACTCCAACGCGGCGGCAAGTTTGTCCTTCTGCTCCGCATCCAGATTCCGCAACGGCGCGCGCACCGGGCCGAGGTCGATGCCGCGCAGGCTGGCGATGGCTTTGCCCGCGGGCTGGCCGCCGTGGTCGATCATGATCTGGATGATGCGGTTGGCTTGGGATTGGAGTTCGGCGGCTTTGATGAGGTCGCCTGCGTTGAAGGCTTCGATCAACTGGTTGAAGAGCGGGCCGATGTAGTTGTAGGTGCTGCCGACGGCTCCCTGCGCGCCGATGGCGAGCGCAGCCAGCAGGCTTTCGTCGCGGCCAAAGAGGATGTCGTAGCGTCCATCCTCGAAGCGCAGGCAGGCGAGGTAGTCCATGAGGTTTTCATGGGTGAACTTGATGCCGGCGAGGTTCGGGATGCGGTCGCGCGCGGCGGCGAGGAAGTCCGCGCAGGCGAGCGTGACGCCGGTCATTGAAGGGATGTGATAGTAATAAAACGGCAGCTCCGGTGCGGCGGCGGCGATGCGCGCGCAACACTCGACGAGGTCCGTCACCGACGCCGGTTTGAAGTAATGCGGCGCGTAAGCTGCGATGGCGGCTGCGCCCGCTCCGGCGGCATGACGGGCGAGCTCGCGCGACTCTTCCACCGCCGTGTGACCAACATGCACGATGACGGACAGCTCCGGCGGGGCGGATTGAATCCAGGCTTGGGCCACCTGTTTGCGTTCGGCGATGGTGAGCGAAGCGCCTTCCCCGGTGGAACCGCAGACGAACGCGCCAGTGACGCCGTCGGCGGCCAGTTGCGCGGCTTGCTGCGGGATGATTTCCGGAGCGAGCGAGCCGTCTTCGTGAAAGGGCGTGAACGGGGCGGCAATGAGGCCGGTGAAGCGGGGGCGGGTCATGGAGCGGGAGGGGAAGATATTTTTTCCGAGGGCCGGATCAACAGCACCACCAGCAGGGACAGCAAGGCCACGCCGGTGAAGCAGCCGAAGATGAGGGTGAGGGAGACGTTGCGGTCTTGCAGCGCGCCGAAGCCCCAATCACCCAAGCCGCCGCAGGAGATGCTGACGAGATTCATGATGCCGTAACCGGTGGCGCGCAGTTCGGGCCGGGCGATCTGGCTGAGGATGGGCATGTTGTTGCAATCAAAGAAACCCCAGCCGACGCCGAAGAGAATCAGAAAGAGGATGGCGAACATGACGGTGCCCGGATTCCCCAAGCCGACGAGCGCGGGCAGGAACAGGATCATGCCGACGGCGCTGGTGTAGATGCGTCCGCGGTTGGTGCGCCGCATCCAGCGATCCGCCAGCACGCCGCCCACGACCGCTCCGGCGATGGAGGCGATTTGTACATACAGCACGGCGATTTTTCCGGCCTCGCCCTGCGAGAGGTTGAACTGGTTTTTCAAAATGACCGGCATCCAATCCTTGATGACCCAGCCGGCGATGGCAGGCAGGGTGAAGTAGAGCACCAGCAGGATGAAATTCCGGTTCCCCAGCAGTTCGCTCACGGCTCCCATCGGCGAGGGCGCGTCCGTGCCGCCGGTTCTTTGCCGGGCGGGATTTTTCAGCAAAAAGAAAAGCGGCAGCGCATAGACCACGCCCACCAGCCCGGCGGCGTCAAAGGCCCAGCGCCAGCCGAGATTGGGATTGTCGGCGATGTAACCGGCGTAACCACCGAGGATGAGGCCGATGTAAATCCCCGTCTGGTGAATGCCGATGGCGCGGGAGCGGGTGTTGCCGAGGTGATAGTCGGCGATCAAAGCGAGCGCGGCGGGGATGTAAAACGCCTCGCTGATGCCCATGAGCGCGCGGGTGGCGACGAGGCCGTCGTAAGTGGTGACGTGCCCGGTCATCCAGGTGACCACCGACCACGCTAACAAACTCACCGCGATCACATGCCGCCGGCTGAAGCGGTCGGCGATGTAGCCGCCGATCGGGCTGAGGGCGGCATAGACCCATTTGAAGGACGCCAGCACGAAGCCCCATTGCGCGTCGGTGGTCAGGCCGGAGATGTCGGAGACCATGGAGGTCTTCATCGTCGCCAGCATCTGGCGGTCGAGATAGTTCAGCAGCGCGACGGGCCACAGCAGGCCGACGACGAGCCAGGCGGTACGGGACAACGAGCGTGGGGAGTCAGGTGTGGTGGTCATGGTTGGGACGAGCGGCGGGTGTTGGTTAGGCCGCTCTTCCTTGGTAGCGCCAAAGCGCGGGTGGAGTAAAGACGGAACGGAGGGAAGGCGATTCCATTTCTTGACCGTGGCGTGACAATTCTTGACTCATGGGGGCGGTTGAGGCAGCGGCAGCGTCCACACTTCCGTGGAGCGGGTGCCGGGTTTTTTCTCGCCGCCGGGCACGACCACGCGGCTCTGCCAGAGAGTCGTGGGCGTGGTGACGAGGCCGAGCGGGATGGCACCGGCGCGGCTCCAGGCGTCGCGGGCCGGGTCGTAGGCGAACACGCCGGTGGGAAAACCACGATGATCCTCGGGCGCGACGGCAAGCTGGGAGCCGTCGTCGCCGCCAATCAAGAGCAGCCCGCGGCCCGCGACGAAGGGCATCGGACTGGGCGCGGCCACGGAGATTTGCGGCGCGTCGGTCAGGCGCGTCCAGCCGCTGCCGGGGGTGAAACGATAACCGTCCCGCAGCCATTCGCGCTCCGGTTTGCCGTCCGCGTCCGCTTGCAGACCCGCGCCGCCGACCAGGAAAAAGGAGCCGTCCAGCGCGCCCGCCGCCGCCAGCATGCGCCCGCTTCCGGGCCAGGGCTCGATTTCCCGCCAGCCGTCCGCCGCGCGGTCCAGGTCCAGCGTCCAGACCGTGTGCAGCGCGGCGGTGGCGTCCGGTTTTTCGATACCACCCGCGACGTAAATGACGCGGCCCGCCAGCGCACCGCTCATGTTGGCGCAGGGCTTGGGCAGCGGCGGCAAGGGATCGAACACCGGGCCGCCCGCGCCGTCCAACCGCATGATGAAAACATCCGCATGATGCCGTTCCGCGTCGCTGCCGCCGATGCAGACGACGCCCTCCGGCACGCTGAGGGAGACACCGTAACCGAGCGGCCGCGGCAGCCGTCCCGCCTCCCGCCACGCGCCGTCCGGCTGGTCGAGCACGAACACTTTGTCGTACCAAGTCTTGATGCCGCCGTCCCAGGGTTTCGCGTCCGGGAAATTCGCGCCGCCGGCCACGATGAGCTTGCCTTCATGCGTCCCGGCAAACGGCGCGGCGAAGCCTTCCTGGTCCGGGATAGGCGGCAGCGCGGTCCACTCAATGGGCGCTTCGTTGGAGGCGAGCGCGCTTGCCACCGCAAACAACGGCGGCCCGGCCAGCAGGAGTTTTTTCAGCTTCAGCATGGCACCGTCCTCCTCGATGCGGAGCGGACAAAGGCCGGATGGGAAAGGCAGGTTGGCGGCATGGTGATGGATGAAAAGGTTAAGTCCAGGCAACAGCTTTCCCAAGCGGTTGTTTGCTGGTCATTTGGGCAAACCAGTTGGCCGGCATTGCCGCCACCCTTCATCGCAACCCCGCCGCACCCAGCACATCCGCCACCCATTGCGCGTCTTCGGCGAACAAGGGCGGCTCCAGCGGCTGGCTGTAATCCAGCTTCCAGTAGCGGCCGCTGGTGTAGCAGTGGTTGATCAATTTTTGAATGTCCAGCGGCACGTCTGGATCAGTCGCGCGCAGCGGGATCCGGATGACCGGCAGCCGCTCCCGCAGCGGGCAGGGATAAATTTCCCGCCGACCCGGTTTCACCGCACGGCTGGCGCAGACGAGGTAATGCTCGCCCAAGCCGGGCTTTTTGCGCCGGTAATCCCAGCCCTCCACGTCCACCGTCACCGGTCCGCCGCGCAGCAGATCGATCTCCACCACGTTCACCCCAGCCGACACATAATCCGCCCGCTTCGCCACATAGTCGGCGCGATGATGCTTCTTGTTGGCCGGGCTCAGCACTTCGATCACGGTAATGAGCCGCCCCTCGTCCGTCCGGATCTCGATCCAGCGGTGCGGCGGCTCGTCCGCCTCGACCAGCAACGGCTCATCGACAGCCACCGCGCCGGTCTCGGCTCCGGGCCGCCAAACCGGCGGCAAGCCGCTCTTCCAGCCATCCTCCACCACCGCCACATCGGGCCGGTAGCGCGGCGTGTCACCTCCCAGCACGTCCACCTGCTGTTCTCCTTTTGCGGACAAGTCTTCGGGAAGTTCTTCCCCAAGCTCCGCCCGGATCGCCGCGATGAGCGACAAATGCACGTCCGGCCACGTCCGCTCCATGAACGGGTTCATGCCTGGAAAAGGGTTGTCTCGGCTGTTCATCGCCGGATTGTAACACACGCCGCTTTTTTCGCACCCCAAATCCCGGTCTTCGCATTCCCATGGCCTTCCTCATCTCCACCGACCCCATCATCCCCGAGGCCCCGCCCTTCGCCGCCGAGGAAGGCGCGGAGGTCCAGTTCCTCGGCGTCGTCCGCGCCACCGAGGAGGGCCGTCCCATCACCGGCATCGACTACAGCGCCTATCTGCCCATGGCGGAAAAAACATTCGCCGCGCTGCTGGAGAAAGGTTCGGCAAAGCATGGCCCGCACCGCGTCTTCATCCAGCACCGCCTCGGCTTCGTCCCGGCGGGTGAGCCCAGCCTGCTGATCCGCATCCGCGCCAAGCATAGCGCCGCAGCCTTCGACCTCTGCCGCTGGTATTTGCAGGAAATCAAGACCACCATCCCCATCTGGAAAAAACCCGTGTGGAGCGAGTCTTGACGATTTCACGCCTCTCAAAGAAAAGACAGACCAACCTTGCGGGCGACGTTCGCATGATTCGCGAAGCCGTTCCCGCCATCGTCCACATGAAACACCTGCCGCTCATTCTTCTCGTCCTCTGCTGTCTGGCCGCTCCGAGCCAAGCTGCCGAAACCAAACGACCGAACATCCTTTTCATCCTCGTCGATGACCAATCGCCGTTCGATTTGAAAGTGTATGACCCGAAGTCGCCGCTGGAGACGCCGAACATCGACCGGCTGGCGGCGGAGGGCATGGTCTTCGATGGCGCTTATCACATGGGCTCATCCAGCGGCGCGGTCTGCACGCCGTCGCGGCACATGATCATGAGCGGACGCACCGTCTGGCATCTGCCCGTCTCCCCGTGGGGCGCCAAGACCAGCCCGCCCGGCCTGGAGCAGCAAACCCTCCCCGCCGTCTTCAACCGCGCCGGTTACGCCACCATGCGCACCTGCAAGATGGGCAACAGCTACGAAGCCGCCAACCAGCTCTTCACCGTGCGCCGGGACGCCACCAAACGCGGCGGCGATGACGAATCCGGCAGCGTCTGGCACGGCAGCCAAGTCATGGATTACCTGCGCGAACGCGCCACCGCGCGGGAGACGAAACCCTTCCTCATCTACTACGGCTTCTCCCACCCGCATGACACGCGCGACGGCACGCCGGAACTGCTCGCCAAATACGGCGCCACCAACCACATCGACGAAACCTCTCCGCCGCCCTCACACCCGAAGCAGCCCGCCCTGCCCGCCAATTACCTCCCCGCGCATCCTTTCGACACCACCCACTCCGACGTGCGCGACGAGATCGCCGTCAGCGGCGTGTGGCAGCGGCGTGACGAGGCGACCATCCGCAACGAGACCGGCCGCGAATTCGCGTGCAGCGAGAACATCGACATCCAGATCGGCCGCGTCCTGAAGCAGCTCGAAGCCATGGGCGAACTGGACAACACCTGGATCTTTTACACCGCCGACCACGGCATCGCCATTGGCCGCCACGGCCTCATGGGCAAACAAAACCTCTACCAGCACACCTGGCGCGTGCCCTTCATCGTCAAAGGCCCAGGCATCCGGCCCGGCAGCCGCGTGGAGGGCAACATCTACCTGCTCGACGCGCTCGCCACGCTCTGCGACATCGCCGGCATCCCCGCGCCGGAGACGAGCGAAGGCATCAGCTTCAAACCCGTGCTCCTGGGTCAAACCACGACCGTGCGTGACACCCTCTACGGCGTCTATTCCGGCGGCGGCAAACCCGGCATGAGAAGCGTCAAGCACGGCGATTGGAAACTCATCCAATACGAAGCCCCTGAGCGTGGCGTGCGCGAGACGCAGCTCTTCAACTTGGCTGAAAACCCCGATGAATTCCTCAAAGAGCACGGCAAAAGCGAACCGATGCTCACCAACCTCGCCCACGACCCCGCGCACGCCGCCAAGCTCGCCGAAATGCAAGCCCTCCTCCTCGCCGAGATGCGCCGCCTCGACGACCCCTGGCGATTCTCCAACCAGCCCGGCGACAACCTCCCCCCGCCACCCCCACCCGCGCCGAGGGCGGGCAAAGGGAAAGGCAAGAGCCGGTAACGGCAGCGTATGGAGTGCGCCGGGTTCCGGCGCTTTGGATTGGAACGCGGCGAGACACTTGCAAGTCCCTACCGCTTTCGCCGCCGTTTGGCCGCGCACATCCAAAGCGGCGCCAAACCCCGCACTCCATAAAATCAACCACCACCCTCACCCGTGAAGCCAAGCGGCACCGCCGCGTCGAACGAGAAAGTAAGGGGCGGCTGCTTGGGAGGGATGCCGATCATGAAGAGGTCGCCTTCAGAGATGTTTCCGCTCCAGCCGGTGCTGGTATCGAAGGTCGCTATGCCATTTTGAGTCGAACGCCATGCTGATCCTGATGCGAAGCGCCCTTCGCCTTGGCAGCGATCTTCTTGCCCGGCAAACACGCACACCGTCCCCATGTGAAAGTCTCTTTCCAACGCCTCCCGATCAGCCAGCGGAAGCTCTCCCTGGAAGCGGATCTTCATCCGCGACGGAAGTTGCAGTTGACCGTCGGGAAGGCCGTTTCCTTCCGTGATTTCGATCGAACTGAACCCCTGGCGTTTCGCATTTTCGGTGAGTGTCACCTCGCGACGGGCCGCGTCGCTCGACCAGATGCCCGTGGCGATCTGGCTCACCTCCGCGCGTTGATAGGGAAAGAGGCGGGAGCTGCGGCTCACTGCCGCTTGCACCCGCAACACCTTGATGCCGGGCAGTGGCACGATGTCGCGGAATGGCGGATACACATTGCCGAAGTGATCCTCCAAAAGAGTTTTCACATCCAAGCACTCGTGAGGATGCCCCTCGTGATGGCGGGCCGTCAAGTCGGTGAGCCAGAAGGTGTGATGCTCCTTGTAATGCGTCATCTTCAGAGCTTTCAGGGTCAGTTCCACATCAGCGTTCGATTTCGTCGATGGCAGAGATTCCACCTGAAACGGGGTGAAGCTGGGCATGAACCCCGGCGTCTTGATTTGCAGTTCGACGGCTTCTTTGCCGCCATCATTGCGGCTGAAACGCAGCCGCAGATGCTCGCGATCACGCGGATAGGCATAACGCAGGGCAATGGCCCGGCCATCCTCTTCATCCGCCACGATCGGGCCGTCCATGAGCAGCCAGCCGCCGTGTCCATCCTCGACCTCGATGATCCAATCTCCCCTGGCTTTGTTGCGTTCGATCCAGGATCGGTTTGAGCCGCCACTCTTCTCAGTCGTCTCGATTTTCCGTTCGACGACCCGCTCCCCCAGCTTGGCAGCCGAGCCGGTGCCCGCATATTCTGTCGCGCTCTTGAACATGCCTTTATCCCGCGTGATCTTCATGAGTTCACCGATGCAAAAAAAGAGGTCGGTTGAAAGCGGTTTCCCATCGACGCCTTGGAGGCGGAAGATCAAGGTGAGGGCCGCTGTCCTGCTTTGATAGACCACCGAGACGCCCTTGAATTGGTCATCCGCGCGTTGGGTTCTGACGGACAGGGTTCCCGTGTCATAACCTTGGCTGCTGCCTACGAACATGGTGGGTACGAGATGCGGACGGGTGTGCCTTTCAAAGCTCACCTCGGTTCCGAGTCCTGCCTCCAGCACCTGCACCCTCACTCCGTCGGAAAACGCCGCCTCTGCCAGCACAGGGAGGGGTCTTCGGTTCGCCGCCACGGGAGCCACCTGCCGCCAGACGAACCACAAAACCACCGCACCGCCAAGAAGCAGCCATGCAGGCCAGGAAGATGAGCGTTCGGAGGACATGGCGTTTCAAAACACATCCGGCTTTGGCCGGTTTATGCCACGAAGCTGAGGCGAAACGCTGTTACCGTCAATCCTGAAGAAAACTTCCAGCCTGCCCGCCGGCGGATCAGCGCGGCCCGTTCCGCTCTTCCACGGGCGGCGCGTTTTTTTTCTCATCCTCCGGCAGCACCACCCAGCCGTCGCCTTCTTTGCTGATCCGCCACTGGTTGTAGGTCATGACGGCGGTCAGACCGAGCAGCGCCACCGTGGCCTCCAGGATGAACGGCGTGGTGACGAGCCCGAAAAAATTCGCCGCCGCCTGCCAGACGACCTCGCTCGCGGTCGGACTTTGGCCCACGGCCAGCGCGGCCAGGATCAAGCAGCCCAAAACCGCCGCGCCGTTGGCCAGCAGTCTGATGGTGAGGAATCTTCGCATGAAGCCGCAACATAACCCGCGCGGCGGGTTCATCAAGCGTCTGATTCGTTCAAGGAACGGGAACGACGCCGGGGCTTTTTGCTCGCCGCAAGCTCGGCCACGGACAGGGTGGCCACCCGTTCCTTCAGTTCCCGGCTCGGTTTGAACCGCACCACGCAGCGCGGCGGGATCGGCACCTCCACGTCCGGGCGCGACGGATTGCGGCCGATTTTGCCCTTCGTCACCTTCACGCCGAAAGTGCCGAAGGTGCGGAAAGCCACCTCGTCCCCGGCGCACATGGCTCCCGCCACGGCCTCCAGGAAACCCTCCACCATCTCGGAGGCTTGGTGCTGTGTCAGTCCCAATTTATTGCTCAGTTGATGAACTATGTCTCTTTTGGTCGTCGTGGCCATGCTTTAGCGAATAGCAGTGTTAACGTTTGTGTCGAATAGTTTCTTATTTGTAATCGTGCAATTAAAGTAAGATTGACGTAAGCCACAAAGCGGAGGAAAGCACAGTACCCGATCAAATCAGATTTGGGAAGCTGTCCGAAAGTGCAGTTTCGCCACCTCTCCCAGCAGCGCGCGGCCCTGGCGCTCAACGAATTGCGTGGCCGCCGCCTTCACCTGCGCGGACACGCCCTTGCCCAGCGTCACGCCCCAGCGCTCCGAACCGGTCCGCAGCCAGCGCACAAATCCCTCCCGCGCCAGGATGGACGCCGCCGCCACTGCCGGGTCGCTCTCCGCCTTGGTGCGCTGCACCAGCTCGATGCCGCGGCCCCGCTCCTGCAAGGCGCGCCGCAGCACCGCCGGATTCGCGAACTGGTCGGACACCGCGCGCGGGCAGTCCGGCACGCACTCCAGCAGGTTTTCGATCACCTTGGCGTGGCCCCAGGCCAGCAGCTTATTGAGGTTGGCAAACTTCTCGTACAACTCGTTGTAACGCCGCGGCTGAATGAGGATCACTTCGTACCGCACACCCGGCGTCCCGCGGATAGCCTCGGCCAGCGCCTCGATCCGCGCGTCGGTGCCGATGCGCTTGCTGTCCATCACCCCCGCCTCGCGCAGCGCCCGCGCCGACGCGCCATCGACGTAAGCCCCGGCGATCACCAGCGGCCCGAAAAAATCCCCCTTGCCGCTCTCGTCCACGCCGATGTGCGGCTCGAACATCTCCGGCTGCAGCACCTCCTCGTAACCCAGCTCCGCCACGCCGAGCACCTCCGGCTCCAGCAGGAACGACACAAACTCCCCCGCCTCCTTGCCCTGCGCCACGATCTTCGGCCCCTTTTCATACACCGCCACATTCACGCCCGGTTTGGCCGCCGCGTAGAGGCAATACGGCTTCTCCTCAAGCCGCCAGCCCCGCTCCGCCAGCAGTCCGCGCAGCCGCTGCGCCTGCTCGGGAGTGAGCGGCTTGGTGTAGGTGGTGGGTGCTGGCATCGTGAAGGATCGGGAGCGGCTTATCCGACACGCTCTGCCCCGCGTTTTCAAAAGCTTTATTGCAATTTATTGCGTGGAAAGGTAAAGGTTAAGAGATGAGCCTGACCGAAACACTGGCGGACTCCATTTCCCTGGAATCCATCCGCGCGCAAAAACTGGGCCCTGTTCCGCAGAAGGTTCTGGTGCAACCCACGCTGGACAGCGACGGCGAGCCGGTGCTCTGGGCCTATTTGGTGTATCCGAACACCGTTTCTGAAGAAGCTCTCCGGTGGAAAAAAATATGGCCGCTGCTGGAGTGGGTGCGCTCCGCCCTTGAGCGCAAGGATCCCGAGGGCCGTTATGTGTTTGTGGAAGCTAGGCGCAAGAGCGACATGGCGCAGATGTCCCGTTGAGTGCCCATGCCGTAATAAGGGTTAAAAAAGCGATTTGGAAGTGCATTGCCAGATGGACTATTCGAGCGACCTTCTTTCCTTGGCCAAATTACTGGCCCGCAAAGATCCCAAAAAGCCCAGCAGGGTCAATCTGGACAAGGCCGTCGCCACTGCCTATTATGCGCTGTTTCACTTTCTTATCGAACAAACGACCGCGACCATCTTTGGCTCCGGAGCGAAGCACAAAAAGGTGAGGGAGCTTGCCGCCCGCGCCTTTGTTCACTCCCGCATGAAGGCTTTCTTTCGCGAGGTCGCCAAGCCAACCCCAAGCTCTCCCATGCTGCAGTCTGCATGGGTGGCTTATGCCATTCCAACCCAAAAAGACCTGCAAAGGGTCGCCCGGATATTTTGTGATTTGCAGGAAAACCGCCATCGAGCCGACTACGATTCCGCGCATCGTTTTGCCAAGGCAGGTGCCATCGACGCCTGTGACCGGGCCGGAACAGCCATGACCCCATGGAAAAGATTGGGCAAGCAGCATCCAGAGACCGCCCTTTACATCAGCACGGCCCTCATCCTCTGGCCTTCCTTGAGCCAGCGATGAAAATTTCCCCGCCCGCATTGGCCGCCGCCCTCGAATCCTGGTTCGGCGCGCACGGGAAGGACTACCCCTGGCGCCGCACTCGCGATCCGTATGCCATCCTCGTCTCCGAGGTGATGCTCCAGCAGACGCAGATCGCCACCGTGCTCGACCGCGGCTACTACGCCCGCTGGCTGGAGCGGTTCCCCGATTTCGCCGCGCTCGCCGCCGCCGGTGAAAACGACATCCTGCAAGCCTGGGAGGGCCTCGGCTACTACCGCCGCGCCCGCAACCTGCGCCAGCTCGCGCAGGTCGTCACCGCCGAGCATGGCGGCGTGTTTCCGCGCGACCCATCCGCCATCCGTGCCCTGCCGGGCATCGGGCCGTACACCGCCGGCGCGGTGGCCAGCTTCGCCTTCGGCCTGCCGGAGCCGATTGTCGATGGCAACGTCTCCCGCGTGTTGTCCCGTCTTTACAACGACGCCACACCCATCGACAGCCGGGCCGGTGTTGAAACCTTGTGGAGCCGCGCCCGCGCGCTCGTCGAGGCGGCGAACGACCCGCGCGCCTTCAACTCCGCCTTGATGGAGCTGGGCCAACTCGTGTGCCGCTCCGCGCAGCCAGCCTGCGGCGGCTGCCCGGTGCGCGCGTTTTGCCGCGCCACGGAGCCCGCCGGACTGCCGGTCAAACAAAGCCGGATCGCGCTCACCGATGTGACCGAGCGGGTTTTTTTCCATCGCGCCCCGGAGGGCGTCCTCCTCCAGCAGGAGACAGGCCGCCGCCGCACGGGGTTGTGGAAGCTGCCCGCGCTGCCGGAGGGCGTGCCCCTGCCGCCCGTTCTTCTGAAGACCCGTTACGGCATCACGCGCTATCGCGTCACGCTCTGGGCGCACGCCGCGCCCGCCGGACAGGAGCCGCCGCCGGACTGCCGTTTCATCGCGCTCGACGAACTGCCGGCCACGCCCATGCCGAGCCCTTACCGGCGCGCTTTGAACGCGCTGCTGAAAGCCGGTTCGGAAGACGATCTGATTTGAGAGGAGCGGCGGAAAAAGCGCGCAACCTCGCCGGGCGGCGCTCTGTTTACAACGAGCCTCCCCGAATGAACCGCCGCCACGATCTCGACGCGCTGCGCGCCTTTGCCATGCTGCTGGGCATCGCGCTGCACGCGGCGCTGTCCTTTGCCAAGCTGCCGTGGCTGGTGCAGGACAGCCGCCACAGCGGTTGGTTCGGGCTTTTGATCGTCGCGGTGCATGGCTTTCGCATGCCCTTGTTCTTTCTGCTCAGCGGTTACTTCACCGCGCTGCTCTGGCGCAAGCGAGGGTTGCGGGCGCTGCTGGCGAACCGCTGGCGGCGGATCGTGCTGCCGCTGCTGCTCGGCTTGGCCACCATCGTGCCGGTGACGTTTTGGGTGAGCTCGCTCGCCGTTCGCAAACCGGTGGAGCCACCCCGAGGCAAGGAGACGGACGCCGGCTCCTTCGACCTTTGGCGCGCGGCCGCCGCGGGCCATGAACGGGCGGTGGCCTATTGGCTGCGCCAGGGCGTCGATGTGAACGCGCCGGACGCCGCGTTCGGCGCCAGCGCGCTGACGTATGCGGTCTTGTTCGATCGCGACGTGGTGGTGGCCATGTTGCTGAAGGAGGACGCGGATCCCAACCAGCGCAACCGCGACGGCGGTACGCCGCTGCACGCGGCGGCGTTTCTGGGGCGGGCGGAGATCGCGTGGCAGTTGCTGGAGGCGGGCGCAGACGCCGGCATTCGCAACCAGCGCGGAGACACCCCGGCGGATGCCGCGCGCGCCAACTGGTGGGTCACGCAACGGATCATGGAAATGCTGCGCATCCCCGTGGACGAAGAGCTGCTGCGGATGGGGCGGGCCAAGGTGTTGAAGCTGCTCGGCGAGGATCCGAATCCGCGGGCGGAATCCGGCGGCGGGCGCGCTGGCGGCGCCACCTGGTTGGTGCTGACGCAGTTGCCGGTGTTCCATCACCTTTGGTTTCTCTGGTTCCTGTGCTGGATGGTCGCCGGGTTCGCCATCTGGGTGTGGGTTGCGCAAAAGGCGGGCTGGACCGCGCGGACACGCGCCTGGGCCGCCTCTCCCTGGCGTTACCTTTGGCTGGTGCCGCTGACCGCGATCCCGTCGCTGTTCATGGGGCGCGAGCTGCCGAATTTCGGCCCGGACACCTCCACCGTGCTGCTGCCTCCCTTCCATCTGCTGGCCTACTACGCAGTCTTTTTCGGTTTCGGCGCGCTCTGTCACGACAGCGCGGGCGAGGGCATCCGTCCGGGCCGGCGCTGGTGGCTGGCGCTGCCGCTGGCTTTGCTGCTGCTGCTCCCGCTCGGACTCGCCGCCACTTACGGCGGCTGGATGAAAGAGCAGCCCGCCACGCCGGGCTTGCGGGTGGCGGCGGCGCTGCTGCAGGCGGCTTATGCCTGGGCGATGTGCGCCGGTCTGATGGGGCTTTTCCAACGCCTCATCACCCGCGAGCGATTCTGGATTCGCTACCTCTCGGACGCGTCCTACTGGATGTATTTGGCGCACCTGCCGCTGATGCTCGCCGCGCAGATCTGGGTGCGCGACTGGCCGCTGGCCGCCGGCTGGAAGTTCCTGCTCATCTGCGGCGGCGTCAGCGCGCTGCTGCTCGGCCTCTACCAAGCGGCCGTGCGCCACACCTGGATCGGCCGGCTGCTCAACGGGCCGCGGGCGCGCCGGGCGAAAGAGATAAAAATCTCCTGAATCTCGTTATGATAACTCTTTCGCAATAGACATTGCGTTGAGTGACTGCCTGATCCCGGAGGGATCAAAG
>CAZNKC010000089.1:0-18847 GCA_964573315.1 uncultured Verrucomicrobiaceae bacterium | reverse complement strand
GCCGAAAAGGGCACGCGGGACCATGCCAAAGGCAGGCAGGCTGCGTGCGCTCCATCTTGGCACGCCTCTCCGAGGCGTGGGAACCGGAGCGCACGCGTCTCGCGTGCTGCGCGTTGGCGTCCTCGCCGACGCGTTGCGGCGGGAGCCGCACACGGTCACCCGCGTCGTCCGTGTAGGGGCATCTCGTTGCTCACCCGTCAGAGTGTGCGGGCTTGGTTTGGCGTGCGGCGCGCACCCCGCGTGTTCGCTGCGCTCAGCTTTCGGCGGGACGCCGAAAAGGGCACGCGGGACCATGCCAAAGGCAGGCAGGCTGCGTGCGCTCCAGGTTGATCAGGCTCTCCCATGAAAGCTATTTCATTTGAATTGCATTCTGGCGGATAAACTAAGAATGCACTTTGAAAATTTCAAACAGTGCTTCCAATCCCCCTTCCTTCGCCCGAGTCCTGCGGAGCCTCACCGCAGGCGGCTTGAGGTGGGCCTGCGTGCTGCTTCCCGTGCTGGTCATGGCGGAGCTGGTGGCTCGTCACGCCGTGGATGTGCGTTTTTTGGATGATTGGATGATGGCGGAGACGCTGATCCAGCAGGCGGAGGGCACGCTTTCCTTCAAGAGCCTGATGGCGGTCCAGATGGAGCATCGTTTGTTTGTTCCCAAGCTCGTCACGCTCGCGGTTCACCGGGTTTTCGGCGCGGATATGCGGGGGGAAGTGGCGGTCACCTGTTTGTTGGTGCTCGGAACCTACGCCAACCTCATCTGGCTGCTGCGCCGGGTGTCCGGGTTTGCCCGCCTGTCCGAGTGGTGGCTGCCGGCGGCGCTGATGGGCCTGTGCATGCTGTCCCCGGTGCAGTGGCAGACTTTGCTGTGGCCGGTCTGCTTCACTTCGGTCATTCCCGCTTTTTGCCTGACGGGCGCGCTGGTGTGCTGGTTTTCAAGGCGCCCGCGCTGGCTGGCGTTTGCCGGAGCGGCGCTGCTGTCGGCGGCGGCGACTTACAGTTTCGCGACCGGCGTGCTGTGCTGGTTTTGGGTGCTGGCGGTCATCCTGCTGGAGCCGGGCCGCCCGGTCCGGCAGCGGCTGGGTTGGGGGGCAGGCTGGCTCGGCGCGCTGGCCGGGTGCCTTGCCTTTTATTTCGCGGATTTCGACAACACCGTGGCATCGCACTATGCCTATGGCGGAGGCAAGGAGGGGACCTTCGCGCGGGCCGCCGCCGCGTTCATGGCCGCTCCCTTGAACACCGCCCAATTCGTGCTGGCCTTTTTGGGCGGGCATCTTTGCCGCGGGCTGCATGTTGACAACACGACCGCCGCGATCGTCCTGGGGCTGGGTTCCGTCGTGGGGTGCCTGTTGGCGGCTGGGTTTGTTTTCTCCCTTTGGAAACGGGAGCCGAATGCCGTCCGGGCGGCGCTTCCCTGGCTGGTGCTGGCCGGCCATGCCGCCGCCACCGGCGTGATGATCGCGCTGGGCAGGATGTGGGTGACTTCCTCGCTGGTGCAGGCGATCACCGTGCGTTATGCGGCATACTCGATATGGATCACGGTGGGGCTCATCGGTCTGTGGTGGGTGGTGGCGCATTCGGGCTGCTGGCAAAAAGAAAACCGTTCACCGCTGGCATTGGCTTGGCGGGAGGGATTGAAACCCGCCGCCGCGGCGCTCTGCGTGTTTTTGCTCATCGGCTGGCGCTACGGGGCCAGCATGATGGAGGAATGGCATGGCGCCCGGCTCCAGGGGGCGGCCAGGCTTTTGTTTCTCGATCTGATTCCGCAAACCCAATACCTGGGCGCGCTCGGCATCGACAGCAGGGAGGTCGCCCGAGTGGCTCGCCGGCTCGACTCGCACGGCCTGCTGTCGCCGCGGCCTTTGCGCGGCTTGGACCTGGCTGCCGGGTTTTCGATCAGCTCGAGCAAGGTGCTTCCGCAATCCGCTTTTTTCAGAGGAATCAAATGGGATCCGGCCACTGAGGAACTGTTGGTGGACGGTTTCGCCAAGCTGCCCGGCAGCCGGCGTCCTGCGGACGCCGTGGTTCTGGCCACCCGCAAACAGGCCGGCGATCCTTGGAGCATCGCCGGATTGATCACCATCGATGCCTTGCCGCGCCATCTCGAACAGAGCACGCGGCGGGATTACGAGTTCATCTCTTCCTATCGCTGGACCGCGGCGGAAACGTGCGTTTGGAACCCCAAAGTCCATTGGGCCAAGCCCGTGGATGCGGGCGACGAACTGTCGGCCTGGGCGATCGACGTGGAGAAGCGCCGCCTCTACCGGATACCCGCCGAAGGCGTGCCGCGAGTCCCGGCCAAACCGGACGATGATCTTCCTCCTCTCGCCGCCAGCGTCCGGCCTAGCGCGCAAGTCTCCGAACCGGCGATCCAGCCGCGCGCCGGGTCTGAAAAAGCTTCCAACCCCACCCGCCAGTGAACGAGTCCACTACCGACGTGACAGTCATCATCCCCTGTTTTCGCGATGCGCCTCATCTCGCGCAGGGCGTGGACGAGGTGATCAAAACCATGACGCGGACCAAGTGGCGCTGGGAGATCATTTTGGTCAACGATGCAAGCCCGGACGATTGCGGCGAGATCATCGAGCGGCTCATCCGCGAGCGCCCCGAAGCGCCGCTCCGGGCCATTCATCACGCAACGAACACGGGCCGCGGAAAAGCCGTCATGGACGGGGTGCTGGCGGCGCGGGGAGACGTGGTGGGTTTCATTGACATCGATTTGGAGGTGCATTCGCGCTACATCCCGGCCATGGTTCAGGCCATTGAGGAAGGCCTGGATGTGGCCGCGGCTTACCGGGTGTACCGGGTCCGGCCGGGAGTGATCCTGCGCGCGGTCCTGAGCAAGGGCTACCTCAAGATGGTGAACTTCGCCCTGAGCGCGCACATGAAAGACACCGAGGCGGGTTACAAGTTCTTCAAGAGAGAACGCATTGCTCCGTTGTTCGGCGAAGTCCGCCATGCGGGCTGGTTTTGGGATACGGAGATCATGATCCGGGCGCAGCGCGCCGGCTTGCGGGTCGGTTTTGTGCCCGCCCTGTTTTTGCGCAGGCCGGACAAGGCATCCACCGTGCGTTTGGTTCGTGACACGCTGGATTATCTCCGCTGCCTGTGGGCGTTCCGGAGCGAACTGCGCCAGACGGCAGGACACGCCGGACGGGAAGGGCTAGTGACATGAGCGCGGCGGCGGACACAGACACCCCTCTCATTTACCGCTCCGTGCTTTTGTACGAGGCCGTCATGCGCTGCCTGCATTTCGGGGGTTATGAAGAACGCTACCGGGCCGTCGCCGAAGCCGTGCCGGAAGGCGCCTCGGTGGTGGAGCTTTGCGCCGGCCACGGCAGGCTGTATGCCCGGCACTTGAAGCGGAAAGGGGTGTGTTATCTGGGGCTCGACGCGTCCGAGGCATTCGTCCGCCATGCGAACCGAAAAGGGGTGCCGTTGCAGCGGCATGACGCGCTGGTGGATGCCATCCCGCGCGCCGAGGTGGTGATCCTGCAGGCCAGCCTTTATCAGTTTGGCGGTCATGCGCCCGATTTGATTCGCCGCATGATCCGCGCGGCCTCTGAGCGGGTCATCATCGCGGAGCCGGTGCGCAACCTTTCGACATCGGCGGCCCCTGTCCTGGCGCGCCTTGCCCGGCGTTTCACCCGCACCACCTCGATGCAGGCGCAGGAAGAGCAGGGTAGCCCGGCCCGGTTTGACGAAGCGTCTTTGAGCCGGTTGTTCGCGGCTTTTCCCGAGTGGGAGTCTTCCCGCCTAGAAAGGGGCGGGCGTGAAATGATCGGATTGTTCCGGGGAGGTGGAGGATGAGCGCGCAAGAAGCAGATATCGGGCGCGTGCCCTTCAATCGAACCTGGACGGCCGAGCGGTCGATTGATTACGTGCGCGCCGCTTTGGCTTCAGGCCAGACGGCGGGCGACGGCCACTTTACCCAGACCTGCCATCAGTGGCTGCGCCGGCACTTCGACTGCGCCGCCGCCCTGCTCACACCGAGCTGCACCGCGGCCCTTGAGATGGCGGCGCTGCTGGCGGGCGCCGGTCCTGGCAGCGAGGTCATCGTGCCGTCGTTCACCTTTGTCTCCACGGCGAGCGCCTTCGCCCTCTTTGGCGCCCGCCTCGTCTTCGCGGACATTTGCGAGGACACTCTCACCCTCGACGAGGAACAGGTGAAGGCGCTCACCACGCCGCGGACACGGGCGGTGGCCACGGTCCACTATGCCGGCGCCGCGTCCGATCCCGGACATTTGGCGGACTGGTGCCGGTCTCACGGCATCACCTTGGTCGAGGACGCCGCCCATGCCCTCGGCGGGACGTTTGCGGGACGCCGGCTCGGATCGTTCGGGGATCTGTCCACGTTCAGTTTTCACGAATCGAAGAACTTCTCCTGCGGCGAAGGCGGCGCCCTCATCATCAACGATCCGGCCTTGGTTGCGCGCGCGGAGATTCTGCGCGAGAAGGGCACGAACCGCTCCGCCTTCCTGCGCCGGGAGATCGCCAAGTATTCATGGGTTGACCTTGGCTCCAGTTATTTGATGTCCGATTTGTGCGCGGCGGTTCTTTTGGCGCAGTTGGAAGAGTACGATTTCATTCAGAACCGCCGCCGGGTGATTTGGGAGCGTTACCAGAGCGGATTACAGTCCTGGGCAAAAGCCCTCTCCATCCGCCAGCCCTGCATTCCCGCCGGCTGCTCCCACGCCAGCCACATTTATTACCTTTTGTTCCCGGACAACTCCATGCGGGAAGCCACTCTCAAATGGCTCGGCGACCGCGGCGTGGAAGCCTATTTTCATTACCTGCCCCTGCATCAATCCGCCGCGGGCGCCAGGCTCGGATCGGCCCCGCTTGGCGCGCCCGTCACCGAGCGCGTGAGCGAGCGGCTGCTGCGGCTGCCGGTCTATCCGGATTTGAGCGATTCTATGCAGGACCGCGTGATCGAGGCATTGCTTGGGTTCAAGGGATGAAAAACAAACCGCCGGCTCGTGTCTCTGGAAAGACAGGTCACAACCACCGCGGCTTGGCTTCCTATTACAAACTGAGGCGCCGCCAAAAGTGGAAGCCTGGCATCAAATCTCCCCAAAGTATTTCTCCCGGACTTCGACGATGGCTTCGAGCATTTTTTCCGATTCGGCGCGCATTCTGGGATCCAGGCTGGAGGCGCCGCGGTTGTGGCGGCGGTAGAGCAGCTTGAGTTGCGCGGTGATCTGGGATTTGTTCATGCCCGGCGTGATGCCGCAGCGCTCCTCAGCCGTCTCCGCGCCTGTTTCGCCGCCGGCGAGCTTGCCGCCGCGGGCCACTTTTTCCAGCACGCTGCCCTCGGAGGCGCGGCGGCGTTTTTTGTCCTCCTTCGTTTTGGACGCGGAGAACGGGCGGGTGATGGACTGGAAGACTTTGCGAAACATGATTTTGTCTGGGGAAAGGCTTGCTTATTCGATGCGCATGGCGCGCAGGTGCCGGCTGCGGCGCTGCAATTCCTCCTCGGAAAGCACGCCGGCGCCGTGATAGATCACCGCCACTTCGCGTGAGCGGCCGGATTTTTTGTCGAGCACGCGCGCCCGCACGCGCTGGCTTTCGTCGTAGCTGAAGGTCACCTCCACCTCGCAGCCCTTGGGCCGGTGCGGCGGCACTTCCAGGGTCAGGCGCCCGATCACATCGACGAAGCGCGGGTCGTCGTCCTCGCCCTGGGTGATGTCCACCTCGATCACCCGTTCGTTGTCCTCGGAGGTTTGATAAACCTGCGTGCGGGAGCAGGGGATGGGTGTGTTTTTGGGAATGACGATGGTGTTCGCCAGTTTTTCCTCGCCGGTGGAGGCGTTGTAGAGCATGGCCAGCGTGCCGTAGCTGGCGTTGCAAACCTCATGGATGCGCGCGGAGGATTTGGCGAACAAGGCTGCTCCCAGCGCCACGCATTCATCCACGTTGCCGCAGGACTTCGGCGGCTTGCCGAAAAACTTCTCCAGCATCGTCCGCACCTTCGGGATGCGGGTGGAGCCGCCCACGAGCACGACGTGGTCGATTTGCTTGGTGGTCAGCCCGGCGGAGTCCAGCGCCTGCTCCACCAGCAGGAGGGCGCGCGTCAGCGTCCGCCGGATCATCGCCTCGAAGTCGTTTCGTGTCAGGTCGATGCGGGCGATGCCGGAGTTGCGGTCGTTGGACACGGTGTCGCTGACGCGCTGGAGCTTGGAGAGCATTTTTTTGGCGTCCTCGGCTGAGTGCAGGATGCGGCGGCGGTGGTGCTCGTCGGAAAACAAAGCCTCGCCCGTCTGGCTGCGGTATTGCTCGTCGAACAAGACCAGCAGCAGATCGTCGATGTTGCCGCCGCCGAGGTGGCGCGCGCCTTCGGAAGTGAGGATGCGGATGTCGTCCTTGTCCACGTCGAGGATGGTCACATCCAGCGTGCCGCCGCCGAGATCGAAGACCAGCACCATGCCCTGCGCGTTCTGCGTCTGCGCGTAATAAACCGCCGCCGCCGTCGGCTCGTTCACCAGCCGGCGCACCCTCATGCCCGCCATCTCGGCGGCGGCGATGGTGCTCTTGCGCGCCAGTTCGTTGAAGTTCGCCGGGACGGTGATGACCACTTCGTCGATCTCGCCGATGATGCGCTCGCAGTCGCGCTTGAGCTTGGACAGGATCAGCGCGGAGATTTCCGCCGCCGTCCATTTTTTGCCATCGATCTCCACGACGTACTCCGGGTCGTCCATGTGGCGCTTGATCTGGAAGAGGGTGCGCGCGGGGTCGCCGCCGTCGCGCGCGGCGCTGCCCACCAGCTTCACGTCCTCGTGCGCGTCGAAATAAACCACCGAAGGCGTCAGCCGGTCCCCGTCCGCGTTCGGCACGATCTCCGGCGAGCCGTCGTTTTTCAGATAGGCCAGTCCGGAGAGGGTGGTGCCGAGGTCAATGCCAACGTGTCGTGCCATGAGGCGGAAGAAATCAGGGTTGCGGGTTCAAGTCAATCTCATTGCGGCGGATGTTCACGTCTGCGTTGCGGTTTGCGCGGCCGGCTGAATCATGAAGGGTAAATGCTGTGCCTGCCCGCCAAGAATGATTTTGTCCTTCATGATTTTGCCGGAAAACAGTATGGTGCCGCAACCGGGCAAGCTGGGAAGCTTGCCCCACCTTCCCGCCATGAAACTCACCGCCGCCTTTTTTATCTCCATTTTCGCCACCGGAGCCATCGCCGCGCCGGACCTCATTCTCCACGGCGGCAAGGTCGTCACCGTGGATGACAGCTTCCACATCGTCACCGCCCTGGCGGTCGAGGACGGCAAAATCCGCGCCACCGGCAGCGACGCCGAAATCCTCGCGCTCAAGGACGATGCCACCCAAGTTATCGACCTCAAAGGCACGACCGTGCTGCCCGGCCTCATGGACAGCCATTGCCACCCCGTCTCCGCCGCCACCCACGAGTTCGACCATCCGATCCCCGACATCGCCGACATCCCGCAGGCGCTCGACTACATCGCCGCCCGAGCCAAAGTCGTGCCCGAAGGCGGCTGGATTTACACGCGCCAGATTTTCATCACCCGTCTCAAGGAGCAGCGTTACCCCACGCGCGAGGAACTCGACCGCGCCGCCCCCAAGCATGCCGTCAATTTCTCCACCGGCCCGGACAACATGCTCAACAGCCTCGCCATGAAGCTCTGCGGCATCGACCGCGACACCCAAATCACCGACGGTCTCTCCGGCGAGATCGTGCGCGACCCCGCCACCGGCGAGCCCACCGGCCTCCTGCGCGGCCTTGGCCGTCTGGTGAAAATGAAAACGGAAACGCGCTCGCCGGACGAAGCGCAGCGTCTCGCCCTGGTGAAACAGCTTTTCACCGACTACAACCGCGTCGGCTTCACCACCATCGCCGACCGCGGCGCCGGCGGCGGCAACATCGCCGTCTATGAAAAACTGCGCGCCGCCGGCGACCTCAGCGTGCGCCTCCGCCTCTCCCATACCTTCCCCACCGGCAATCTCTGGCCGTCCATCGAGAAAGCCATCGACGAAATCATCCGCCACCCCCTGACCAAGCCCGATCCCATGCTGCAAATCGTCGGCACCAAAGTCTGGCTGGACGGCGGCATGTTGACCGGCAGCGCCTTCATGAACGAACCCTGGGGCGTCAGCACGATCTACGGCATCACCGACCCTGAGTATCGCGGCGTGCAGCAGATCACGCGCGAATCCCTCGCCAAAATGGTGCGCAAAGTCGCCGCCGCCGGACTGCAATTCACCGCCCACAGCGTCGGCGACGGCGCGGTGGCCTTGCTGCTCGATGTCTATGAGGAAATCGGCCGCGATCTCCCGCAGTTGCGCGCCACGCGCCCCTGCGTCACCCATTGCAACTTCATGCTGCCCGATAGCATCGAAAAAGCCGCGCGCCTTGGCGCCGTCATCGATCTGCAACCCATCTGGTTCCACCTCGACGGCCACACCCTGCTCAAACAGTTCGGCCCGGAGCGCATGACGCGTTTTCAAAACCTGCGCGCCTTGGCCGAAGCCGGCGTGCCCACCGGCTTCGGCAGCGACCACATGCAAAAGATCGGCTCCTTCCGCGCCATCAACCCCTACAACCCCTGGCTCGGCATGTGGATCGCCGTCACCCGCCAGTGCCGTTTCCTCGGCGAACCCCTGCATCCGCAAAACGGCCTCACCCGCGAGGAAGCCCTGCGCGCCTACACCATCCAAAACGCGCGCATCCTGCTCATGGAAACCGACTGCGGCTCCCTGGAGCCCGGCAAGCGCGCCGACTTCATCCTCACCGACCGCGATCCCCTGACCTGTCCCATCGACGACCTCCCGCAGACCGTGGTGCTGGAAACTTGGCTGGAAGGGCGGCGGGTGTTTGCGGTGGAGTGAGGATGCGCTCGAGCCGTCAGAACGTAGGCCGGATGTCCCGAAGGGCGTCCGGCTTTACCGCGGCAACCTGGAAAAGGTGCCGGAATCTTGGAGGGCGGGATTGTATTCCCGCCCATTTGCCCGCGGGCGGAGGCGGCGCGGAGCGTGTGGGCTGCTTTGCTCCGTTACTGCACGCATCAGCCGGTGAAACGCAAGACCGGAAAAATGGGCGGGAACAGAGTCCCGCCCTCCGGGGATGGTTTTTTGATCGCCGGTGGCTGCCGGGTGTCTTATCCTTCACGACTCAGGTGAAGTGAAATTTTTCCAACAACTCCTTGCCGGCTTCCGCGCCGCGCGGCTCGCGCTGGCGCTGCTGCTGGCGGGCGTGTCCACGCCCGCGGCGGGCCAGCCGCTCACGGCTTTTCCCGGCGCGGAAGGGGCGGGGAAATGGACCGTCGGCGGACGCGGCGGGCGTGTCATCGCCGTCACCAATCTGAAGGACTCCGGCCCCGGCAGCCTGCGCGCGGCGGTCGCGGCCAGCGGGCGGCGCACGGTGGTGTTCCGCGTCGGCGGTACAATCCAGCTCAAAAGCGTGCTGCGGGTACGGAATCCATTTCTCACCCTGGCCGGCCAGACCGCGCCGGGGGACGGCATCACGGTGGCGGGCCATGAATTCCGCATCGAAGCGGACGAGGTCATTGTGCGCTACCTGCGCTTCCGCCCCGGCGACATCTCCGGCGCGGACGTCGATGCCGTCGGCGTGACGAAAGGCCGGAACATCATCCTCGATCACCTTTCCACAAGCTGGGGCGTGGACGAAGTTTTGTCCGTGGGAGCGGACGCGCGCGATGTCACGGTGCAGTGGTGCCTGATCTCCGAGAGCCTGCATCATTCCGTTCACTCCAGCGGCGAGCCGCACGGCAAAGGCTCGCTGTTGCGCGGCCGCAACGGCGCTCGGCTGAGCTTTCATCACAATCTCTACGCCCACCACGCCGACCGCGCGCCGATGGTTCAAGGTCTCGACCCCGTGACCAAAGATCCGCTCGGCGTGTGGCTGGACTTCCGCAACAACGTCATCTACGACTGGGGCTCCGTGACGGAAGGCTGGGAGGCCGCCGGCGCCAACCGCAACCGCGAAGCCGCCGCCCGCCTCAACTTCGTCAACAACGCCTACCTCACCGGCCCCGGCACCGCGCCCGGCTGGCTGCCGGTGCCGCAGTTTCCGTTCTTCGCCTACCGTTACTGGGCGTTTGAAGAACTCTCCACGCACGCCCGCGCGCACTGGTCCGGCAACACCTTTGACGGCCAGCCCTGGACCAATGCCTCAGGCCAGCCCGACCCCACCTGGATGGTGTCCGTGCCGCGCGAGGTGGCGGACGTGTATTTCCTGGCGCAGCCCGTGTCGTTTGCAAACGCCGAGCTGCCCGCCTTCACTGCGGACGAGGCCGTCCTGCGCGTGCTGGCTGGGGTGGGCGCCTCCCATGTCCGCGATGCCGTGGACTTGCGCGTGCTCAATCAAGTCCTCACCCGCACCGGCGACCTCATCCACTCGCAAGACGACGTCGGCGGCTGGCCCGCGCTGGCGGGTGGCGCCGCGCCGCCCGACCGCGATGGCGACGGTCTGCCCGATGACTGGGAGCGTGCCCGCGGCCTCAAGCCGGGAAACAAAGCCGACGGCGCCCACCGCGCTCCCGATGGCCGCGCTTGGCTGGAGCATTTTCACGAGCAGTTGCTCGACCCGGAGGCTGTACAACTCAGTGTCACCTTCGAGGGGCCGGGCAGTGCCACCGCTGATGCGGAATTGTTGCCGCTCGGCGGCTCCGTTGCGTTGAGCGTGCTGCCGGAGCCGGGTTTCGTCGTGGACCGCATCGACCGCAACGGCGCGCCGCTCGCCGTCACCGATCTCGCCGAAACCGGACCATTGTGGGCGGACACGCATCTGCATATCGTCTTCGCCCGTCCGCGCATTCCGCTGCCGCCGGAACTGGCGCGACCCTGCGCGGCGCTGGTGGGACGTGATGCCGCGCTCAATGGCGGGCTTGGCGGCATGTTGCATTTCAACGTCGCCGCCAGCGGTGCGGTCTCCGGCCGCTTGCGCCACGGGAATCTGAACCGTGCCGTGCGCGGGCGGGTCATCGCCCGCGCCGAGGAGACCGCGAAGCTGCGCCTCGAAGTCGCTGTGAAAAAACAACCGCCGCTGCTGCTGGACATCGAATTTCTCCCCGATGGCCAAATCCAGGGCAGCCTCGCGCAAAACGACGCCACCACCACCCTGGCCGGCTGGGTCTGCCCGTGGCACCGCCGCCGCCAGCCGTTGCCGTCGCCGCGCCGGGGAGTGACATCGGGGATTCTGGAACTCATGACGGACCTCGGGTCACCTTCTATCAACGGCAGCCTGCGCGTGCAAACCAGCGCCGCCGGTCTGGCGCGTTTGCGCGCGCGGTTTGACGATGGCCGGCTGGCGCTGTGCAGCACCCGCCTCGGCCCGGATGGGCAATGGCTGCTATGGACGCGCGCCGTGTCAAAGCGCGCCGCCACCCACGGTCACGGCCTGCTCAACCCGGAAGCCGCGCTCAGCGGCGCCGTGGAGCGTCTGCTGCCGGAGGGCGTCCGCTTTTACGACGTGCAAAACCCGTAGCGCAGGCGTCTTGCCAGAAGTGTTCCGAGAAAGTATTTCAATAGAGGGATGAGGGATGGAAGTGACGAAAATGCCACTGTACCCCTGCTCTCGGCATGCGAAGAAGGTGTTGATACTTCTGGCAAGATGCCCGCCCATGTGGACCGGGCATTCTGCCCGGTGATTCAGGCAGAACGGCTGAGCCTGGAAACAGAGTTGATGGTTGAGAGTTGAGAGGCTGGAAATGAGCGACCGTGGGCCAAGGGAACTCACCTTTTGGGTGAATGGAGCTTTCGGCGCAAGCCGCTGATTTTGAACTATCAACACTCAACTCTCGACTCTCAACTTCCTTTTTCGGCTGAGCTACTTGTCGCAGACTGCAAGCCTGCGTTACCGGGCCAGCAGCCAGGCGAGCAGGTTCGCGAAATCCGGTTCCGGAATCATTTGGCCGAAGGCGGCGGGCATGAGGGATTGGGGCAGGATGTCGTCTTTTTTGACATCGGCTTTGGGCACGCGGGTTTCGTTGCCGGCGGCGTCGGCGAGGATGAGGACTTGGCCGGCCTCGGCTTTGAGGAAGCCGCTGACGGTGGAGCCGTCTTTGAGAGTGATGACGTGGAGATGGAAATGGGCATCGACGTTGCGATTGGGGTCGAGGATGTCCTCGCACAATCGCTCCACACCGCGCGCGCCGATGCCGTCAAGCTGCGGGCCGAGCAGTCCGCCCTCACCGCCGATCTGGTGGCAGGCGGCGCAGTGCGCGGCGAACACGGCGGCGCCCGCAGCGGGGTCGGGGTTGGCTTGTTGGAAAGCGGCGGCGCGAGCGGTGATGAGTTGGTCGAGCGCGGCGCGCTGCTCGGGCGAAACCGGTGCGGGCGGCGGCGCGGGTTTGGGCGGCAGGTAGGGCGCGAGGCGGTCGCGCAGGCTGGAGGGCGCGTGATGCGGCAGGATCGCGGCGAGCGTGCGCAAGGCCTGGCGGGCCTCGTCCTCGGCGGCAAAGTCTGCGACCGACAAATCAGGATGGCCGATGGAAGTGATGCCGAGCCAAGCGTAGGCCTTGCCGTCGTCGCCATCGACGATTTCAAGGCGGACGTTTTGACCGGCGAGGTCGGCGAGATCCCAGGATACGGGCTGCAAGGTGTCGCTGCGCGGCGGAAAGGCGGTGCGCAGGACGGCGCCGTTTTCATCGACGAGGCGGACGAGGTTTTTGTCATGCGGTTCGTCTTTGGGCGGACCGCGATGGCCGCAGAGGTCGAACCTCAACAAAGCGGGCGCGGGAAAGAACCGTGAGCGCAACACTCCGGTGAGGCTCTCCTCGGCTCCGCCACCGGCGCTCATGCTTTGCAGGGTGGACACCTCATGTCCGTCCGGGTGTTTGCGCGGTCGCAAAGACCAGACAGGCTGGGGAGTCTCCTGCGGGAGGAGGGTCCAGGAGGGGTCTGTGGTCGCGGCATCGTACTGGTCGAGCAGGGCCGTGGTCGCGGCGAGCAGGGCCGCGGAAAAGACTCCCGGCGGGGTGCGCCCGCTTTCCTGAAAGCCTTCGTGCATGGCGCGGAAGATATTTGTGACCTCTTGGTATCTGGTGGAAGGGAAGTACCCAAAAGTGGGGATGCAGGCCTTGACGCTCTGCTCGTCGCCATAAGCGGCGATTTGACGGGCGGCGGCGGGGGTGATGTTTCCTACGACAAGGTAACGCGACACCTCGCTGCTTGTCGTGGCATAAAGAATCTCCTGGAACCAGTCCGCCTGCATGGCTTTGATCCGTTCCACCCGGTAACGCCAAGCGGGATTGTTGAAGACATACGGCTGGGAAAAGAAATCCCGCAGCAGCAGCTTCATGGCGTGGATGTAGTGCGTGTCGTGAATGTAGTTCTTGTTGTCGCCGAATTTGTTCCATGGCGCGCTGGCATCCACGCCATCCTCCCCGACGAGCATGGCGTGCAGCAACTCAATCAGGTCTTCCACCACCCACCCCTGCCAGGATGGATTGTCGTCGAGGAAATCGGGGCGGTTCAAAAGCGCGCTCGTCACCGCGCGGCCGGGGATGGCGCCACGGCAGTCGAAGACGATGCTGAGATTCCATTTCTCCCAAGGATGCAGCTTGTCGTAGGAACCGATGATTTGCGCGGCGTGCGACATGACAAGGGCGGGTTGATTCCATTCATTGTCTTCAGCCCACACGCCGCCCACATGCAGATTGCGCAGCGCGTTGGAAACAGTCCAGCGCTCTCCGAGATACGACAAGGCCCAGAGTGTATAAGCCACGCGCACGTTGGAACGGGGCCAGTCGAGAGTTTCATAGCTGAAGTCGCCCGGCTCCGTGTCCCAAGTCACAAAGTTCTCCGGCGCTTGATCGCCCTTGGTCACATAAGGGGAATCCAACGAGAAGATGCCGGTGAACTCCGGCAGCCAATCCTGAGTGCCTCGCCGTTTGACTTCGCGCAGCGCCAGATGACGGCGCGTGAGATTCGGGCCGCCGGCTTCGTTCGCGATCCGTTTCGGAGTCATCGCGGTGAAGTCCGTGCGTTGCGGTTTTGATCCCTTTTTCACCACCCGCCAAATCCGCCCGCGTTCCCTGTCCCGCCCCGGATGGTCCAGCGGCACTTCGTAGTGGCCAATGATGCGGTTGTAAAAATCGGCGATGTAGAGCGCGCCATCGGGGCCGAGTTGGAGATCGACGGGACGGAACCAGGGGTCGTCGCTGACGAGGAAATCCGGCTCCTTGTGCGCGATGGGCGTGCTGCCTTTGAAGGTGACGCGGTCAAGGTTGACGCGGGAGGTGACGACGTTGCCGATCAAGACGCGGTCGTCCCACTTCCGGCCCCAGACGCCGCCGTCGAGATAGACGATGCCGCAGATGCCGGTGGAGCCGTGGGTGTGCCGGCACATGGCGGGCGCGAAGCCGAGTCCGTCGTGCGGCTTGCCGAAGCTGGGATAGTGCGCGCCGCGGATGAGTTGGTAAACCGGCGAGCTATGGCAGTCGGCGCTGTAAAGATTGTTGTAACGGTCCCAGCACAGGCCGAAGGGATTCACTTGGCCGCTGGTCCACTTTTCGACCGCGGAGCCGTCGGGACGAAAGCGAAAGACGTTGCCGGAGTGCAACTCCAAAGTTTTGGATTTCGGATTTCGGGCTTCGGACTTCCGTTCGTTCTTCGGCAAGACGCGAAAGGTGGACGTGTTGCTGAACCCATGCGTGGCATAGACCCAGCCGTCGAGGCCGAGGCGGAAGCTGCTGCACATGCCGTGGGTGTCTTTTTCATAACCGAGCGGGCCGAAGAGGATTTCGCGCAGGTCGGCTTTGCCGTCGCCGTCGGTGTCGGCGAAGTACCAGATGTTAGGGATGCTCCAGGCGATGCAGCCGGCGTGATGCTCCGGCTTGTGCCAGGGCAGCACGCCGGTGGGGATGTTGAGGCCGCCGGCGAAGTCGGTGACCTTGTCGGCGCGGCCGTCGCCGTCGGTGTCCTCGAGGATTTTGATGGCGTCCCGGCTGTCGCGGACAAAGGAACCCTGTTCATCGGCCCAGCGGTCTTTGGCGGCGGCGTAGGGGTACTCGACGGTGGAGCTGACCCACAGCCGGCCACGCGCGTCGAAGGCCATGTTGATGGGTTTGTTGATCATCGGCTCGCTGGCGAAGTTCTGCACCTCGAAGCCTTCGCGGACTTTGAGTTTGGCCTGCTGCTCTTCCGGCGAAAGCGCCTCTGTCTCGCGGACGAGACGGGTGTCCGCGAAGGCGGGCAGCGTCAGCCAAGACAAAACGCTGAGAAGCGGGACGATGAGGCGCGGCGGCATCCGGGAATGAGACGCGGGGGCCGGTGGAGCGCAAGGCCTGAAAAAGCGGGAGGGGATGAAAAGTGGGCGGGAATACAATCCCGCTCTCCAATGTTCATTTGCGAAACAACCAGCCGAGCAGGCGCTTCAGCCAAGCGGGCACGTTGGCCAAGGGATCCTCGGGTTCCGGGAATGCGGTTGGCTTGTTCTCCGTCGCCGCCATCATGATGTAGTTCCATTGCCACGCATCAGCTTCTTCATGGGTTTTGAATCGAAAGACTCCCTTCGGATAGGGGACGGGACGGGCCAATCCCGCGCTCAATCGCAAAAGCTTTCGATAGGCCACGAATGGATCGTTCGGAGGCACGCGCTTGCCGACGGTTTTGCCGATCTTCTCTTCAAGATTGATGATTGCGGGCATCTGAAAACTTGCCGGAAACTACTCTGGATGAGGAAAGTCCGCAACCGGAGAAGGCACCGGATCGACGGAAGGCATGAAGGCGGGCGATGGCACCCTCGCTCCGGTTCACCCATCCAAGGTCCAGCCTTCGCGGTATTCCTTGCCGAGGAACTGGTTGGCTTCCTGGACGTTGGTGACGACGCCTTTTTCACCGTCGTATTCGAGTTTCTTGCCGACGCGGTAGGCGACGAGGCCGAGCAGCATTTGCTCGATCATGTTGCCGCTGTACTCGAAGTCGCAGGCGGTCTTTTGGCTCGGGTTTTTGCAGGCGTCGAGCCACTGTTTTTGGAAATGGCCGAGCGGCGGCAGGATGGTGTCGGCGGTGCGGGGCTGGTAATAGGTGAGGTCGGAGTCGTCGCCGAAGGGCAGCAGCAGGCGGGAGTTGAAGTCGGAGACGAGGAAGCCCTTGGTGCCTTTGAACATGACGCCGTGGCCGATCTTGGTGAGGTCGATGTAGGGCTTGGGCGAGCGCGGCATGACGCCGCCTTGATACCAGCTCACGGTGATGGGGCCGCGCCAGTCATTAGCGGGATGCTCGAAGTGGGATTCGCACTCGACCGGGGTGACGTCGGGGTTGAATTCCTCGCCCTTGGCTTCCGCGCTGGTGGGCAGGGCGCAATCGACGGCGTTCCACAGCAGGTCCATGGTGTGGCTGCCCATGTCGCCGATCTGGCCGGCGCCGAAGTCCCAGAACATGTTCCACTCCAGGCAGTTCGCGCCGGCGCGGCCGGCGAAATAACCGGGATTGTAGGGACGGTAGGGCGCGGGACCGAGCCACAGATCATAATGAAAACCCTCCGGCGGCGCGCCGTCGCCGATGAGGTAGCCGTCGCGGCGGATCTGGCGATTGCCCCAAGCATAGGCGGCTTTCAATTCGCCGATGGCGCCGTCGCGGATGAGTTCGCGGACGCGGTTGAAGTTCGGCTCCGAGTGGCGCTGCATGCCCACCTGGGTGGCGAGCTTGTCTTTCTTCTTGAGCCAGTTGGCGCGCACGACGCGGGCCTCGTTCACGGTGATGGCGAGCGGTTTTTCGCAATAGACGTGGAGGTCGCGGTTGATGGCCCAGTTGGCGATGAAGGCGTGGGTGTGGTCGGCGGTGCAGATGACGATGGCGTCGAGGTCTTTTTGCTCGAGCATCTTGCGCCAATCGACATAAGTCTTGGCGCCGGGGAAGCGTTTCAAGGCATCCGGGAAACGCTCCTCGTTGACATCGCAGAGCGCGACGACGTTTTCCTCCGAGAGCGAATCATAATGCGCGAGGCCGCGGCCCCAGACTCCGACGAGGCCGATGTTGAGTTTGTTGCTGGGCGCGGCCTTGCCTTTGCGGAGGCCGCTGGGCAGGAGAAAGAAGGCGGAGGTGGCGGCGGCGGATTTGACGAGGGTGCGGCGGTTCATGGTGGATGGCATGGTTGGTGGATTGGAAAGGCTGAAATGAGAATACGGTTCAAAACGCCGGAAGCTTCATCGAATGGATTTGCTATTCCCCATTTCCCTTGCCCCGCAAATCATAACAAATCACTCGCGGCCCCCCATCCCGGCCCGGCTCGATGTCCTCCCCGTGCTGGCAGACGTAGAGCAGCCCCCGGCTCACCGCGGGCAGGCTCCAGGTGTTCATGGCGTGAAACAGCGGTGTCTGCCGGTTCACCTTGCAGCCTTGCGGCGACAGGTCCAGCCACATCAGCGTGCCCAGCTCTCCCAGCGCCAGGAACGCCCCGTCCACCCGCAGCAGGCTGCCGCGCATGAAACCCAGCGTCACCGGCCCGCTCCGGCCAAGGCGCGCGCCCAGTTCCGCGTCCGGCCACGTCAGCGTCTCCGCCCACACCTCCGCGCCGGTCTCCGCGTCCACGCACACCAGCCGGCTGTTGTTTTCCCGCTCGCCGTCCACCGCGTAGAGGTGCCCGTCGTGAAACACCGGCGTCATCCAGTGCGTGCCGGTCTTGGCGGAGCGCCACACCTCTTTCGGTTGAAACGCCGCGTCATACTCCACCATCGCTCCGCCCAGCGGTTTGCCCTTCGGATAGCAGGTGCTGACGAACACCCGGTTCCGGCCCGGGATCACCGTCGGCGAGGACGCCGTGGCCGAGATGTAATCATCCGCCCGCCACGCAAACGCGCTCTCCAGCCTGCCCGACTCCGGATCGATGCACAGCAGCCCGCCCGTCGGCGGAGCGCTCTCTCCGCCCGCGAACACCAGCAGCTTTTGCTTCCCATGCAGTTCCGCCATCACCGGCGAGGCATAGCTCGCGCCCCACTCGTGGTTCACCTCCCACACCGTCTTGCCCGTGCGCAAATCGAACGCCGCCACCGCCACGCCCGCCGTCGCCAGCTTCGCCGCGCGCTCCCGTTTAGACTCGTTGCCGATCATCGCCTCCAGCTTGCCGCCCACCTGCACGAACACCTTGCCATCGCGAATCAGCGGCGTCGAACCATGCCCGAAAAAATCCTGCGGCACGAGAAACTCCGCCCGCAAATCCCGGCTCCACAACACCTCGCCCGTCGCCAGTTCCAGCGCGGTCAGCCGGCTCGTCACCCCCAGCATCACCACCACCCCGTCCCCGATCACCGGATTGCCGCGCGGCCCGTTGGCGAATCCGTAGCGGTCCTGGTAATCGATTTCATAATCATGCGACCAGAACCGCTTCCCCGTCTCCGCCTCCAGGCACTCCACCGTCTCCCGGCCCTCCAGCGCGTGAAAAATCACCAGCCGCTCCCCCACGATCGCCGGGGACGCGTATCCCTCTCCCATCGCCACCTCCCACACCTTTTTCGGCCCGCCTTCCGGCCACGCCTTCAGCAGCGGCTTCTCCGGCGAGTGCGCGTCATCCCCCGGCCCCAGCAGCCGCGGCCAATCCCCCGCCACCGCGTCCGCCGCCAGCGGACCGGGTGCGCCATGAAAAATCAGCCGGTCAAAAGCCGCCGGTTCCCGCGCCGCGAGGAGCGCGGCGGAGAGGCAGAAAAAGCAAAAAAGCAGCGAACGCATCGGCCCCAAACTGCCCGTGCCACCGGCGCGGCGCAACCGCCGTGTTTTTCCCGGTCAAATACCATTTGCAAAACCCGCCAGGCCGTCTTTACTGGCAAGCTCTCCGGACAGGAGACGGGCAGATACCCAAGCGGCCAACGGGGGCAGACTGTAAATCTGCTGGCTTACGCCTACGCTGGTTCGAATCCAGCTCTGCCCACCACCTTGAAAATCA